>NZ_VJYK02000125.1 GCF_007097205.2 Streptomyces alkaliterrae
TGGTGGACTGCCCCGCACCCGCCGGCCGCCCCCCGACCCGGTCGGACGGCTGGAGGCGCGGCTGGACGCGGTGCTCGCGGCGGAACACACCCCCGCGGAGCGGGCCCGCCTTCTCACCGAGATCGCCGACACGGCCCGCGAGACGTTGCCCGCGGACCACGTCGGAGGTTGGTACCTGATGCTGCGGCTGGCGCGCGCCCTGCGCGCGGCGAGCGCCCCGGCGGCCGCCGCGGAGCGGCTCGCCCCCGTCGCCGCGCGCGCCCGCGAGGTCTACGGGCCGTCCCATCGGCTGACACTCGCGTGCGCGGTGAACCTCGCCCGGTATCTGGGCGAGGCCGGGCATCCGATGACTGCCGCCGGACACCTGGCCGAGACGCGTACCGCCGTCGCCGACACGCTGCCGCCCACCGACCCGTGGCTGTCGGAGGTCCGTTTCGACCTCGCCCACTGGTTGGAGACCGCCGGCGAGACCGGCCGAGCAGGGCTTGAGTACCGGGCCCTGTACGAGGACTACTGCCGGACCTACGGTCCGGACGCGCCGGAGACGTCCCGGTTGTACGAGCTGATAGACCGGGCCACGAGTGAGGAATGAGAACGATGGCCGACAAGTACGACCTCAACGCGATCCGCGACAGCTTCCTGGCCAGCCAGGCCGAGGGGAGTGACGGCCCGCGCAGCGGGCGCGACCAGGTGTACGTCGACCGAGGCGGCCGGGTCCGGCTCGGGACGGGAGACGAGAAGGACGCCCCGCTGTCCAAGGTCCCCCACAGCACCTTCGCTTCGCGGCTGCGCCCGATCCGCGAGGGCACGCCGACGCGCCTGGCCGAGGAACGCCGTGTAGCGGAGCGCAAGCTCCCCCCGGGCACCTACTACGAGGAGACCCCGGGAGCGGAGGGATGGGTCTACGAGATCACCACCGAGTTCCACAACAGCTATGTGATGTGCGCGCACTTCGACGGGGTCGACTACAAGGTGCGACTCCTGGAACCGGAGTTGGAGTCCCTGCCCGACCACGACCAGCACGGCTTCCACCTCTACAACAGCGGCAAGATCTGCCTCTCGCGTAACCCCGGCTCCGGCATGCCGACGCTGGAGGAGGCGTACGCCCGCTCCGCGGCGTGGGCGCTCGGCGTCGACTTCGTCCGCATGGGGCACCCCTTCCCGTTCAACCGCGACCAGTAGGAGCGCCCACCGTGCTGCCGGTACACGTCTTCGACCACGTGATCGACCAGGTGGCCACTGCCCTCGGCCAGGTCGGCCCCGAACAGGGCGGTGCTCTGCTCGGGCTGCGTGGCCGGGACGTCCTGACCGCGTTCGTCCACGACGCGCACGCTCACGTGACACGTGTGGAGTACTCCAACACCTCCTGGCTGCTCGAGGAGATCACACGACGTGAGGGTGCCGGTCCGGAGCGCTTCAAGGGGATCGTGCACTCGCACCCACGAGGCATGCCGTACCCCTCGCGCCAGGACCACCGGGAGTACGGGAGGGCACTGGAGGCGGTCCCCGAACTCGGTCGCTACATCGCACCGATCGTCACCCACGACGCCGACACACCACTTGAGCAGCACGAGTTGTTGCACGGCGGGGCACGCGTGTCGTTCTACAGCGCCTCGCGCACCGCCCGCGGTGTCCGGCTCGAGCCTCTGCGGCCGGTTGTCGTCCCCCTGGCCGAGGCCTTGCGGCGGGCCGGGTTCGCCTGGTCACCGGAGTCGCCGCGCACCCAGGTGGTCAGTGGCGTCGCCGGAGTGGGTGTGCGGCTGCCAGCGGCGGCGGAGGACGAGCTCACGCGGCATCTCTTCGTCACTCCCGACTTCCCGGTGGTCGCCCCGCTGCTTCTCGAGGAGCCGGGACACGGCGGGGAGCCGCCGACGCGGCAACTGGCATGGGACCACCGCGTCCCGGCGCTGGACCGCCTGGGGCACGCGCTGCGGAACGCCGGGACGTCACGGACACGACCCTCGACGCGGTCGTCCGGCCGGGCGGTCCAGCCGCGGAGCGAGGAACCCGGCGGCACCGACTCGTGCCCGCCGCCCCCACCGCACGAGGTGGGTGTGCCTGACCGACCGAGGAACGCGGCCCCCGCCCCGCACCAAAGCAGCATGCCCGAGGTGCCGGAGGGGCCGCTGCGAACGGTGGCCGTCGAGCAGGGTGGCGGCGCGCTCTGCCGGCTCGCCACCTGGCTGGGCTTCGGCCGGGGGGCCGCGGCGCGCCGTGGTCTGTCCGCCCGCACCCACGGTCTGCTCTCGCCGGACCTCGCCCAAGCGCACGTTCTGTTGGTGGGAGTCGGTTCGGTGGGGAGTTACCTCGCCGACGTGCTTGTGCGGTCCGGGGTGGGAGCCCTCACCCTCGTCGACCCCGACGTGGTGGAGCCGGCGAACGTGGGACGCGCGTTGTTCGGCGTGGAGGACATCGGCGCCAGCAAGGTGAAGGCGACCGCGCGCCGGCTGCGCGCGGTCAACAACCGGCTGAAGGTCACCGTGCGTCGACGTCAGCTCTCCGCCCGGGACAGCCTCGCCCTGCACCGGCTCGTCACCGACGCGGACCTGGTCATCGCCGCCACAGACGACAACCAGGCTCAGCAGCTCCTCAACCACGTGTCCTACTTCGTCGGTCGACCCGCGGTGTTCGTGGGGTTGTACGAGGGCGCTGCCGGTGGAGAGGTCGTGTTCACCACACCCGGCTCACCCTGCTGGGCGTGTGCGACCGGCGGGGTCCGGGAGGTACTCGGAGAGCTGGGCCATCAGCCGCGCACCGACTACGGCACGGGTCGGACCCACGCGGTACCCGGGCTGCTGCCGGACATCCAGCACACGGCCGCCGCCGCGGCGAAGATCGCGCTGGCCCTGCTGCACGATCCCGCGGCCGACGAGCGGATCGCCGGGTTCCTCACCATGCCGCGCCGGGAGGGCCTGTCCATGGTCCAGTTCGCGATGGAACCCGACCACTGGTTCTTCCCTGCTGTGCTCGGCCAGGCACCTGGGCAGCACGCCTTTCAGAGCGTGTGGTTGCGCACGGGCGGCCGACCGGAATGCGCGGTGTGCGGGCTGCCGGCGCTGCGCACCGATCCTCGCGACTACCAGGCAGAGCGGGACGAGGCGGCCGTCACCCGGGCTCAGCAGGCGGCCTACGCGAAGCGACGGCGGGTCGGCAGTACGCCGCCCTGACGATCGGGCGGCACCACGGCACCACGGCACCACGGCACCACGGCACCACGGCACCACGGCACCACGGCACCACGGCGGGACGGCGGGACGGTCAAGGAGCGGGCAGCGGCGACATGGCGGACGAGACCACGGAGGCGATGCGGGCGGCCCGACGCAACCGGGCCGCGTCCGCGAAGAGGCGGGCCGACAGCGCTGCGGACTCCGACGCGAAAGGCGCGGCAGGCGAGGCGAAGGCGTATGAACGGCCCCCGCGACCACGACCGGAACCCCCGCCGCGTCCGGCCCGCTCGCGACCGGTGCCAGGCCCCGCGCGCCGCCCACCGGCCCCTCGACCGGCGCCACCGAGACCGGTGCCGCGCCGACCGGCGCCACCGCGTCCCACGCCGTCGCCACCGCCGCGCGTGGTGCCTCCCCGCCCGCCGCGCTCCTCGACCGGCCTGGGTGGCCTCGCCCGCATCGGCCACGCCGGTGCGCTCACCGTTCTGGTGTGGCAGCTGTTCGTGATGTGGCGGTGGCGGCTTCCGTTCGAGAAGTCGGCGGAGATGGCGCCGCACTGGTCGGCGCCGTTCGAACTCGCCGAGGCCCTGGCGGCGTCGGCGCAGTTCGGGGAGCACCGCGTCACCGTGCTCAGCTGGGGACCGCCGCTTCCCTGGTTCCTCCCCGCCTGCGCCGTTCTGGCCGTGGTACTGCTGCGCGCCGTACGTCTGCCGAATGGGTTCCAGTGGCTGCTGGGCAGTTGTGCCGCCGGCTACGGACTTCTCGCTCTCTACGTCAACGGACCCCTGTACCTGCGCCACTGGCCCCTGACGACGCTGCTGTTCGTCGTCAGTCTGTGGGCGCTGTACAGAATCAGGATCAGATAAGGCGCGCGGTGGCACGGCCGGCCCGGCGTGCTGCGCAACGCCGCTGCCACCGAGGCGAGCGGTTATGTGGACAAGTACGCGGCGAAGGAGGTGTTGTCGGCGGTGGTGCGCAAGGTGGCCGCCGGCGGGCGCTACATCGACGAGTCGCTTGCCTTCGGCCCGTCCGCGCGGGCGGCGGCCGACAGCCGGTGCGCCACGACCAGCCGGTGCGGCCGCACGAACGCTTGGGCCAGGCCGGGCCGTTGACGCTCGCCGCCGGACATGGCGGAGTCGGCCGTCGGCGTCCGGTAGCCGTGCGGCAGCAGGCGGACGAAGTCGTCAGCAGCCGCGTCCTCGGCCGCCGCCCGTACCGCCTCCGGCGGCGGACGGTCCACGTCGAAGGCGATGGCGTCTGCGACGGTGGCACTTGGGGCGCCTTCGTGACGGCTGTGCGGGGCGGCGCGCTGGGCGTCTGAACCCCTCCGGCGGCGAAGGGTCAGAAGGCGAAGGTTCAGGAGTCGCCCGCCATCACCTCCAGGGTGTACCGGACCGTGACCGTGCCGGCCGTGGCCAGGACGCTCACGGTTCCACCGGAGTCGCCGGCCACGAGGGGGACGTCGGTGGTCGCACCGCCGTGGACGTCGGTGGTGACCATGACCGGCGAGCCGCCGTGGAACCCGGTGCCGGTGCCGGACGGGTCGTCGACGTGGAAACTCACCACGAGGCCGCCCGCCGGGCCGCCGTCCGTCTCGGCGCGCAGGCTCAGCGGGGCGAACTCCTCTCCGGCCTCGACCTTCTGCCCGTTGCCGGTGACCACGCGCAGTACGTCAGTCATCAACGTCCCTCCCTCTTCCACCGATGTGGCGTTCGCCGAATTCGACGGCTGTCTGTCGGATTACCGGTGGTGCACCTGTCAAAACGGTCCGATCCGGCCCTGCCGGGAGGGCCGATCGGCCCCACCCGCCGGCCCCTTCGGCACTGTGAGGTGCCGGCGCCGCGGTGTGACCGTGGGAACGTGCCGGTGCGAGAGCCGTGCCGGACCCGCAGTCCACGGAGGACGTCATGGCGAAGGCCGCACGCGTGGTCCCGTTCAACCAGCTCGGCCGGGGAGACGTCGGTCTTGTCGGCGGCAAGAACGCCTCGCTCGGGGAGATGGCCGGGAAGCTGGCCGAGGCGGGGGTCCGGGTGCCGGACGGCTTCGCCACCACGGCCGACGCCTACTGGGAGCTGCTGGACCACAACGGTCTGCGAGCGGTGCTCGACGAACAGCTCGCCCGGCTCGCCGCCGGCGCCCCGCTGGCCGAGGTGGGTGCCGCCATCCGCGCCGCCGTGCTGACCGCCGAGCTGCCCGCGCCGCTGGCGGCGGAGATCGGTGAGGCGTACGCACGGCTCGGTCGCGACGCCGGACGCGTCGACCCGGAGGTCGCGGTGCGCAGCAGCGCCACCGCCGAGGACCTGCCGGAGGCGAGCTTCGCCGGGCAGCAGGAGACGTTCCTCAACGTGCGGGGCCTGCCGGCGCTGCTGGACGCGTGCCGGCGCTGCTACGCCTCGCTCTTCACCGACCGGGCGATCGACTACCGGGCGCGGATGGGCTTCGACCACCTCTCCGTGGCGCTGTCCGTCGGGGTCCAGCTGATGGTCCGCTCCGATCTGGCGGGCGCGGGCGTGATGTTCACCCTGGACACCGAGAGCGGCTTCCCCGACGTGGTGATGGTCAGCGCGGCGTGGGGTCTGGGGGAGACCGTCGTGAGCGGGCAGGTCGACCCGGACGAGTACACGGTGTTCAAGCCGACCCTCGACAAGCCCGACCTCGACCCGGTGATCCATGTGCGGCTCGGCGGCAAGAAGCGCAAGGCGGTGTACGGCGAGGAGGGCCTGACCCGGACCGTCGACACCACCGACGCCGAACGGCGTGCCCGGGTGCTGCGGGACGACGAGGTCCGAGCCCTGGCGGGCTGGGCGGTCGCCGTCGAGCGGCACTACGGGACGCCGATGGACCTGGAGTGGGCGAAGGACGGTGTCACCGGCGAGATCTCCATCGTCCAGGCCCGCCCGGAGACCGTTCAGGCCAACCGGCGCTCGGCGCTCCTGGCGCGCTACACCCTCACCGAGCGCGGTACGCCGCTGGTGACCGGCAGCGCGGTGGGCGAGGCCGTCGGCCGCGGCCCCGTGCGGGTGCTGGACGCTCCGGTGGACCTGGACGCCTTCCCCAGCGGCGCGGTGCTCGTCACCTCGATCACCGACCCGGACTGGGAACCGATCATGAAGCGCGCCTCCGCCATCGTCACCGACCACGGCGGCCGGACGTCGCACGCGGCCATCGTGAGCCGCGAACTGGGCGTGCCGGCGGTGGTCGGCACCGGAGACGCCACCCGGGTCCTCACCGAGGGCCGGGACGTCACCGTCTCCTGCGCCGAGGGCGACCAGGGCCGGGTGTACCCGGGACTGCTCGCTTACGAGGAGTCGCACATCGACCTCTCCGAGCTGCCGGAAACCCGGACCAAGGTGATGCTCAACCTGGCCGACCCGGCGGCCGCGATGCGCTGGTGGAGGCTGCCCGCGGACGGAGTGGGCCTGGCCCGGCTGGAGTTCATCGTCGCCCACCACGTACGGGCGCACCCGATGGCGCTGCTGCACCCCGAGCGGCTGGAGGCGGAGGACCGGGCCCGCCTCGACGCGCTCACCGAGGGCTACGCGGACCGCGCCGAGTACTTCGTGGACCGGCTCGCCCAGGGGGTGGCCAGGATCGCGGCCTCCCGCTGGCCCGACCCGGTGATCGTGCGGACGAGCGACTTCAAGACCAACGAGTACGCGCGGCTGCTCGGCGGCCGCCCGTTCGAACCCGTCGAGAACAACCCGATGATCGGCTGGCGCGGCGCGAGCCGCTACTACGCCGAGGGATACCGGGAGGGGTTCGCGCTGGAGTGCCGGGCGCTGCGCCGGGTGCGCGACGAGATGGGGCTGACCAACGTGGTGGTCATGATCCCGTTCTGCCGCACGCTGACCGAGGCGGACCGGGTGCTGGACGTGATGGCCGAAGAGGGCCTGCGGCGTGGTGCGAACGGGCTGCGGGTGATGGTGATGGCGGAGATCCCCTCCAACATCGTCCTCGCGCGGGAGTTCGCCAAGCGTTTCGACGGCTTCTCCGTCGGCAGCAACGACCTCACCCAGCTCACCCTCGGGGCCGACCGGGACTCCGAGGCGCTGGCCGAGGTCTTCGACGAACGGGACCCCGCGGTCACGCGCAGTATCGCGTCCCTGATCGGCGACGCGCACGAGGCGGGCCGCACGGTCGGCCTGTGCGGTCAGCGACCGAGCGACGACCCGGCGTTCACCGAGTTCCTGGTGCGTTCGGGCATCGACTCGGTGTCCGTGGCGCCGGACAGCTTCGCAGCCGTCAAGCGCCACGTGGCCGAGGCGGAGCGACGCCTGTGAGTTCCAAATCCGGAGGAGGAGAGAGAGATGACCACACCTCGGGTACTGGTGACGTACGGCAGTCGGCACGGGGCGACGGCCGGGATCGCGGAGCAGATCGGTGCCACGCTGCGCGCGGACGGCTGCGACGCCGACGTGGTGCCGGCGGGTTCGGCGGCTGACGTCGCGGCGTACGACGCGGTGGTGCTCGGCGGCGCGTTGTACGCCGGCCGCTGGCACGCGGACGCGCGCCGCTTCGCGCGCCGACACGGCGGGGAACTGGCCGACCGGCCGGTGTTCCTGTTCAGCAGCGGTCCGATCGACGACTCGGCGGCGAAGGGCGAGGTGCCGCCTGCGCCGGGCGTGGCACGGCTGGCCGCGCGCCTGGGTGCCCGCGAGCACGTCACCTTCGGCGGCAGCGTCACGGCCGAGACCCCCGGCTGGCTCGCGCGTCAGCTGTTGCGGCGCGGGCACGGCGGGGACTTCCGCGACCCCGAGCGGGTCCGCTCGTGGGCGCACCACGTCGCGGCGGACCTCAACGAGGCGGAAAGCGACTGAACGGCGACACTGCGTGAGGGAAGGAGGAAACAGGGGTGTCGTACTGAGGTAAAAACGCAGAAGAAAAATGGTTTGTCCGGCAAACCTCTGGAAGTCCGGAATACCGCTCATGGAGGATTGTTGTGAGGATGGAGTTCGGCGAGGCGCGAAGGGGTGATCGACATGGCCTGGGCATCGTGGACCACAACCGGCGTGTTCACCGGGTCGGCGGGAGTTCGGAGCAACGAACTCGGCGTCATGACCGGTGACCTGACAGTGCACACCACCTGGGACGGGTCCCAGGCATATGTCGCGGTCCAGTACAGCGGCGCATCGGACTGGTACACCATGAGCGGCAGTCCGGTCCCCTGCCGGTCCGAGGCGGACAGCCGCAACCTCCACCAGGCGGTCGTGGAGGCGGTGCGCGCCGGCGGCGCACAAGGCGTTCCGCCGGACTGGAACGCCGTCACCCTCTGAGCCGGGCTCCGGAGCAGCCATGAAAGCCGGAGGTGAGGGCGAGCGGGCGGCGGAGGCCGCCGGTGACATGCTGCCGGTGCGCGCGGACGGACACGAGGACGAGAGGACGGGGTCGGCATCCCGGCCGAAGCGCTCCCGGGCGGCCCGGCGCGAACCGCGGCGGGTTCGGGGAGTGCCGGGCGAGGAGCGGCCGGTGCACACGATCAGGGTGCGGCGCCTCTTCGGCTGAGCCCGTCCCGGCGCCGCCCGGCGCGCTCACCCGTATCCGGCCCGGGCGAACGAGCACGGGTGGCCCAGCGAGTGGAAGAACGCGGACAGCTCCCCCTTCAGGGCGGGGGAGGGGCGACGGGCGAAGAGGTAGCCGAGTACCGAGCCGGTGTGGGCGACGAACATCCCGTCCGCGCCGAACGTGTCCTTGTGGTCGAGCAGCGTCTCGAAGTCCGCTTTGGGCAGCGCCTGTTGGGAGAGCGCCGCGCTGCGGGTGGCCGCGTGTGCCACGGCGAGCGGGTCGGCGGCGGCGAAGGCGGCCAGCAAATCCCGCAGGCAGTCCGCGTAGCGCGCCTCGTTCCGCCGGTAGTGCGCGGTCAGCAGCGGGGTGACGGCGGCGGTGTCCACGGCTGCCGGTTCCACCAGGTACGCGGTGTGGAAGCCGATGGCGGTGCCCAGGCGGCGAACCAGTCGGTGGGCGCCGCTGAGGTACAGCGCGAACTCGTCCAGGAACACGCTGTCCGATCGCTCGATGCGGGAAAGGGTGTCGACTACCAGCCGCCGGTCGTACGGCAGGTCGAAGACGCGGAAGAGGCAGCGCAGCGTGGCCACGATGTCGGCCGTGGAGCTGGCCATGCCGGCGCCGACGGTCAGTTCCGAACGGGCGTGCCAGCGGCCGGGCGGCATGGCAAGGCGGTGGTGCCGCAGGAACATGTCGGCCGCTCGGGCGGACCGCTCGCCCGGCGGAAGAGGGCCGACCGCGTCCGCTGCGGCGGTCGGGTCGGCGGTGAAGCGGCGCCAGGAGCGCCGGTCGACGGGGAAGGAGACCAGTGCGATCTCGGTACGGCCCGCGTGCCGCAGCGGCCCCTGGAAGAGTTCGCCGAGCGTGCCGTGGCACGCCCCCGACCAGGTCGTGCGCCGGTCTGCCGCGGCCGCGTTCGAGTCGGCCACGTCCGCTCTCCTTCGATACGCGCAACAGGGTAACCGGCGACCGGCGGTCGGCGGCTGGTTCCGCATGGGTCGGCATTGCGCATATGTCGTCAGGTGACATATGTTGGCGACATGACTCAGCGTGTGATGCAGGAGCCCACCCTTTTGCTGTTGACGGCACTCGCCGACGAACCGAGACACGGCTACGCCATCACCCAGGAGATCCGGAAGATCTCGGACGGCCAGGTGACGATGCGTACCGGCACCCTCTACGGCGCCCTCGAGCGGCTGCTCAAGCAGGGGCTGATCGAGGTGCACCGCGAGGAGGTCGTGGACGGCCGGCTCCGCCGCGTCTACACGCTCTCCGACACGGGCAGGGAGCGGCTGGAGGCGGAGGCCGAGCGACTGGCGGCCACGGCCCGGGAGGCCAGCCGCCGCCTCGGAGCCTTCAGCTCCCAGGCCACCGGATCGCCGCGCACCTCGGCGGCGACCGCATGATCGACATGTTGCTGCGCCTCTACCCGGCCACCTACCGGCGCACCTACGGCCCTGAGATCGCCGACGTGTACCGGGAATCGACCCGCGGCGCGTCCGCCCCGACGCGACTGCGTGAGGCGGCCGGGATCGTCGGCCACGCCGTACGACTGCGGCTCGGCCTCGGCTCGGCCGGCTCGCTCGGTGCGCTGCTGAAGATCGCCGCCCCCTATGCGATGGTCGCCGCGGCGGTCGCCACGGCGCTGCGGTTCGGCTGGTGGCTCTCCGGTATCTGGGTCGGCTGGGAGGCGCACGGAGCGGGCGCCTTCCCGTTCACCAGCCTGGAGCTGGGGGTCGCGGACGGGCTGCTCGCCGCCACCCACCTGCTGGTCATGGTCGGCGCTGTCACCGCCTTCAGCGGGCGCTGGGCGGCGGGCGCCCGGCTGACCGTCGCCGGGCTGCTGGCCTCGACACTCGCCATGGTGCTGTTCCAGGGCGTGCACAACGACCCCGTGGTGCTGTCCACGGCCGCCGCCCTGCTCGCGGCCGGCGTGATCTGGGCGTGCCCGCCGGACGCGCCGCCCGCCCCGGCCGCCACCCGGACGGCCGGAGTGGTGGCGCTCGTCGCCTGGCTGCCGCCGGCCGCCGTGCACTCCGGGCTGCTCGCCGTCACCACCGACTACGGCGCCTGGCCGCTGCTGGTCCTCGCGGTGACCGGCTGCGTACTCGCCGTCCGCGCCGGAAGCAACGGCGTCCGCGAGCTGACCGCGATGGCGCTCGCCTGCGCCCCGCTGGCCGCCCTCAGCCACTGGATGTGGGCCGGACAGCCCGGCCCGGTGCTGGCCGGTCTGGCGCTGCTCCCGCTCGCCGTGCTGCCCGCGGCCGCGGTCAGGGTCCTGCGCCGCCCCCGCGCCTCCGCGGACTGAGCCGCGAGGGCGGCTCCCAACGCCGTCGGCGGCGTCGGCCGGCCCACGGGCCACCGACGCCGCCGACGGCCCCGCCCCGCGCACCCTTCGCCCACTCACGAGGAACGTCGTGCCCTTCACCCTGTGCCACCCCGCGGCGGTCCTGCCGCTGTTCCGCCGCCCGTTCGTCCCGGCCGCGCTGGTCGCCGGCGCGATGGCCCCCGACCTGCCGTACTTCCTGGACGTGCCGGTCTCCGCGCAGTCCTGGTACCGGGACTTCGTCAACGCCACCGAGACGCACTCCCTGCTCGGGATCCTCCGGTACGACCTGCTGCTGGCACTCGCGCTGCTCGCGCTCTACTGGACCGTCCGGCGGCCCGTCGCAGCCCTGCTGCCCCTGCGTCCGCCGCGCGCCTCCACGGCACCTCGGAACGTCGGCGCACGCCTGCGGCTGCTGCCGTGGGTGCTGGTCTCGGCGGCCGTCGGCGCGCTCACCCACGTGCTGTGGGATTCCTTCACCCGCTGGGACGGCTACGTCGTGCGGCACTACGCCTTCATGCGCGCGGACGTGGTCGCCGGGCTGGACGTGGCCCGGCTGCTGCAGCACCTGAGCACTCTCGTAGGCGGCGCGCTGCTGCTCTGGTGGGCCCGGCGGGCCTGGCTTCGCCATCGCCTCGCCCCGGCCGAACGGGCGGCCATGCCGTCCCGGGCGAACGGCCTGGTGCTGGCCGCCCTGGCCGCCGCCGGGCTGTTCGGGGGAGTGCTGGAGGTCGTGCGGCGACCGGGCCACGGCTCCGCGGGTGAGCGGCTGGAGCACCTGCTGTCCGGGCTGGCCAAGGGCGGCGGCGCGGCGCTGGCCCTGGCGGTGCTCGCCTACGCCCTCCTGTGGCATGTCGCGGAGCTGGTAGGCCGCCGCGCCGACCCTGCTCCCGCCGGCGCGACCGAGCCGGGGCTGGGCGACGGGTTTGTGGGCGCACGAAGCGGTGTACCCGAAGATCACCAACCGCTGTCGGACGGAGAGAGGCATGGACTCCGAGAACCCTGAGACGGCCGCGGACGCCGCGGGCGAGCAGCAGGCGCCGATGGGCGACGAGGTGTACCAGCCGGACGCACGCCCGCAGGGCCGGGAGGTCGAGGACGACGCCGCCCAGCTCGACCCGAGGGACTCGCTGGTCGAGCGGGGCGCCGACCCCGCGATCGAGGAGGGCTACTCGCCTCCGGAGAAGCCGCTGGCCGCCGAGAGCTGGGGCACCACGGGCGCAGAGCAGCGCGAGCGCGAACCGCTCGACGGCCGGCTGGCCCGGGAGGAACCCGACGTGGCCGCACCGGACGGAGACGGCGTCGGCGACATGCCCGGCGGCGAGGGCGAACCGCGCGACGCTGAGGTCGGCGACCGCCGCAGCGGCCGACTGGTCGCGGAGGACGAGGGAGCGCGCGGCGACCGGGAGAAGGACCTGGTCGCCGACGACGTAGGGCTCGACGGCGCCGCCGCCTCGGCGGAGGAGGCCGCGATGCACACCGTCGAGGACGACACACCCTGAGCACGACACCGCCTGAGGACGAGACGGCCCCGCCCCGGTCAGTGGACCGGGGCGGCGGACGTCCGCGCGGCGGCCGCCCCGGCGATGTTGCGGGCCATCCCGCCGAAGACCACCGCGTGGAACGGCGAGACGCCCCACCAGTACGCCTGCCCCGCCAGCCCGTGCGGATGGAACAGCGCCCGCTGCCGGTAGCGCGTCCGGCCCCGCTCGTCCCGCTCGCAGTACATCTCCAGCCAGGCCAGGCCCGGCAGTCGCATCTCGGCGCGCAGCCGCAGCAGCCGGCCCGGCTCGATCTCCTCCACCCGCCAGAAGTCCAGCGAGTCGCCGACCCGCAGCCGCTGCGCGTCCCGGCGGCCCCGCCGCAGCCCGACGCCGCCGACCAGCCGGTCCAGCCAGCCGCGCACCGCCCAGGCGAGCGGCAGCGAGTACCAGCCGTTCTCCCCGCCGACCCCCTCGATCACCTGCCACAGCGCCTCCGGAGAGGCGGCGACGACCAACTCCCGCTCGTCCGTGTAGAGGCTGCCGCCCGCCCACTCCGGGTCGGTGGGCAGCGGGTCGCTGGGCGCGCCGGGCACCGACGCGGACGACCAGCGGGTGGCGACGTCGGCGTCCCTGACGCGGCGCAGCGCCAGGGCCAGTGCCTCGTCGAGACCGATCCGGCCCCCGGGCGGATCCGGTACGTAGCGGAGGATGTCCTGCTCCTCGCAGACCACCTCGCAGCGCAGCGACTCGGCGAGCGGACGGGCGATGGACCCGGGCACCGGCGTGACCAGACCGATCCACAGGCTCGACAACTTCGGTGTCAGCAGAGGGAGTTGCACGACAAGACGGCGCGGCAGCCCGGCGACGGCCGCGTACCGTCGCATCATCTCCCGATAGGTGACCACGTCCGGCCCGCCGATATCGAAGGCACGGTTCACCTCACGCGGCATCCGCGCGCTGCCCACCAGGTAGCGCAGCACGTCCCGCACGGCGATCGGCTGGAGACGGGTGCGCACCCAGCCGGGTGTGACCATGACCGGCAGCCGCTCGGTGAGGTAGCGCAGTATCTCGAACGACGCGGAGCCCGAGCCGAGTACCACGGCGGCCCGCAGCACCGTCGTCGGCACCCCGGACTCCAGCAGCAGCCGCCCCACCTCGGCGCGGGAGCGCAGATGCGGGGAGAGCTGCTCCTCCGGCACCCGGGAGGACACCAGCCCGCCCAGGTACACGATCCGCCCGACCCCGCACGCCCGCGCGCTGCGCCCGAACATCCGGGCCGCCAGCCGGTCCGTGCGCTCGAAGTCGTCCGCACCGCCCATGGAATGCACGAGGTAGTACGCCACGTCGACGTCCCGCATCGCCTCGCGCAGCGACTCCTCGTCGGTGACGTCGCCGCGCACCACCTCCACGTCCCCGGCCCACGGGTGGTCACGCAGCTTCCGCGGCGTGCGGGCCAGGCAGCGCACCCGGTGACCGGCCGCGAGCAGCTCGGGCACCAGCCTGCCGCCCAGGTAGCCCGTCGCGCCCGTCACCAGACACCGCAGCGGCTCGCCTTCCGGCTGCCCACCCATCCCGTGCCACCTCCCGCGTCTCACCGCCGACCACCCAAGCCTGCCTCGCCGCCCGGCGCGGCGCGCGGCGACGCGCACCAAACGCGGGCATTGTGCCGGGAGGGTCACGATCCGTGGACAGAACGCCGCCGACGGTTGGGTCCGAGATGACAAGATCGCGATACTCCCGGAGTCGGAACCAGGGACAGCGGACCGCCGCTCGGGCGGGCGCGACCACGAGCGACGCCGCGGAGGTGTCCATGGAGTTCAAGATCCTCGGCCCGCTGGCCGTAGTCGACGAGCACGGTGACGAACTGCCGGTGACCGCACCGATGTTGAGGGCGCTGCTGACCGCACTGGTGCTGCGCCCCGGCCGGGTGGCGCAGGTCGGGGAGCTGGCCGACCTGCTCTGGGGCGAACAGCGGCCCGCGAACGTGCGCACCACCACCCGCAACTACGTCATGCGCCTCCGTCGGCTGCTGCCGGAGGGCCGCATCCGCACCCAGGCCGGCGGCTACCTGCTGGTCGCCGACCGCGAGGAGACCGACCTCGGCCGGTTCCGCACGCTACTGCTCCGTTCGCGTGAGCTGGCCGCCGGCGACCCGGCGGAGGCCGCCCGGCTGCTCGGCGAAGGACTAGCGCTGTGGCGCGGCACCCCGCTCGCCGACCTCGGCGACACCCCGCTGTGCGCGGTCGAGCAGCCCAGACTGGAAGAACTCCATCTGACCGCCGCCGAGGAGCACTTCGAACTCTCCCTCACCCTCGGCCGCCACGAGCAGATCGTCGACGAGCTGGGCGCCGCCGCCCGCCGCCACCGGCTGCGCGAACGGCTCACCCGCCAACTGATGCTCGCCCTCTACCGCTGCGGCCGGACCGCGGACTCCCTCGCCGCCTACCGCACCGCCCGCCAGGAGCTGGTGAACGAGCTCGGCCTGGAACCGGGCGAGGAGACCCGGATGCTGGAGCAGGCGATCCTGCGCGGCGACCCGGTACTGTCCGCCCCCGGCCC
>NZ_VJYK02000126.1 GCF_007097205.2 Streptomyces alkaliterrae
GGTCGGTGGGGTTATCCCCACCGACCGGCCGCCGGTGTGTGGTGTGTCGCCGGGGGCGACCCGTGCTACTTGCGGGTGATCCCCTTCCAGACGTTGCCCAGGATCGTCGAACCCGTCTTCGCGACGGACACGGAGTTGGCGATGGTGCCCGCCGCCGTGCCGAACGACCACTGGGCGGCCTTCCGGCCGGTGATCTCCTCGTTCATCGCCATCGCCGCGGTGGTGTGGGCGATGGCGCCGCCGATCGCCGCGACACCCGCCGCAGCGAGCACGACGCAGCCGACGCCCGCGGTACCGGCGCAGACTGCCGCACCGACGGCCACCGCCGCGATACCGATTCCGATGTTGATGCCGAGGTGGACCGCCTGCTGTTTCAGCTCCGTCTTGTTGTCACGGACGTAGTTCTTGGTCTTGTCCCACAGGTTGCTGGCGCCCTCGCCGAAGCTCGAGCCTCCCTGGCCGCCCGCTGTGCTCGCGGCCATGGTCCGTGGCGACGGTCTCTGGCCGATCGCGCTGCTGCGGGACCCGGTGGTGCGTCGTGGCTTCGCCCTGGGACCCTTCGGACCCTTGGTGACGAACCGCTTCTTCGCCACCTTCTTGTACGTCCGGAAGGTCTTCTTCACCTTCTTGTAGGCGACCTTCGCGTACCGCTTGACCGACTTGAACTTCTTCTTCACCACCCGCTTGACCGAGTAGTAGCGCTTCTTCGCCTTGGTGTACGTCCGCTTCGCGTACGACCTCGTCTTCTTGTAGTAGCGCTTGACGCTCTTCTTCGCCTTCTTCCAGTACTTCTTGAAGAAGAGGCCGTCGTCGTCGGAGAAGGTGACCGGGTTGTTGTTCGCGTACGTGTACGCGTTCATGCGCTGGGTGTCGCCGAGGTCCGTCAGCGGGTCGACGCTGATGAACCGGCCCAGCTCGGGGTCGTAGGCTCGCGCGCCGACCTGGGTGAGGCCGGTCGGGTCCTCGGTGCCGCCGACGAAGCCGCGCTGGCCCGGCCAGGAGGTGGCGGCCGCGCCGCGCACCGCGCCGAACGGCAGGCTGCGGCGGGTGGTCACCTCCAGGTCCTCGGCGTCCACGGCGGTGGTGGCCGTGCCGTGGTGGTCGTCGAAGAGGTACTTCAGGTCGTCGCCGACGCGGACGGCCACCGTGTCGTCGCCGTGCTCGTAGTAGCGGGTGCCGGTGGCGGAGGTGCCGCCGCCGAGCTCCAGCTCGTTGCCCTCCGGCAGGTAGAGCGTCACCGTGTCGTCGTGGGTGCGCAGCAGCCGCTGCCCGTCGGCGTCGTGGACGAACGAGGTGACCGTCCCGCCGTCCCTGACCTCGGTGAGCAGGCCTTCGGCGTCCCAGGTGAGCCGCTGGTCACGGCCGCCCGCGCGGCGGGTGGTGGTGTTGCCCGCCGAGTCGTAGCCGTAGGTGTCCTCGGTCTGCTCGGCGCCTGTGGTGGTGACCTTGGTCAGGGCGCCGGGGCGTCCCTCCTTGTCGTAGTGGTAGGTGCGGACGGTGTCGGCCGCGCCGCCCACGCCGTGCCGCACCTCGCGGGTGCGGTTGCCCAGCGCGTCGTAGCGGTAGGAGTGCCAGTAGGCGTCCGGGCCGCCGACCTTCGGTGCGGTCAGGCCGCCCGGCTGCGCGGCGCAGTCGTCGGTCGCGGTCCACGCGTCGGTGAGGCGCTGGAGCGGGTCGAGGGAGAAGCACTGGGTGTCCTTCTCCAGTTCGGCGTCCTGGCCGCGGTCGGTGCTGATCCGGGTGATGTTGCCGGACGGGTCGTAGCCGTAGCGGGTGTCCTCCACCCGCTGCGGTGCGTGGTCCCGGTCGACGGTGAGCCGGGTCAGGAAACCGGTGTGCTCGTCGTACTGGCTGGTCTGGTAGAGCCGCTTGCCGGACGGGCCGAACTGCTTCCGCAGCACCGAGCCCATCGCGTCGTACACGGTGTCGTCGACGAGTACCCGGCCGCCGGCGGTGAGCCGGGTGGCCTGGTCGCTCCCGTCGTAGCGGGTGGTGACCCGCTCGGCGGGCACGTCGCCGACGGCCGGCTGGGCGACCCATTCCTGGGCGCCCGTGTAGCCGTTGTAGCCGTAGCCCCACTCGTAGGTCCCGGCGGCGCGGCCGGCGGCCGACGGGATGACGACCTGGCGGCCGGTCGGCTGGTAGTCGTCGGTGAAGCCGGTGATCCGGTTGACGTACGCCGCGCCGTCCACCAGCCGTCGGGAGCGGTCGAGTTCACCCTTGGCGACCTGGTCGTAGGACCAGTCCGCGAGCAGCTTGTCGCCCTCCTTCAGCGCGGTGTTCCGGCCGAGCGCGTCGTACTCCATGACCTGCGTGACGCCCCGCGAGTCCGTCAGCTGCGTCTGCCGGCCGAGCCGGTCGTGGCGACGGCGCTGGACGCCCTGGTCGGGGTCGTCGGACTCGACCACCATGCCCCGGGCGTCGTAGGTGTACGTCCACTTGTTGCCGGCCGGGTCGGTGATCTCCACCAGCCGGCCGAGCTTGTCGTAGCGGTAGGCCGTCTCCTGGTGCTCGGTGCGGGAGGTGTTGGTGTACTCCAGCAGCCGTACCGGCCGGTCGTGGACGTCGGTGATCCGGGTGGTGGCCTTACCGCCGGCCGGGGGCACGACGGTGGTGCGGTCGCCGCCCTCGTACAGGGTCCTGGTGCGGGTGCGCTCCTCTCCGTACTTCTCCTGGACGGCCTCGGTGACCCGGCCGACGCCGTCGTGCAGCGTCCTGGTCACCGACGGCACCTTGGTGTCGTCCGGCGCGACGAGGGTGCCGGACGGGTTGCCCGTCGCGTAGTAGGAGTCGTAGCTCTTCCAGGTCAGGCCGCGGCTGTCGTAGTGGGTCTCGGTGATGACCCGGCCGGTGCCGTTCGCGGCCGGCATCTGCGTCTGCCGTTCGCGCAGCAGACCGTCGTAGATCTCGTAACTCGTCCTGCGGTCGCCGTTGTTGTTCAGCACGGTGCTGGCGACGACCGTCGGAGCGGTGCGCGAGATCGTGTACGTGTACGCGGCCGACGGCTTGTCGGGGTTGGCGGACCGGCTCCAGCCGGGCTCCCACACCCGCAGCAGCCGACCGAGGCCGTCGTACTCGGCTTCGGTCCGCTTGCCGTTGGCGTCGGTCTCGGCGGTCGGCACGCCGCGCGCCGGGTCGTGGTCGGTGGTGGTCGGGTGTCCCATCGGGTCGGTGACGACGGTCCTGGTGGGCAGGCCGCCGGTCGCCGGGGTGTAGGCGGTGCTGGTGCGGCCGCCCTCGGCGTCGGTGACCCGGGTGGGTCGGCCGTGGCTGTCGTAGACGGTCTCGGCGACCGTCCAGAAGCCGGTGCCGGCGGCGTCCTGCTCCTCCTCGCGGGTGGCCAGGCCCCGGGTGGGGGCGGTGGTCGGCGAGGTCGCGCCGTCGTAGTAGGTGCGGGAGTGGGAGACCAGCTCGCCGGTGGTCGCGCAGGTTCCGGTGGTGACCTTCTCGGTGGCGACGGTCTCGACGATGTTCTTGTCGGTGTTGCGCGCGTAGGTAGTCTCGGTGCAGGTCTCGTCGCCGCTGCGACCGGTGTCGCCGTGGTCCACCACGCGGACCGGCATGCCGAGGCCGTCGAAGGTGGTCTCGGTCTTCGTCCGCCGCCAGCCGCCGTCGCTGACGGGCTCGCGGGTGGCCGTCTCCCGGACTCCGGTCATCCGCGCGGTGAGCGCGGGCAGGCCCTCGCGGGCGCGGGACGCGGTGACGGAGGAGCGCCACGGCACCGAGGTCTCGGAGGAGATGATCCGGTCGCCGTCGTAGACGGTCTCGGCGCGGGTCATCCCGGCGAACTCGGCGGCGTCGTCGACCGTGGCGCCCTCGTCGTCCGCGACCTTCGCGCCCGGCAGACCCCGGAAGTAGCGGGTCTCGGTGCGCTGCCTGGTGCCGTCCTGGCCGGTGCCCTCGGTGGTGCGGACGTGGCCGTAGCCCCGGAAGACGCTGTGGGTGCGGTGCGCCGACTTGGTGAACTCGTCGTCGCTCCTCACCCAGGCCGCGCCGCCCAGGTAGGTGTAGTCGGTGCGCTGGGCGGGCGCGCCGCCGACGTTGTCCTCCTCCAGGACCGTGGTCACCACGTACTTGTGGAACCAGTCCTTCACCGGTTTCCAGTCGGCCGCCGGGTCGTCCTCGGAGTTCCAGTAGACGGGGTAGCAGCGCCGGGTGTTGGACGTCTCGGCGGGCAGGTCGGCGGCGGTGCAGTCCGGCTTGCTGTAGGTGACGCCGAGGGTGCCGCCGCTCTCGGTGTCCACGGCGTGCACCCGGTACCGCACCAGCGGCGGGATGTTGTCGTTCACGCCGGCCACCCGGTTGGGCAGCTGTACGCCTCGGAACGCCACCTCGGGCAGCGTGGTGTCTCCGGTCCCGGTGTGCCCGGTGCGCAGCACGCCGGCAAGCCAGAGCGCGGGGGAGCTGCCGTCACCGGTGGACGGGAACTGGTAGCGCAGCCGCCACGAGTCGACCTTCCGGAAGCCGGAACCGGACCGCACCTCGGTGGTGATCGAGTCGATCTTCTTGCGGCTCCAGAACGACGGTGACGACTTGCCCTTGCAGTCTCCCGAAGCGCAGTGCTGGTCGAACGGCACGTCCGGCCAGTGCTTCGCGTTCTCCTTGGTGAACTTGCCGGGCGCGCAGTCGAAAGCGGTCGTCACCAGGCAGCGCTCGCCCGCGGTGAAGCGGATCCGGGCCGCCGGGTCGGCGTACAGGTCGTTCGACCGCAGTCCGTACTCGATCCGCAGCGGGTGGCCGCCGCGCACGTAGGTCGTCGGCGTGCCGAGCCCGGTGGCGGCGCTCATGTTGCGGGCGTAGCGGTTGGTCTCGGCGCCGTAGTAGTACGCCATCGCGTCCCCGTTGGGGTCGACGACGTAGTCGAGGTTCCAGCGCCAGCCCTGGTCGCAGTGGGAGTCGGCGAACGAGGCCTTGTGGCACGGCTCGCCCTCGTGGTTGCCGTACACGGGGACGGTCCACGTCGAGTTGGTCTCCGGCTTGCCGCTGCTCCAGCCGGGCAGCCGGTTGTAGCCGAAGTAGTAGCGGGTGCCGTCGGTGGTGGTGACGCGCCAGTACTCGCCGTTGTCGTCGCCGTTGCCGCGGGCGGTGGAGCTGAGGCGGGCGACGCGGGTGCCGTCGTCGTCCTTGAGCCGCCATTCGCCCGAACTGTCGTCCCTTACCAGCTCGTTGGACTCGCCGCCCAGGGAGAGCGTGGCGTTGTCGCTGCCCCAGCACAGGTCGCCGGTCTTTGTCCGGTTGTTGCCACCGGAACGGTCGTCGGAGCAGCCGGTGTACGTGCGCTCGACGAAGTTCTCGGTCAGCGTCCAGCCGTCACCGACCGGGTTGGCCTGGTTGTTGGTCGCCGAGGTGCGGCCGTCGACCGCCTGGGATGAGTAGTCCAGGGAGAGTTCGGGGTCCAGGCCGCCGGAGGTCTCCGGAGTCTCCAGCGGGTACGACCAGTTGAACGCTCCGGTCGAGCCGCCGGCCGACCAGGAGCCGGAAGGCGAGAGCGAGGTCTTGCCGAAGGAGCCGCCGGAGCCGGAGGGGGCCGCTTCGGCGGCCAGCAGCATGGGCTGTCCGGCCGTGAGGGTGACCGGAGCGGCCAGCCTGCCGGCCCGCACGTCGTTGCTGACGTCCGGCAGCGCCTCGGCGGGCGCGCAGTTCCCGCCCGCGGAGGCTTCCGAGGGCTTCGCCTTCGGGGCCTTGTCGGAGGTGTCCAGGGCGCAGTCGGGGAGCCGCTTCAGCGTCAACCTACCGGCCCAGTCGCCGCCGTAGGCGTCGCGGAAGCGGTCGTAGTCCACCGTCAGGTCGACGGTCTCGCGGGTGCGGCCGGTGCGTCCGGCGTCCTGCCCGGTGCTCCGGTCGGTGGCTGTCACCCGCAGCAGTACGCCGTCGACGCCGGCCCGCTCCGCGGCGGCGCGGTCCAGGGTCTCCACCCGCAGCCGCAGCGCCGGCCGGTCCGCACGCTCGGCGCGGCGGCCGTCGTGCGCCAACTCGACGGGCAGCGCCCCGGGTCTGGCCTTGGCGCGGGCCTTGTCGGCGGCGCGCCGGTCGCCTCGGCGGACGGCCGGGAGGTCCACGGTCGCCGCCCCGGCCTTCGGCCAACTGGCTCGTGGGCTGCGGCGCGCCGCCTTCCCCGACGCCTCGTCGACGCGGGTGGAGCGACCGCCGGTGACGTCACTGACCGGGACGGGCTTGTCGTGGTCCAGGCCGGGCAGCGCGAGCGAGGAGCGCTCGGCCGCGGCGACCGGTTCCCCGGGCAGCACGGCGGTCAGCACCGCCGTGGCGGTGACCAGGGTCAGGGAGTGCAGTGCGACACGTCTCAGGCCGCGCGGAATTATCCGGCCGCTGCTAAACGGCCGGCTGTTTGAGTTCATTTATTCAGCCGCTTTCAATCGTCTGATTGTGGGCGCGCTGAAACTAGCACGCACGCTACACGGAGAAATCCTGGAATGACTCGTTCCGCTGTGTGGCGCAGATCACTCCGCGCTGCTGCTTGGGTCTCAGGTGGCGCTGGTGGTCAAGGTGTTGACTTTCCGCGCCATGGAGCACGGCATTCCGTTTTTCCTCGTTATTCCGACCGGTGTTTACCTGTGCGGGGAAATAGCTCTAGGGTTCCTGGGCGTTCTTTGACAACACAGGAAGGTGGCTCGATGTCCACTTCTGCGCACAGGTTGAGACGGGCGGCCGGAATACGCCGTCCGGCGGCCGTCGCACTCGCCGCCGCGCTCGGCGCGGCGCTACTGGGCGGACCCGTCGGCGTCGCGGGCGCGGTCGGCGCGCCGGCCGACAGGCTCCCAGGCACCACCGACGCGTCGGACGCCCCCGAGGGCGACGAGAGCACCGCCGCCGCCCGCGACGCCGCGTCCCGCGAAGCCGCGCGCAGCGGCAAGCGGGTCGAGGTCCTCGCGCTCCGCAGCGAGACCGCCGCCGTCTTCGCCAACCCCTCCGGCACGTTCACCGAGGAACGCCACGCCGTCCCCCAGCGGGTCCGCCGGAACGGCCGCCTCCTCGACGTCGACACGCGCCTCGTCGCGGGCCGCGACGGCCTCGCCCCGCGTGCCACCGCCGTCGGCATGCGCTTCTCCACCGGCGGAGACGGCCCACTCGCCGTGATCCGCAGGGACGGCCGCAGCATCGAGTTCTCCTGGCCCGACCCCCTCCCGGCCCCTGAAGTCCAGGACAACACCGCCACCTATCCCGAGGTGCTGCCCGGCGTCGACCTCAAGCTCTCCGCAGGCCCCGACGGCTTCGCCCAGCTGCTCGTCGTGAAGTCGGCGAAGGCCGCCGCCCACCCCCGGCTGCGGCGCGTCAGCATCGGCATGCGCACCAACGGCGTCTCGACCGACGTCGACCGGCACGGCAACATCACCGCCGTCGACCACGCCGGCCAGGAGGTCTTCCACGCGCCCACGCCGCGGATGTGGGACAGCTCCGGCGCGGCCGGCACCGAGCGGCACGCCACGGCTGCTCCCGCCGACCGCGACCGCGGCCGCGGCCGAAGTGCCGCCGCGGGAAGCGAGTTCGCGCCGCCGCCGGGCGCCCGTGAGAGCGCCATGCCCGTCACGCTCACCGACGACACGCTCTCCCTCGTCCCCGACCGGTCGCTGCTGACCGGCAAGGACACCGCCTACCCCGTCTACATCGACCCGTACGTCACCGGCTCCCGCGCCGCCTGGACGCTCGCCTACAAGCGCTACCCCAACACCGCCTACTTCAACGGCAGCGGCTGGGGCAGCGGCACGACCACCGAGGCCCGCGTCGGCTACGAGGGTGAGACCAACCACCTCGGGCGGTCCTTCTTCCGCATGGACTCCCGGAACCTGTGGAACACCGACAAGCAGATCATCAAGTCGACGTTCCGGATCAAGAACACCTACTCGTGGTCCTGCAACAAGCGGCCCGTCCAGCTGTGGCAGACCGGCGCGATCAGCTCCAGCACCACCTGGAACAACCAGCCCACCTGGTCGAGCAAGCTCGACGAGGTCAACGACGCCAACGGCTGGAGCGGTTCCTGCCCCGCCGGCAACATCGCCTTCGACGCGACGGCCGCCGCGAAGCGCGCGGCGAGCGGCAAGCAGAACAACATCACCTTCGGACTGCGCGCCGCCAACGAGAGCGACACCTTCGCCTGGAAGAAGTTCGACGCCAGGTCCGCCGTGCTCTCCACCGAGTACAACACCCCGCCCAAGGCACCCAGCGCCCTCGACACCACGCCCAGCACCCTGGTCGGCGGAAGCTGCACACCCGCCTCCGGACAGCACGTCACCCTGGGCAACACCGACGTCTGGCTCAACGCGAAGATCGCCGACCCCGACGGCGGCACCGTCAAGGCCCGCTTCCACCTCTGGGCCACCGGCAAACGCCACACCGAACCCGGCCTGCTCTTCGACCAGTCCGTCTCGGTGACCAGCGGCAGCATCGCCCGCGTCAAGGTGCCGCGTGCCCTGCTCGCCCAGTACGAGGACGTCTCCGGCGGCCGCTTCTCCTGGAAGGCGCAGGCCTTCGACGACCGCGCCAACTCCGACTGGACGCCGGCCCTCGGCGAACCCGGCTGCCTCTTCGGCTTCAGCGCCCAGCGGCCCAGCAACCCGCCTGCCGTGACCTCACCGCAGTACCCGGACGGCTCCGACGGCTGGCCGAACGAGACCGGTACCGCCCGCACCGCGGGAACGTTCACCCTCGCCCCCGGCGGCGCCACCGGCGTCGAGCGCTACGAGTACTGGTCCGACTGGGACCAGAAGGTGCGTGCCGTCGACGCCGGCCCGGGCGGCACCGCCACCATCCAGCTCACCCCCATGTCCACCGGCCCGCACCGGCTGTTCGTCCGCAGCCTCAACGCCGGCGGCAACCGCTCCGACCTGACCGCCTACCTCTTCTACGCCGACAGCCCCGAGGCCCCCGACCAACCCGGTGACCTCAACGGCGACGGCAACGCCGACCTCTACGGCATCCGCGGCAACGGCGAGTTGCGGCTGTACGCCGGCCGCGGGGACGGCACCCTCGGCCCCGCCGACCAGGTCGCCCCCACGGGCTTCGCCGGCTCGCTCATCACCCACCGCGGCGACTGGACCGGCGACGGCTTCGAGGACCTGATCGAACACCGGCGCGTCGAGGGCGAGACCCGCGACGCGCTCGTCGTCCACCCCAACGACGGACGCGGCCACCTCGGCGAGGACCGCTTCGAACTCAAGGTGTACGAGGACGAGCACCGGCAATGGCAGGGCGCCGACCAGATCCTCGCCATCGGCGACGTGGACGGCCCCCTCGACACCGACGGCGACGGCACCGCCGACGTGCCAGGCCACCCCGACCTGCTCGTCAGGAAGGGCGGCCAGCTGTGGCTGTACTTCGGCGCGCCCTCCGGCTACCTCGACGAGCACCTGGAGCAGCCGCCCGTCCTCATCGGCAACAGCGGCTGGAGCGACTACGACCTCGCCGCACCCGGCGACGTCACCGGCAACGGCCGCGTCGACCTGCTCGCCCGCAACCGCGTCAACGGCAACCTGTACCTCTACGAGGGCACCGGCGACCGCGGTGAGGGCCTGGCCGTCTACGGCTCCCGCACCCACGTCGCCGGTGGCTGGAGCCCGACCGAGCGCCCGCTGCTGGCCTCTGGCGGCGACGCGGACAACGACGGCGTGCCCGACCTCTGGGCCACCACCGCCGACACCGGCGCCGGACTTGTCTTCCACCCGGCCCTTCGGCGGGAGTCGATCGGGGCGCCCAAGGGCGTCGGTACCACCGGTTGGCAGTCCTTCCGTGCGCTGAGCTAGCGCTCACCGGCCGACAACCGAACGGGGGTGCTCACGCCGAGCACCCCCGTTCTCTTTCCCCCGCTGCCGCTGGGCAGGCCCTCAGCCCTTCCCCGGGCCGCCGATGTCCAGGGACACGGGGAGCGTGGCGAACTGCCGGCCCGCCGCGTCGTAGCCGACGACCCGGTAGGACGTGAAGCGCGGCAGCGTGCGGGCGTCGAGGAAGTACGTCCCCCAACCGGGCCGTCCCGGCAGGACGAACAGCTCGGCGGAGTAGGAGCGTCCACCGGCCCGCACCTCGATGCGGCTCGGCACCTCGTCGTGCCGCCACACGCCGTACAGCCACCGGACACCGTCGGCCGTCGAGCCCGTGTAGCCCGAACTCAGGCTACGCTCGCGGATGTTGTCCCCGGTGCCGGTGTCCGGGCCCGAAGGGCAGCCCGCTTTGCCCGGGCTGCCCGGGGCGTCCGGGGCGTCCGCGCTGCCCGTGCTGTCGGGGCTGTCGGGGCTGTCCGGTAGGACCGCGTACTTCTGCCGGCCCTCCTCGCTCATGCACAGCCGGACCCCGGAGGCGAGCCGTACCGGCTCGTCCGGGCTCACCGTGCGCGGCGGGCCCGGCGTCGGTTCGGACTCCTCGGGCGAGGGGGACACCACGGCCGGCGGCGACGGCCGCTCGTCTGCCGGGCGCGGCCAGAACGACACCGCCAGCGGCGCCGCCAGTACCGCCGCCACCGCCACTCCGGCCGCCATCCGGTTCCGGCGGCGACGGGCGCGCCCCGCCCGCACCACCGCGGCCGTCGGCGCCGGCCCCACCGGCACGGCGTCCGCCGCCCGGCGCAACTCGAGCCGGAGCAGGTCGTGTTCCGCCCCGCCGTCTTCCCACCTGTCGCTCATACCCGCTCGCTTGTCGTGAGTTCCGGCAGTTCGGCGCGCAGCCGACGCAGCGCGCGGGCGGTCTGACTGCGGACGGTACCCACGCCCGTTCCCAGCAGCTCGGCCACCTCCCGCTCGCTGCGGTCCTCCAGGTAGCGCAGCACCACGGTCGCGCGCTGGCGCGGCGGCAGCGCGCGCAGCGCGTCCAGCAGGACACCGCGTTCCAGCACCTGCTCGTCGGCGCTGTCCGGCGCCGCCCGCTCCGGCAACCAGCCGGTCAGCCACTCGCCCAGCCGACGCCGCCGCAGCCGGTCGGCGTTCATGTTGATCATGACGCGCCACACGTACGCGTCGGGGTCGCGGGCCCCGGACACCCGCTCCCAGCGCGTGTAGGCCCGGGCCAGTACCGCCTGCACCAGGTCCTCCGCGTCCTGGTGGTGGCCGGTCAGCAGGTAGGCCGTACGCAGCAGCCTCGGCCAGCGAGTGCGCACGAACATGCGGAAGTCGTCCTCCGCGCTCTTCTTCACACGTGTCCCGTGGGTCTTGGGGGTGTCGGGGCTCCGCCGCCGTCCGCCGGGCCTGCCGGTACGCCGTTGCGGCCGGAATGCCGTCGTGGGGGTGTCGCACGGGGAAAGCCGGGTGGGCACCCCCGTGTGCGCCCACCCGGCCGTCCGCGTCCGTCAGCGGATCACCACGGCTTGTGTTCGACGGTGTCGAAGACCCTCCCGTTCCGGTCCACGCCCTCCACGGTGAACTCCTTCTTGCTCAGCCCCCACGCCTTCGGGTCGAAGTAGTAGGTGCCCCAGCCCGGCTTTCCGGGGAGCTGGACGATCTGCGCCGCGTACCCGAAGTTGTCGCCCTTGAAGCGCACGGTGATCTCGCGCGGCGCCTCGGAGAGCCGCCAGGCGCCGGTGATCAGCGTGACCTCGCCGTTCTCCGACTGCACACCCAGGCTCATGCTGCGCGGCCGGATGTCGTCGCCCACCAGGCCCTTGGCGTACTCCACGTTCGCCCTGAACGAGTCCGGGTGCGAGACGACGTAGTTCTGCCGGCCCTGCGGCAGCAGCCCCAGGCGGGTCTCCTCGTTGATCTCCAACGGCTCGTACGGCTCCACGATCCGCACCTCGAGACCGCCGCGCACGGACATGTCGCCGGAGCCGGCGGGCGCCTTGCCTGCCCGCGTCGTGTCTGCCGGCGCCTTGTCGGCCGCGGCGACCGCCGCCGCGCCGGGAACCTTGTCGCCGGACGCCGTCGCGGTGGCCGCACCGGCCAGCAGCAGCGTCGCAGTGGCCGCGGTGGCGACGGCCACTGCGGCCCGACGGGAAACGTAAACCACAGGTGACTCCTCATGGGTTCGCGTGGGGGCCGGCGGACTGCACCGCCTCCACGCTCCGACTTGCTCTGTCACCCCTTCAGACGGGCCCAGCCGCCCGCGACTATGTCAGCCGCCGCCCGCGATCCACGTGACCCGCGCCACAGTCGGGCCGCGAGCGGCCACCGCGCGGAATACCCCGCCACCGACGGGAGGTTTCCGCACTGCTACGACCACCAGCCGCGCCGCCGCCCCTCCCGGAGGACACGCCATGGGCACCGCCAGCCACGTCGTCCGCGCCGAGCCGCGCGGGAACGCGCCGGTCCCGCTCTCCGTGCTCGACCTCGCCGTCGTCGGCACCGGACACACCGCCGGCGACGCGCTCCGCACCACGGTCGCGTTGGCGCGCGCCACCGAACAGCGCGGCTACCAGCGGTACTGGGTCGCCGAGCACCACTCCATGCCCGGCATCGCCAGCAGCTCGCCGGCCGTCGTCCTCGCCCACCTCGCCGCGCACACCGAACGCATCCGCCTCGGCTCGGGCGGGGTGATGCTGCCGAACCACGCGCCGCTGGTCGTCGCCGAACAGTTCGGCACCCTGGAGGCGTTGGCGCCCGGACGCGTCGACCTCGGGCTCGGCCGTGCCCCCGGCACCGACGGAGCCACGGCGGCGGCACTGCGCCGCACCGACCGGCTCGACCAGGGCGCCGACGACTTCCCCCGGCAGCTCGCCGAGCTGACCCGCCTGCTCGACGACGACCTCCCCGCCGGGCACCCGCTCGCCGGAGTGCACGCCGTCCCCGGCCCGGTCCAGGGGCGCGCGGCCGGCGGGGTGCAGTCCGCCGCCCGACCGCCCCTCTGGCTGCTCGGATCCAGCGGCTTCAGCGCCCGCCTCGCCGGCACGCTCGGTCTGCCGTTCTCCTTCGCCCACCACTTCTCCGCCGCCAACACGCTGCCGGCGCTGGACCTGTACCGGTCCTCCTTCCGCCCATCCGCGGTGCTCGACAAGCCGTACGCGATGATCGGCGTCTCCGCGCTGGCGGCCGACGACAAGGCGGAGGCACGCCGCCAGGTCATGACCGGCGTCCTGTCGATGATCCGCCTCCGCACCGGCCGACCCGGCCTCGTGCCCTCCCCCGAGGAAGCGGCCGCCCACGAGTTCTCCCCGATGGAAAGGGAGTTCGCCGACGGCTGGCTCGCCAACGTCGTGCACGGCACCCCGGACGAGGTGCGCGCCGGCCTCGACGCGCTGGTCGGACGCACCGGCGCCGACGAACTCATGGTCACCACCACCGTGCACGGCCCGACGGCCCGCCTACGCTCCTACCAACTCATAGCCGACGCCTACGACATGCCGGCCGCGCCGGACGCCGCCGCGCCTGTCGGGCGCGCCGCCTGACCGCCGCGACCGCGCCTGACCACGCGACCGCGCCTGACCGCCGCTGAACGTTGTGCGCGGCGGGACACGCTCAGCCGCGCCCCGCCGCGCCGCGCGCGCGTTCCGCCTCGTACGCCTGGCGGAGCAGGGCGGGCGCGGCGCGGCGATGTGTGGCGGACAGCCGTGACCAGATCCGGGCGCCCAGCCGCCGCCGGTAGTGGAGCGCGGTCGTCAGCGACAGTTCACGGCCTTGGGCGCGGACGAGAAGGTGTCCGGTCAACAGCGGGGAGCGGGCCGCCAGTTCGATCCAGCCGTCACCGCGTGCGGCGATCCGCCATCCCGCCACGTGCGTCGGCGTCTTGCGCCACCGCAGGCGCAGACCGAGCAACACCCGCCACACGAACTGGCCCCCGAACCCCGCGCTTTCCTCCAGGACGACGCGCGCCCACCGCTCGGGCGAGCCGTCGACCGGCGCCGGGGAGTCGAGGGCGAAGACGTCGATGTAGTCAGGCCGCCGGAAGGCGGCGAGCGCCCGGATGTCGGCGGGGACGTCCAGCACCTGCCCGACCGCGACCCGCGACGTGGAGTCGTCAGGCCCCCGAACCGCCTCTGATCCGTCCTGCATGGCGTGCTCCCTTCCGCGCCCCGCGCATCGGCGAAACGCCTCCCCGGGAAGGTAACATGCATGCATGTACGTATGTGAGGAAGCATGACGACAGCGGGAAAGGCCCGGCGCACCCAGGCCGAACGCCGGGCACAGAGCCGGGAGGCCCTGCTGGAGGCCGCCGCACGCGGGCTCTCCAGGAACGGCTACGCCAACCTGGTCCTCGCCCAGGTCGCCGCCGAGGCCGGCTACACGCGCGGCGCGCTGTACCACCAGTTCGCAGGCAAGGAGGCGCTGGCGCTCGCCGTGGTGCGATGGGTCGACGAGACCTGGACCGCCGAGGTCGGCGCGCCCGCCGCCGCGATCACCGACCCCGTGGAGGCGCTGACGGCGATGGCACGCGGCCACGCCCGCTACTGCCGCCGGGACATCGCCAACGTCATGAACGTCCTCTGGACGGAGTTCGCGGGCCGGGAACACCCCGTCGGCAGCCTCATCACCGAGGTCGTCAACCGGCTCACCACCCAGGTCGCCGAACGGATCGCCGAAGGTCGGCAGAACGGCGCCATCCCACCCGGACCACCGCCCGCGACGACGGCGACGGCCTACCTCGGCGCGCTCGAAGGAGTGGTGAGCCGTCTGGCGGGCCAGGCACCCCACGACGCCGAACTCGCCGAGGCAACCGTACGAGGCGTCCTCGGCCTACACCCCTAGAGGCCTTCCGGCTCGTCCTCCCCGATGCACTCGCCCCGCTGCCTGATCGGCTTGACGAGCCGGCTCAGGTCGATCAGCGCCGCGTCGACACCGGCGACTCCCTGGGAGAGCGAGACCTCCACCGCCGGATCCCGGCCGTAGGTGAGCAGGACCTTCCTGTCACCCTGCGACCTGGCCTCCAACAGCAGCCACTCCACATCGTCCACGGCGACACACGGATCGACCGAAGGCGGCGGCGGACGCAGGCCACACCGCAGCACGACATCCCCAGCACCCCAGACCGCGGCACCCTCCGTGCGCACATCCTCACGTCCCCGCCCGGCCAACTCGTCCGGCAGCCGCTCGAGCAGCCGCGCACACTCCGGCGCGTCCGCCCTCGGAGCCCTCTCCACGTCGAACGAAGGACCCCCCGC
>NZ_VJYK02000127.1 GCF_007097205.2 Streptomyces alkaliterrae
GGGCGCGGGGGAGCGCGTTCCGTGGGCGGGAAGGCGGAAGGCGGAGGCCATGGCGGTCAGAGGTGGGCGAGGACGTTGACGACGTTGCCGTCGTGGTCCCGGTAGAAGAAGCGCCGTACGCCCCACTCCTCGTCGGCGGGCCCGTAGACGATCTCCAGCCCGGCGGCACGGGCCCCCGCCAGGGCCGCGTCGAGGTCCGCCACCTCGATGGAGGCCACCGGGTTCACCGGCCCGGTGGGGTCCTTGGTGATCAGGCTGACCTGCACGGAGTGGTCCGTGGGCGGAGCGAGGGTGGCGATCCAGCCGTGATTCATGATCACTTCCATTCCGGTGACCCGGATGTGGGTCTCCACTGCGGAATCGAGATCGCTGACCGTGAGCAGGGGCATCGCGCGGAGTGCAGACATGTGCGTCAGCGTAGCCAGCGCGCAGCGCGGACCGGGGGGCCTTTCCGCCCTCTTTCACCCCCGTGTCGCGGGCCCTTCGGGGGCCGTACGTTCTCCTCGCATCGGCCTTCCCGCGTGAGCGCGCGGGCCGGACCGCCAACCCCAGAGGAGGACTGACGTGGGACTCGTCACCGCGACCGGTACGGCCATCCCGGAATCCAGGCTCGCGGAGCTGGGTGAGGCGGTCAGGGGCCGGATCATCACCGCGAAGGACGCCGACTACGACGAGCGCAAGCAGATCTGGAACGGCTACTTCCAGAAGAGCCCCGGGGCGATCGTCCAGGTGGACGGAGCCTCGGACGTCGTCAAGGTCGTCAACTTCGCGCGGGAGAACGACATCGAGCTGGCGGTCAAGGGCGGCGGCCACTGCTTCGCCGGGACCGGCACCATCGAGGGCGGACTGCTGCTCGACACCTCCCGGCTGCGCGGTATCCGGGTGGACCCCGCCAAGCGGCGCCTGGTCGTCCAGCCCGGACTCGAACAGGGCGACGTCGACGCCGAGACCACCAGCTTCGGTCTGGCCGTCACCGGCTCCCAGGAGTCCTACATCGGCATCGGCGGACTCACCCTCGGCGGCGGCCTCGGCTGGCTCGCCCGCTACCGCGGTCTGCTCGTGGACAACCTGGTCTCCGCGGACATCGTGCTGGCCAGCGGCGAGTTGGTGACCACCACCGCGCAGGACCACCCCGACCTGTTCTGGGCGATCCGCGGCGGCGGCGGCAACTACGGTGTGGCCACCCGCTTCGAGTTCGACCTCCACCCGCAGGGCGACTGCATGGCGGGCCTGCTCGCCTTCCCCATCGACCAGACGGTGGACGTGGCCCGGCGGCTCGACGAGTTCAACCGGACCGCCCCCGACGAGCTGACCACCTCCTTCGCCTTCCTCACCGCGCCGGGCGGCGCACCGGCGATCGGCCTGGGCTTCGTGCACGCGGCCCCCGACGACTCCACCGAGGAACTGATCGGCCAGATGCGCGGGCTGGGCACCGGCGCGCTCCTCGACCACTGCGGCCCGATGCCCTACGTGGCCGTTCAGCGGATGCTCGACGAGAACACCGTCGCCGGCCACCGGTACTACCCGCGCTCGTTCCTGCTGCCCGAACTGCGCGACGAGCCGCTGCAGATCCTGGCCGACGGCTTTGTCAACGCCCCCTCCGAACGGAGCCTGGTCGGCGGCGGCCTGATGGGCGGTGTGATGTCGAACGTGCCGGCGTCGGAGACCCCCTTCCTGCACCGTGAGGGCTACCTGACGAGCATCCTCACCTCCTGGACCGACCCGGCCAAGGACGAGGAGGCCGTCGAGTGGACCGAGAAGGTGTACTCCGAACTCCTGCCGTACACCACCGGCGCGGTCTACGCCAACCACCTGGGCGCGGACGCCGCCGAACGCATCGAGGACGCCTACGGGTCCAACTTCGAGCGGCTGACCCGGATCAAGGCCGTCTACGACCCCGAGAACTTCTTCCACACGAACAACAACATCAAGCCCGCGAGCTGAGGCCGGGTGCCCGCCCGCGACCCGCGGACGGGCACCCGCCGCTCGGCTGCGGGAGCGACCGCAACTCCGCGCGAGGCGCCCGGACTCCTCCACGAGCCCGGGCGCCTCGCGCGCGGGGGTCCGCTCAGCGGACCCGCCGGATGACGCTGACACCCTCGCGCACGGTGAGCACGCTCTGCCGCACCCGCGGGTCGGCGGCGACGTGCGCGTTGAAGGCGCGCATGGCGACCGTGTCGGGCTGCTGGTCCCGCTCGTTGGCGACGCCGCCGAACTGGAGGACGTTGTCGGCCAGGATCAGCCCGTGCGGGGACAGTTTCGGCAGCACCGCCTCGTAGTAGTCGACGTAGCCGGTCTTGTCGGCGTCGACGAAGACCAGGTCGAAGGGGCCGGGAAGGCCCTCCAGCGACGACAGGGCCGGGCCCTCCCAGAGGTGGATGCGGTCGGCCCAGGGCGAGGCCCCGAAGTGCTTCCGCGCGATCGAGGCGTGCAGCGGGCTCAGTTCGCAGGTGTGGAGCTCGGCGTCCGCCGGCATCGCCTGTGCCATGCAGAGCGCGGAGTAGCCGGTGAAGGTGCCGATCTCCAGGATGCGGCGGGGCCGGAGGGCGAAGACCAGGGAGGCCAGGAACTCCCCCTCCAGACTCCCCACCATCATGGCCGGCAGGTCGGTCCCGGCCTCGGTGTCGGCGACCAGGGCGGCCAGCCAGGTGGGCGCGGGAGACGAGGCCTCCTCGGCGTACTTCTCCACGACGGGTCGTACGATCATCCTCGGTTCCTTCCCGCGGTGTCGGCGTGGGAGTGTTGGGAGCGGCCGTGCAGCCGCCGGGCCAGCCAGTGCGTGAACTCGGCCCGCGCGGTGCCGCGCAGGTAGAAGTGGCCGCCGGGGAAGCGGACCAGTTCGGTGTGCGCCGAGGTCACTTCCGCCCAGGCCGCCGCGTCCGCCGTGTCGACCTCGGGGTCCTCGGTGCCGTAGCAGACGCTCACCGGCACCGAGAGGTGGCGGCCGGGCTCCGGACGGTAGGTGCCCACTAGCCGGTAGTCCGCCCGGAGCACCGGCAGCGTCATCTCGCGGACGCCCGGAATCTGGAGCAACTGCGGATCTGTGCCGCCGAGTTGGCACACGTCCGCCCACAAGCGTTCGTCGTCCAGGTGTTTGTCGTCCGGTCGCTGCCGGGACGGGCCGGGGCGCCCGGAGACGACCAGCCGCTCCGGGACCGCCTCGCCCGCCCTGCCGAGCAGCCGGGTGACCTCGTGCGCGACGGAGGCGCCCATGCTGTGCCCGAAGAACCACACGGGCTTGTCGTCGAGCTCGGTCAGCGCCTCGGCCAGCGGCTCGACGAGGCCGGGCATGTCGGTGCGGCAGGGGTCGCCGATGCGGTCCTCCCGGCCGGGGTACTGCACCACCACACCCTCGACGCCGTCGGGCAGTTCGCGGACCAGCGGGCGGTAGAAGCTCGCGGACCCGCCGCCGTGCGGGAAGAACACGACGCGCCGCCCGGCCCCCGGCCGGGGGAAGTAGCGGCGCAGCCAGGGGTTCGGGGGCTCGCTGCTCATGCTCCGACCTCCGACAGGTCCGCGGCGGAGAGGAGCTCCGGCGCCTTCGGGTGGTGCAGCCGCACCGGCCCGCACGCCTCGGTCACGCGCATCGCCAGCCTCGCCAGCGCGACGTGGTACTGCACGTGCCCCCGGCTGTCGGCGCCCGCCCGGACGTCGTCCCAGGTCGCGCCGATGGCCCGCGCCGTGGCCCGCGGCCACAGTTCGCGCAGCACCTCGGTGTACGAGGCGCCTTCCGCCGGCCCCAGATGCTGCACGCTCGGCACCTTCAGGTGCGGGGCGGCGGAGTCGCCCAAGCGGACCAGCTCCTTCATGTCGCCGGGCATGTGCGGGCGCATGCTCCACTCCACCGGGCCGTGCGTGTTGACCAGGGTGAGGTGCCCGCCGTCCGTGCCCAGGGTGACGCGGTGGAAGAGGTGGCTGTAGTTGTCCGGGTCGGAGGGCACCAGCTCGTTCTGCAGCCGGAAGGACATCGGGACACCGGCGAAACGGCCGGTGAGACTCCGGTACGGCGCCTCGTCCGCCGTCGCGAGTGCCGCGTCGACGCCGTGCGGGCGGATCGCCCCCAGCGCCTGGCCCAGGATGTCGAAGACCGTGTAGAGCACCTGGAAGGCGCAGGTCACATCGAGGAAGAGCGGCCGCTGCCGGGCCACCAGGTCGCGGGCCACGCCGATGAAGCGGCGCACCGGCTCCACGTGCGGATAGTGGGTGTTCAGGCGGAACACCACACCGGCCTCGGTGGCGGCGCGCAGGCACGCCACCAGTTCGTCGGGGTGCAGCGGATGCTCCTGCAGCACGTGCACGCCGCGGCGCATCAGCGCCTGGGAAAGCGCCGGACCGGGGCCGCCGTTCATCACCCCGCCGACGACCACGCAGGCCAGGTCGACGTCGTCGGGCACCTCGTCGACGGTGGACCACAGCGGTACGCCGTAGTGCTCGGCGCAGGCGCGGCTGCGGGCGCTGCCGGACGCGAGGATGCCGGCCAGCTCGAAGTCGAAGTCCGCCCGCTCGAAGGCCGCCAGGTAGGCGCGGCCGAAGCCGGTACCGGCCACCAGGACGCGTGGGCGGGTCACAGTTCGCCCTCCTCCATGGCACGGACCGCGAGGATCGGGCGGTCGACGACGTCGAGCAGCTCGACCGCGGGCTCGGCCCGCAGGGCGGCGAGCACCGTCCCGGCGTCGAGCACGTCGGAGCCGTAACACACCCCCGGGGCGGCCCTTCCGTCCAGCACCGCCAGCACGGCCAGCGCACTGGCCAGGCCGGTCAGGGCGTACGTGTCGCCGGCGCGCAGAGCCAGGCTGCGGGTCGCCGGCCGCCCCGCGTCGTCGGTGCCGGTCACCTCGAAGAGCATCAGCTGGAACGGGTCCCTGCCGAACAGGTCGAGCGCCGCGGCGCGGGTGAGCTCCTCGGCCGCCTCGGCGAGCCCGGACTCGCCGCGCATCGCCCCCTGGAGCCGACTGAGGCAGTTCATCATGTGCGCGCCGCCGTCGAAGACGTTGTACCAGTCGATCTCCGTGAGCCCCGTGACCTCGGGGAGCCGCGCGGACTCGAAACTCAGGTAGGGGTAGACGTCCACCCGGTTGTCCGCGTAGGGCAGTTCGACGCCGGTCCGCGGCTCCAGCTCGCGCTCCACGCGGATGCCGCCCCTGACCGCCCCGCGCGCCTCCCCGTAGGCACCGCCCATGGAGAGCAGGTAGTCGGCGGCGCCGGCCGGGGTGAGCCGGTCCATCGTGCCCACGTAGGCGGTGAGCCGCCGCGGGTCGCTCATGGTGGAGCACAGATGGCGGGGGAGCAGGCCGGTCAGCCCCGGTTGCATGCCGGCGGTGATGACGGCCGTCCTGTCGAAGGTGCCCGGCCGGGTGAGGGCCTCCAGGAGCGGTAGGTCGCCGCCCGGGTCGACGTAGTCGGCGCCGGCCGCCGCCGCGGCCCAGGCCACCCGGTCCAGCACCTGGTAGGACGGGCCCGCGCAGTTGAGGACGACGCGCGCACCGCGGCAGAACGCCGCCAGCGACCGCCCGTCGTACAGGTCGACCTCGACCGCCTCGCCGCGCAGGCCGGACTCTGCCAGCAGGGTCTTCGCCCGCGTCCGGTCGCGCCCGCCGAGCCGCACGACGGCGTCCGGAAGGCGCTCGGCGATCGCCCGTACGGCGGCCGCGCCGACGGCGCCGTAGGCGCCGACGACCGCGACCGAAGGGGTGCTGTGCTCGCTCACGCGTTCTCCTCCTCGGGCAGGCCGATCACATCGGAGGTGACCAGCTCACGGCAGGTGAAGTGGTCGCCGGGCACTGTCCGCCGCCGGATTCCGCCCACACAGACCGACTCCCAGAGCGCGGTCATGTCGGCGGCCATGTCGGGCCAGACCGGGGACTCCTCCTCGTGCACCAGCAGCCGGGTCTCCCCGGTGTAGACACCGAGGTCGTGGGCGGCGACGCAGGCCGCCAACGCCCTTCCCCCGGCGAGGCGTCCGGCGAGCTCGTCCGCCCCGACGCCCAGTGCCCCGGCGAGCCCGGCCAGCCGCTCCTGGCGCGAGCGCGCGCCGAGCGCGGCCGCCGTCTCGCCCACCGCCCGCAGCTCCGGCCCGCCGTCCGCCAGCGCGGCCAGCGCGCCAGGCGGGATGTCGCCGGCGGGCGCGAGTTCGGCGAGCGCCGCCCCGAGCGCGGTGGCGTCCGGGTAGCCCAGGGCGGCCGGATCCTGCCCGCGGTCCAGGCAGAGCAGCGCCTCTTCGAGGACGTCGTCGCGGACCGTGGCGGGCAGCGGGTAGCTGCTCAGGACGGTAAGTCCGCACACCGGGGCGGCCAGCTCGACCAACTGCTGGGCGACGGCGAGCGCCAGCACGCCCCCGATGTGCGCCCCGACCAGGTGGAACGGCCCCGGGCTCAGCGCCCGTACCTTCGCCACGATCTCCTGCGCCACGTCGTCCAGGTCCTGCCCCTCGCCCACCCGCACCGGCGGCACCACTATCACCGGGTCGAGCGCCCCGAGGTCCGCCGCGAGCCGCTGCGCGTCGCCGCCCAGGCCGTCGCCGACGAGGACGTGCACCGGATTGCCGAGGGCGTCCGCCGCCCCGGCCAGCACGAGTTCGTCGCCGGCCCCGCTCTGCTCGGGCGCGTCCTGCCCCTGCTGGAGGAAGGCGGACAGCTCGCGCACGGACGCGCCGCCCAGCAACTCGCGCAGCAACTCGTCGAAGAAGACCTCGCCCGCGGCCGGCACCCGCTCGCGCAGCGCCGTGACGAGCTGGGCGGCGAGCAGCGAGTCCCCGCCCAGGGCGTAGAAGTTGGTTTCGAGCGCGACCTCCGACTCGCGCAGCACCTCCGCGTACACCTCGGCGACGCTCGACTCCAGTCCGCCGGCCGCGCGCGGGCCCTCCCCGGCGGCCGTGGTCCCCGTCGTACGGTGCTGCTCGGCCCACTCGGCCAGGGTGGCGCGGTCGACCTTGCCGTTGTCGGTCAGCGGCAGCGCGTCCAGCACCTCGACGCGCGAGGGGATCATCTCCGCCGGGAGCCGCTCGGCGAGCCGCCGGGTGAGATCCTCGGCGTCGACCGGTTCGCGGTCGGTCTTGAAGCGGGCCGCGAAGACGTGCATCCCGATGCGGGCCAGCTCGTCCTCCGGCGCCGGGACGCACAGCTCGAGCTCGGCCCCGGCCTCGGACAGCAGGTCGCACCACTGGCGGCGGCCGATGAAGGTCTGGTCCCTGCCGTGGCGCACGTCCTGGAAGTCCCCGGCGGTGGCGTCGAAGAGGAACTCCATCGAGGTGAGGATCTGGTAGTTGTCGCGGGTCGTCTCGATGAAGACCAGCCACCCGCCCGGCACCAGCGCCTCGCGCATCCGGCGGAGGACCGCGCGGGCGTCCTTCGCGTAGTGCATCACGTTGCCGCACAGGATCACGTCCACCGAGTTCGGCCTGACGCCCTGCTCGCGGAACGGCTCGTTGAAGTCGAACAGCGCGTAGTCGACCCAGGGGCGGTCGGCGAACCGCTCACCGGCCTTGTTCAGGAAGAACTGCGACACGTCGCTGAAGGTGTAGCGGACGTTCTCGCCGTCCAGCGCGGGAATGGTGTCGACGCTGGTGCCGCCGACGCCCGCCCCGACCTCCAGCACCCGCAGCGGCCGGCCCGAGGCGTTGCGCCGGGCCACGCCCAGCACGGTGCTGGTGGCCAGCCGGTTGAGGTAGCGGGAGAGGAAGCCCTCCATGTAGGCGGCCTCGTGGATGCTCAGGTCGCCCTCGGGGAAGAGCATCCGCAGCGGGTCCCGCTCGTCGCGCATCAGCTCCGGCAGGTGGGCGGCGGCGAGCTTGAAGTAGTCCACCAGCTCGGGGCGGTCGTTGGCTTCCGGCAGCAGCCGGTCGACCTCGGCCCACGCCTGCTCGACGTCCTCGGGGGAGACCAGGCGCGGACAGCCGAAGGTGCCGTCCTCGGCCCTGTCCAGGTAGCCGTTCTCCACGCAGGCGGCCAGCCAGCGGCGCACCAGCCGCTCGTGCTTGGGCGCCACTCCGGCCAGCCGCATGATCTCGGAGGTGCTGTGGCGCGTCGCGGTGTCCGGCCACACGCCCTCCCGGCGCAGGACGTCGACCATGCGGCGCAGCGCCGCGTCGTCGAGTACGGCCGCGAACTCCACCACCTTCGCGACGTCCACCCCGTCGCGGACCTCGTCGGCGGCCGCGAGCACCTCGGGCCGCAGGGTCGGGTCCACGGCGTGGTCGGCCGGGTCGGCCGGCGCGGGCGAGACGAAGGCGACCAGCCTGCGGTCGTTGCGCTCGCCCTGCGTGGTCGCCGCCACCGCGTCGACCTGCGGATCGGCGGCCAGGGCGGACTCCACCTCGGCGAGTTCGACGCGGTGGCCGCGGATCTTGACCTGCCGGTCGTCGCGGCCGATGAACTCCAGGGTGCCGTCGGGCAGATAGCGGGCGAGGTCGCCGGTGCGGTAGACCCGCTCGCCGTCCGGCAGCTCGAAGAAGGCGGCCGCGGTCTTCTCCGGGTCGCCGAGGTAGCCCGTGGCGAGGCCGGCCCCGGCGATGTACAGGTCGCCCACGACGAGGTCGGGGCAGGGCCGCAGGAACGCGTCGAGCACGTGGAAGCGCTGGTTCTCCAGCGGAGTGCCGTACGGGATGCTCGGGGCCGTGGGGTCGACCTCGCCGATCGGGTGGACGATCGACCAGATCGACGCCTCGGTGGCGCCGCCGAGGCTGTACAGCTCCACCCGGGGAAGGCGTGCGCGCACGGCGTCGGGGAGCGTGACGGGTATCCAGTCGCCCGACATCATGCCCAGCCGGACACTCCCCAGCTCGCGGACGTCGCCGCGCAGGTACTCCTCCAGCAGCATCATCTGGGCCGGCACCGTGTTGAGCACGGTCACGCCGTGCGCGCTGATCAGCTCGGCCCAGTGCGAGGGATCGCCGCGCCGCTCCGGGTCCGGAAGCACCAGGGTGCCGCCCCGGCCGAGGACCCCGAAGACGTCGAAGACCGAGAGGTCGAAGCCCAGGCTCGACAGGCCCAGCGCGACGTCGTGCGCGCCGACGCCGAACCTCCGGCAGACGTCGTCCAGGGTGTTCACCGCCGCACGGTGGCTGATCTCCACTCCCTTGGGCTCGCCGGTGGAGCCCGAGGTGAAGATGACGTACGCGGAGTCGTCCGGGGCGACCGGCGCGGCCTCGGCGGCCTCGGCGGGCAGTGTGGGCAGCCGGTCCACGTCGATGCGGCCGAGGTCCGCGGGCAGTTCGCCGCCGACCGTGCTGTGCGCGACCACCAGGCCGATCCCGGCGGATTCGATGATCTTGTTGCGCCTGGCGTCTGGCTGGCCGGCCTCGACGGGAACGTAGGTGCCGCCGGCCAGCAGCACCCCGAGCGCCCCGGCGATCTGCTCCCAGCCCTTGTCCAGTACGACCGCGACGCGCTGGTGCGGCTTGTGGCCCTGCGCGGCGAGCGCCGCGGCGACCGCGGCGGCCCGACCGGTCAGTGTGGCGTAGTCGACGCTGCCGCGGTGGTCGACGACCGCCGTCGCGTCCGGGCGCCGGCGCGACTCGTCGAGCAGCGCCCGGTGCAGCAGCGCGTCGCTGAGCGGCCGGGCGGTGTTGTTGGCCGCCGCCCGCTGCCGCGCCTGGTGTTCGGGCAGCGCGAGCGGGTCGCCGTCCCACGCGTCGTCCTCGTCGGCGAGCCGGTGCAGCAGGTCGCGGTACGCGGCGAACATGTCGTCGAGCACCGGGCCGGGTACCGTGCCGTCCCGCACGTCCCAGTTGACGAGCAGCGACCCGCCGGCCTCCATGGCCTGGCAGTCCACCCAGACCTGCGGCGTCTGGCTGATGCCGTTGCGGATCTCGGACCGCATCAGGCCCTGCGGGGCGAGGCCGTCGGAGAGCCCGATGGCGCTGGTGAACACCACCGGCATCATCGAACCCTGCTGGCCCCGCCGGCGGGTGAGTTCGCGCAGCACCTCCACACCCGAGAACAGCCGGTGGTCGAGGTCCTGGAAGAGCTGTTCGCCCGCCCTGCGGGCGCGTTCGGCGAAGGTGCCGGCGCAGCCGCCGTCGACGGCCAGCAGCTCGACGGAGGTGAAGTCGCCCACGATGTCGCCCACGTCCGGGTGCAGCGGCAGCCGGCTGAGCACCGTCACGTCGAGGGTGAACCGGGGATTGCGGCTCCAACGGCCGATCACCTCGGCGTACGCGGCCATCACGGCCGTCGAGGCGGAGACCCGCTGCTCCCCGGCGCGGGCCTTGAGCGCCGACCACCGTACGGGGTCCAGCCGAAGCTCGCGGCGGGTGAAGCCGGCCGGGCCCTGCCGGCTGGGCCGGTCGACCAACGGCAGTTCGGGAGCCGGCGGCAGACTGTCCAGGCGCGCCGTCCAGTAGTCCCGGTCGCGCTCGTAGGCCGGGCCCTGCCGCACCGCGCGCTCCGCCCGCAGATAGTCGCGGAACGAGATCGCGGGGGCCGGGAGAGCGGCGTCGGGGTCCTCGTAGAAGGTGCCGAACTCGTCCAGCAGCCGGTAGATGCTCACGTAGTCGGCGATCAGGAAGTCGATGGAGAAGTGCAGCACGGCCCGGTCGGCGAGCTCGGTGACCTCCAGGGAGTACAGCGGGCACACGGTGACGTCCTTGGACTCGGCGGAGAGCCGGCCTCGGACCTCGCGAAGCGCCTCCTCGCCCGCCGCCTCCGGCAGCCCGGTCGCGTCGTGCCAGCCGATGACCGGGGCGGGCGGGTCCTCCAGCACCCTCTGGTAGCCGTCGTAGTCGATGACCACGCGCAGCATGTCGTGCCGGTCGACCACCTGCTGCCAGGCCGTCAGCAGTCGGTCCCGGTCGAGTGCGGGGAACTCCAGCTCGCCGTAGGCGTGGCAGGGCACCGAGCCGTACTCGAAGGCGCCCCGGCGGCCCAGCAGGTAGGCCGACTGGACCTCGGTGAGCGGGAACGGCTCGTGGGCCGAGGCGGGATCGGGCCGCACCTGCCGAGGGCCGCGCTCGCGCAGCGCCCGGAGCACGTCCTCCCGGCAGCCGGCGAGCAGTTCGCGGCGCTCGGGGGTCATCACCCCTTCCGGTCCCCGGAACCGAAGCCTGCCCTCGTCCTCCCACAGGTGCAGGCCGGCCTGTTCGAGTTCGCTGATGATGTCGGCGGCGGTCACAGGACACCTTCTTCCAGTCGGACGGACGCTTCGTGCTGGTGGCTGCCGGAGATCTCGGCGTCGATGACGGCGGCGATCCCGGCGATCGTCGGGTGGTTGAAGAGCTGGCGCAGCGAGAGCTCCACCCCGAAGCGCCTGGAGAACTGCCGGACGACCCGGGTGGCGGTGAGGCTGTCGCCGCCCAGCGCGAAGAAGTTGGCCCCGCGGCCCACCCCGGGAGCCTCCAGCAGCGCGGACCACACCTCGGCCACCGCGCGCTCGGTGTCTCCCCGCGGCCGGTCGTCCGCCGGTGCGCTCTCCGCCGCGTCGCGCAGCCCGTACGCCTGCGCGACGGCGGCGCGGTCCACCTTGCCGTTCGCGTTCAGCGGCAGCCGGTCGACGACGGTGAGGTGTTCGGGGAGCATGTGGGCCGGCAGCTGCCCGGCGAGCGCGTCCATCAGCTCCGCTCCGGTCGGCGCGGGGCCCGCGCCCCGCTCCGGGGTGACGACCGCGGCCAGGCGGCGCACCCCGGCACTGCTGTCGACCCACGCCACCGCGCCCGCGACGCCGGGCAACTCGCGCAGCCTGGTCTCGATCTCGCCGAGTTCGATCCGGTGCCCGCGCACCTTCACCTGGTGGTCGCGCCGACCCAGGAACTCCAGGACCCCCGAGGGGTGGTAACGGCCCAGGTCTCCGGTGCGGTACCACCTCTCGCCCCCGGCCGTCACGAAGGAGGCCGCGGTGCGGTCGGGGTCCCCGCGGTAGCCGAGCGCCACACCGGCGCCCCCGATCCACAGCTCGCCTGGCACGAAGTCGGGCCGGTCCCGGCCGTGCGCGTCGACCACGCGGAAGCGCTGGTTGGCCAGCGGGCGCCCGTACGGGATCGACACCCACGCGGGGTCGACGGCCGGCACCTCGTGGGCGTTCGACCAGATCGAGGCCTCGGTGGCGCCGCCCATGGCAACGAGCAGCGCGTCCGGGGCGGCCGCCCGGAGCCGGTCGGGAAGATCCAGCCCGACCCAGTCGCCGGAGACGATCGCCACCCGCAGCCGGGGCAGGCGAGTGTCCGACTCGCAGGCCACCAGCAGCATGTCGAGCAGGGTGGGCACCGTGTTCCAGACGGTGACCCCGTGCTCGGCGGCGAGAGAGGCCCACACGGCCGCCTCCCGCCGGACGTCCTCGGTGAGCGTCACCACGGTGCCGCCCACCGCGAGCAGCCCGAACAGGTCGTAGACGGACAGGTCGAAGTCGAGAGCCGAGACCTGCAGGACGACGTCGTCGGGCCCCACGCCGTAGCGGGCGTTGACGTCGTCGATGGTGTTGGCGGCGGCCGCGTGGGTGATCTCCACCCCCTTGGGTTCGCCGGTGGAGCCCGAGGTGTAGATGACGTACGCGAGCTGTGCCGGGTCGACCGGCACCGGCTCGGCGACCGGTTCGGCCGCCGACGCCTCGGCCACCGACACCCGTCGCACCGCCTGGTCCCAGTCCCCGCCGGGCTCGGGCCCGTCGGAGACCAGGGCCAGGCGCGCCCCGGCGGACCGCACGATCCGGTTGCGCCGCGCGGCCGGTTGGCCGACCCCGACCGGGACGTACGCGCAGCCCGCGGCCAGCACGCCGAGCACCGCGACCACCTGGTCGGGCCCCTTCGGCAGCGAGACGACCACGGTCTCGCCCGGCCGCGCCCCGCACGAGACCAGGTACCCGGCGACGCCGAGGGCGCGCCCGGCCAGTTCGGCGTAGGTCAGGGCCAGGCCCGACGCAGAGCGCACCGCGACGGCGTCCGGGGTGCGGCGGGCGACGTCCAGGACCGGCTGGTGCAGTGTCCGGGCGGGGCGGGCCGCCGCGGTGTCGTTCACCTCGGCGCGCACCTTCGCCTGCGCGTCGGGAAGGGCGATCGGCGGAGCCGGGCACGACCAGTCGCTGTCGGCGAGCGCGACCAGGAGGCGGCGCATCGCCTCCAGTGCCGCGGTGACGACGCCGGGGCTGAACAGCCCGTCGACGTGGTCCCAGTTGACGGCCAGTCCGCCGCCGCGTTCCACCACCTGGCAGTCCAGGGCCACCTGCGGGCTCTGCGAGAGGCCGCGGCGCAGCTCGCCGAAACCGAACTCGAGATCCTTGAAGTCCGCGCTCACCCCGAGCGTGGAGGTGAACACCACCGGCATCAGCGTCTGGCCGCCCCCGGTGCGCCGGGCGAGCTGCTGCAGCACCCAGGTGGTGGAGACGCCGCGGTGCTCGATGCCCTCCCAGACCTGCCCCTGCAACCGGCGCACGGTGTCGGCCCAGGAGCCCTCGGGACGGCTGTGGTGGCCGAGTAGCAGCAGCGAGGTGAAGTCGCCGACCACCTGGCCCACCTGGGGGTGCACGTCCTGTCGGTCGAAGACCGTCAGGTTGAGGGTCAGGGAGGTCTCGGCGCTCCACGCCGCCAGGACCTCGGCGAAGGCGGCCGCCACGACCGTCGAGGCGGTCAGCCCCTCGTCGGCGGTACGGCGGCGGAGCTTCGTCCAGGTCTCCCGGTCGAGGCGGAACTCGTCGCGTACGAAGCGCGGCCGGTCGACGCGCTCCGGGTCGAGGGCCATCGGCAGCGCCGGTGCCGCGGGCAGGTCCTCGATCGTCCTCAGCCAGTACTCCTCGTCGCGCGCCCTGGCCACGGGGTCGGTCCGCCGGGCGAGCAGGTAGTCGCGGAACGACAGGTCGATCGCCGGGAGTTCCAGGCCGGGATCGGCGTACAGCGCGTTCAGTTCGGTGAAGATGGTCATGATCGACAGCGCGTCGAGCACCACGTAGTCGAAGCCCACGCCGAACACCGTGCGGCCGTCCTCGCGTTGCACGGCGCGCACGTCGAACAGCGGCCAGGAGGTCACGTCGAGGACCTGCTGCGCCATGTCCCCCAGTGCGGCGACCGCCTTCTCGTGGTCGGCCGCGGTGGTGCGGGTGACCGCAAAGCGGTAGTACGGCACGTCCGGCAGGATGCGCTGGCCGCCCTCCCCGTCCAGCACGGCGCGCATCATCTCGTGCCGCCGCACCAGCCGGTTCCAGGCGGCCTCCAGCCGATCCAGGTCGACCCGGTCGCTCTCGAACTCCCAGTACCAGTAGGAGGCGACGCCGCCGAGCGCGAAGTCGGGGTCGCGGCCCAGCCAGTAGGCGCGCTGCACGTCGGTGAGCGGGAAGGGGTCGTACCGGTGTGCCGGGTCGGCCGGGACCGTGTCGGGAGCCCGAGGCCCGACGCGCGTCAGCGTCCCGGCAAAACCGGTCACCGTGGGCCGGGTGAACAGGTCGCCGAGCCTGGCGTCGTATCCCTCCCGGCGCAGGGCGGCGAGCAGGCGGGTGGCCTGCAGACTGTCGCCGCCGATGTGGAAGAAGTTGGTGTCCCGGCCGATCGGCCCGCCACCGAGCAGCTCCGCCCACAGCGCGGCGACCGTCTCCTCCGCCGCGCCGCGCGGGGCCGTGGAAGCGCCGCCGGACGCCCGCTCGTCCAACGCTCCGGCCAGCAGTCGGCCCGCCTCGGCGCGGTCGATCTTGCCGTTGCGGCTCAGCGGCAGCTCGTCGACGGCCACGGCGCAGGCGGGCACCATGTACGCGGGCACCTGCCGGGCCGCGGTGGCCAGTACCTCCTCGGGGTCGACCGAGCCCGGAGCGACCAGGGCGTACAGCGCGCCGCCGTGCCCGGGGACCGGCGCCACCACGGCGTCGCGCACCCCGGGATGCAGGCCCAGCGCCCGCTCGACCTCGCCGAGTTCGACCCGGTAGCCGTTCAGTTTGACCTGGAGGTCGGCGCGGCCGAGGAACTCGATCACGGCCCCGGGCCGGTAGCGGGCCCGGTCGGCGGTCCGGTACCAGCGCCCGCCGTCGACCTCCACGAACTTCTCGGCGGTCAACTCCGGTGCGCCCACGTACCCCCGGGCCACCCCGGCC
>NZ_VJYK02000128.1 GCF_007097205.2 Streptomyces alkaliterrae
CCCCGGGCAGGTCTGCGAGATGGGCCGCCACCACCTCGACCCCGCCCTTCACCACCTCTGCGAGGCCACCCTGGGCTGAGCGCCGGGGGCCGGTCGCCGACCGGAAAACCGAGTGAAGTGTGTCAGGGGTGAAACGTAGGCTCGGTGCTGATGAGCACCGTGTCTGAGAACCCCCCGCAGCCCCCTGACACACCGCCGGACGAGTCGCCGGACGACTCACCGCCGAAGGAGCGGTCGGCCGTGCGGTCGCTGTTGCGTCTGTGGCCCTATGTGCGGCCGGTGCGGGTGCGGCTGTTCTCGGCGGCGGTGGTGGCGATCGTCGCGTCCTGCACCGGGCTGGTCATCCCGCTGGTGCTGAAGTGGATCGTGGACGGGCCGGTCGCCGACGGCGATGCCGCCGGGGTGTGGTTCGGCGGCGGTCTGCTGCTTGCGGTCGGCGTCGCCGAGGCGGTGCTGTTCGGTTTCCGCCGGTGGCTGGTGGCGCGGCCGCTGGCCGGGGTGGAGGCGTCGCTGCGGGCGGACCTGTACGGCAGACTGCAGCGGCTCCCGGTGGCGTTCCACGACCGGTGGGCGAGCGGGCAGCTGCTGTCACGGGCGACGACGGACCTGATGCTGCTGCGGCTCTTCCTGGCCTTCCCACTGACGTTCCTGCTGGTCAACGGTGTGACGATCGTCGTGGGCTGCGTCATCCTGCTGATGCTGGACTGGACGCTCGGGCTGGTGGTGCTGGCCCCGGTGGTGCCGCTGGTGCTGCTGTGCTCGGTCTTCGAGGGCAGGTACGCGGTGGCCGCGCGCAGGGCGCAGGACCAGGTGGGCGATCTGACCACGGTCGTCGAGGAGTCGGTGCTGGGCATCCGGATCATCAAGGGTTTCGGTCGGCACCGCAGCCAGGCCCGGGCGTTCCGCGAACTGTCCGGCCGGCTTCTCGGCACGGAGCTGTACAAGGCGCGGCTGCTGGCCTGGATCTGGGCGGTCATCATGACGCTTCCGGAGCTGGCGCTCGGCGTGGTGCTGGTGCTCGGCACGGTCCAGGTGGCCGACGGCTCGCTGTCGGCCGGCACGCTGGTGGCGTTCCTGTCCACGGCGTTGGCGCTGCGCTGGCCGGTGGACTCGATCGGCTTCCTCCTCGCGATGAGCAACGAGGCGGCGACCGCCACGGACCGCTACTTCGAGGTGATGGACGAGCCGCTGCCGCCGGACGCGCCGAAGCCGACCGCCGCCCGTCCGGAGCCGTCCGAGGACGGCGCGGCGGGCGCGGAGGGCGGGGGGTTGCGGATGTCGGGGGTGCGTTTCCGCTTCCCCGACGCGCCGCCGACGGCGCCGCCGGTGCTCGACGGCGTGGATCTGCACATCCGGCCGGGCGAGACGATGGCGCTGGTCGGTGCGACGGGCAGCGGCAAGACGACGCTCACCGCGCTGGTGCCCAGGCTGCTGGAGGCGACCGGGGGCGCGATCACCCTGGACGGCACGGACGTGGCGGCGATGCCGACCGAGCGGCTGCGCCGCCTGGTCGCGGTCGCCTTCGAGGAGCCGACGCTGTTCTCCGCCTCGGTGCGGGAGAACGTGCTGATGGGCGCGGAGGACGCCGACGACGAGGCGGTGTGGCGGGCGCTGCGGATCGCGCAGGGCGCGGACTTCGTCGCCGCGCTGCCGGACGGTCTGGACACCCGGGTGGGCGAGCAGGGCCAGAGCCTGTCCGGCGGCCAGCGGCAGCGGCTGGCACTGGCCCGCGCGGTGGTGGGCCGACCGCGTTTCCTGGTGCTGGACGACCCGCTGTCCGCGCTGGACGTGCACACCGAGGCGCGGGTGGAGGCGGCGCTGCGGGAGGTGCTGGCGACCACCACCGCGCTGGTGGTGGCGCACCGCCCCTCGACCGTCCAACTGGCCGACCGTGTCGCGCTGCTGTCGGGCGGCCGGATCGCGGCCGTCGGGCGCCACGAGGAGCTGTTGCGGCGCAGCGCCGAGTACCGCCATCTGATGTCCGGCGCCGACAAGTCCGCCGAGGAGTCCGCCGACGAGTCCGAGCCGGGGGCCGGCGAGCCGGGTGGCGCCGCCCCGGACCGGGCCGCCGTCGGCCCGCGCGGGTACGCACACGACCGGCAGGGGGAGCGATGACCACCGTCACGGACGATCCGCGCGAGGAACACGCGGAGGAGGCGGCACCGGCCACGGACCCGTTCGACCGGGACGTGCTGCCGGCGCCGAGGGGCGCGGCGCGCCGGCTGCTCGGCTCGCTGCTGCGGCCCAACCGGGGCCGGGTCGCGGTCGCGGCGGGGCTGCTGCTCACGCAGCAGGCGGCGGTGCAGGCGGTACCGCTGCTGGTGGCGGTGGCGATCGACCGGGCGGTGCCGGCGGTGCGGGCGGAGGACTACGGCCCGCTGGTGGCCGTGGCGGTGGCGTACCTGGTGTGCGCGCTGGCGTCGGGCGGTCTGCAGTACCTGTTCGTACGGGTGGCGGCGTTCGCCAGCCAGCGCGTGCTACTGGACCTGCGCGGCCGGATCTACCGGCACGGCCAGGCGTTGAGCGTGGACTTCCACGACCGCTACACCTCGGGCCGGCTGATCTCGCGGGCGACGACGGACGTGGAGTCGCTGCGGGAACTGCTGGACGAAGGCCTGCAGGAGCTGATCCAGGTCGTCGTCTCCACGGCGTACATCACCGCGCTGCTGCTCTACCTGGACTTCGGGATCGGCGCGGCGGCCGTGGCCTCGTTCGTGCCGCTGCTGCTGCTCGTGCGGAACTTCCAGAACCGTTCGATGCGGGTGTACCGCAAGCGGTCCACGGCGATCGCCGCCGTCATCGTGAAGTTCGCGGAGACGATGAACGGCATCCGGCCGGTGAAGTCGTTCCGCCGGGAGGCCGCGAACGAGGAGGAGTTCAGGCGGCTGAACGACCGCCACCAGAAGGTGAACGGCGACTCGATCCTGGAGATGGCGCGTTACGTGGTGCTGTCCCGGCTGACGGCGAACGTGGCGGTGGCCGGGATCGTGCTGTGGGGCGCGTACCGGGTGGCCGACGACACGCTCGCGCTGGGCGTGCTGGCGGCGGCCGCGCTGTACGTGCGGCGGCTGTACGACCCGATCGACCGGCTCGGCATGTTCCTCAACTCCTACCAGTCGGCGGCCGCCTCACTGGAGAAGATCGCCGGACTGCTGGCGCAGGCGCCGTCGGTGCCGGAGCCGGTCGAACCCCGGCCGCTGCCGGAGAAGGAGCCGGGCCGGCCGGGTCGCACGGTGTGCTTCGAAGGGGTGAGTTTCGGCTACCGCACGGGCGGGGAGGTGCTGCCGGCCTTCGATCTGGAGCTGCCGGCGGGTCAGACCGTGGCGGTGGTCGGCGCGACGGGCGCCGGGAAGTCGACGCTGGCCCGGCTGCTGGCCCGCTTCTACGACCCGAGCGCGGGCCGGGTGCTGATGGACGGCGTCGACCTGCGGGACCTTTCCACCGCCGAGCTGCGGCGCGGCGTGGTGATGGTGACGCAGGAGGCGTTCCTGTTCAGCGGCACGGTCGCGGAGAACATCGCGATCGGTCGCCCGGACGCCACCCGGGAGCAGATCGAGGCGGCCGCGAAGGCGATCGGCGCGCACGGCTTCATCAGCGCGCTGCCGGACGGCTACGACACCGACGTGCGCAAGCGCGGCGGCCGCATCTCGGCCGGCCAGCGGCAGCTCGTCGCGTTCGCGCGGGCGCTGCTCGCGGACCCGGCGGTGCTGATCCTGGACGAGGCGACCTCCTCGCTCGACGTGCCGGGCGAGCGCGCGGTGCAGCAGGCGATGGACACCGTGCTGCGCGGACGGACGGCGCTGGTCATCGCGCACCGGCTGTCCACGGTGGAGATCGCCGACCGGGTGCTGGTGATGGCGGACGGCCGTATCGTCGAGGACGGCCCGCCCGGGGAACTCATCGCCGGTACCGGCCGGTTCGCCGCCCTCCACCGCGCCTGGCGCGAGGGCCTGGCGTGAGACCGAGCTGACCCGGTGGGGCCCGGGCGGGCCCCACCGGACGAGGGCTCAGGGGCGGTCGGCGGACGGGCGGTCCGCGCAGAACCAGACGTCGGTCAGGTCCTGGCCCACGTCCGGGGCGTCGGACCAGTCGCCGTTGACGTTGAAGGCCAGGACCTTCCGGCCGTCGCGGGTGCCGGCGGCGCTGCTCGCGGAGCCGTGGATGCCGCCGTCGTGGCCCCAGACGGTCACGCCGCAGGAGAGCCGCTGGGAGACGACGCCGAGGCCGTAGCGGTGAGCGGGTGCGTCCGGGACGGGCACGGCCTTGAACATCGCCCGCTGCTGCGCGGGCGGCAGCAGCCTGCCGCCGAGCAGCGCCCGGTAGAAGCGGGTGAGGTCGCCGCTGGTGGTGACGAGTTCACCGGCCGCGCCCGCGATGGTGGGGCTGAACTCGGTGACGTCGTGCACGGCCGTGCCGGGCCGGGGGCCCACGTACTTGGAGTAGTGGCGGACCGCCGGGCCGGGCAGCGTGGTGCGGCGGCCGGGCAGCAGCGTGGACGTCATGCCGAGCGGTTCCAGGACGCGGCGGTGGACCTCCCTGGCGTAGGGGCGGCCGGTGACCGCCTCGATGACCATGCCGGCGACCACGTAGCCGGTGTTGGAGTATTTCCAGTCCCGGCCGGGCGCGAAGTCCGGCTTGCGGCGTAGGGCGATCGCGACGAGTTCCTCGGGGCGGTAGGAGTCGTAGCGGTGTTCGGGGAAGCCGGTGGTGAGGCGCTGGTAGAACCGCTTGTCCTCGGTGTAGTCCGGCAACCCGCTGGTGTGCTGGAGGAGTTGGCGCACGGTGATGCGGTGGCCGTTGTTGCCGTTGCCCCTGATGAGTCCGGGCAGCCACTTCTCGACGCGGTCGTCCAGGTCCAACCGGCCTTCGGCCTCCAGTTGGAGCAGCACGGTGGCGACAAGGGTCTTGGTGATGCTGCCGGCCCTGAAGCGGTCGTCGACGGTGCGCGGCCGCGAGGTGTCGAGGTCGGCGACGCCGGCGGTGCCGGTCCAGGTGTGGTGCCCGCGCAGGGCGGTGGCCGCGGCGCTCGGCGGCCCGGCGGCGACGATGCGGTCGAGGGCGTCCTGGGCCGGGTCGGTACCGGGCCTCGCGCCGGAGGGGACGGTGGTCGCCCGTTCCCCGGTGGCGGCGTGGGCGGGAGCGGTCAGTGCGCCCGCGGTGACGGCGAGCGCGAGGACAAGCCCGGCGGCTGCCCGGCGGACGGCGGTTGGTCGCATGCTTCCACGGCCTTTCTGCGTGTTCGTGCGGTTTGGTGTCGATGACCCCCCGTCAGACCGGTCTGCACCGACAGACGCGGGCGGACCCGCGGCGGGTTGATTCGAATTCCGGACAGCCTCCGCCGCGCAACGGACGAGTTCACGCCAAGGCCGCGACCACCCTCCTGACATGTACGCGTCGCTCATGCGATCCTCTGGGCCATCCGGGACGCCCCCCACTTCCCTAGGAGCCCGTGTGACGACTCCCTCGACTCGCACGTCCACCTCCCGTCGAACCAGATCCCGTCGCCGCGCCACCGCCGTCGCGCTCGCAGCCGGCGCGGCACTGCTCGTGGCCGGACTCGGCGCCGCCCCCGTCGGCGCCGCCCCGCCCGGTCCGCCCGGCGCGGCCCCGGCCGCGCTCAGCCCCGGCGCCTACCTGGACCTCGTCCGCGCCGCGGACGCGCCGGAGGCCAAACGGGCCACGGCCAGGGAGCTCGGCCTTGGCGCGAAAGAGGCGCTCGAGGTCCGGAGTGTGGTGAAGAACAACAACGGCGACGTGCACGTCCGTTACGAGCGCACCTACGCCGGGCTGCCGGTCATCGGCGGCGACCTGGTCGTGCACCGCAAGAAGGACGGCACCACCAAGCGCGTCACCCGGGCCACCGACGCCGGCATCGCGGTGAACACCGACGCGCCCGCCGCGCACCGGCCGGCCAGGGCCGCGGCCAAGGGCAGCACCGAGCCGCGCAAGGTGGTGTGGGCGGGCGGCGAACAACCGGTGCTCGCCTGGCAGCGCGTCGTCGGCGGAACGCAGCCGGACGGCACCCCGAACCGGCTGCACCAGCTCACCGACGCCCGCACCGGCGAGACGCTGCTGGAGTACCAGGGCGTCCACAAGGGCACCGGCCACAGCATGTACTCCGGCGAGGTGAAACTGGGCACCACGGCGGACAAGGGCCGGCGCTACTCGCTGGTCGACGCGGCGCGCGGCGGGGCCCGCACCCACGACATGAACAACGGCCAGTCCGGTCAGGGCACCCTCCTCACCAGCCGCCGCGACGTCTGGGGCGACGGCACCCCGGGCAACCGGGAGACCGCCGCCGTCGACGCCCACCACGGCGCCGCGGTGACCTGGGACTACTTCCGCGACGTACACGGCCGCCAGGGCATCAGGGGCGACGGCGAGGCGGCGCTGACCCGGGTCCACTACGGCAACAACTACTCCAACGCCTTCTGGTCCGACGGCTGCTTCTGCATGACGTACGGGGACGGCGCGGGCAACGCCAAGCCGCTCACCTCGGTCGACGTCGCCGCCCACGAGATGGTGCACGGACTGACGTCGGCGACCGCCGGGCTGATCTACGCCGGCGAGTCCGGCGGCCTGAACGAGGCGACCTCCGACATCTTCGCCGCCGCCGTCGAGTTCCACGTGGACAGCCCGGTGGACCGCGCCGACTACCACGTCGGCGAACTCATCGACATCCGCGGCGACGGAAAGCCACTGCGCTACATGGACCAGCCGTCCCGCGACGGGCGGTCACTGGACTACTGGCGGCCGGGCGCCGGGAACGTCGGCGTGCACTACTCCTCCGGCATCGGCAACCACTTCTTCTACCTGCTGGCCGAGGGCAGCGGAAAGAAGGAGATCAACGGCGTCAGCTACGACTCGCCGACCTACGACGGCTCGGAGCTGGCAGGCATCGGCATCGACAAGGCGGCGGCGATCTGGTTCAAGGCGCTCACCGAGCAGATGACGTCGACGACCGACTACCAGGACGCCCGTCGCGCCACCGTCACCGCGGCCGGCGACCTCTACGGCGCGGACAGCGCCGAGGTGCGGGCCGTGGCGGCGGCCTGGACGGCGGTGAACGTCACCGGTTGAACCGGGTGGGCAGTCCGGGCCGGACGGCCCACGGCCCGGGCCCCGGGGCTGTCACGCCCCGGGGCCCGGGCCCTCGCGCGGTCCCGGCGCGACGCCGCCGCGTCAGCGCAGCGGCATGCCGGAACCGACCGTTCCAGGGGCGGCGTCCGACGGCGCGGCGGCCAGACCCAGTTCCGCCCCCGAGGCCAGCAGCGGATGCGCGGGAAGTACCCGGACCGTGTAGCCGAACGGGCCGGTGCGGTCCAGTGCCAGCGGGCCCTCGAAGGTCCAGCGGCCCTCCAGGTCGGCGCCGCCGACCGGCTTCAGCGGTACGGTCACCGGCTCGGTCAGCGTGTCGGACTCGTCGACCCGGCCGGCCACCGCCTGCACCTCCACATCCGGCGCCGCCAGTTCGCCGAGGTTGATCTGGGCCCTCAGCGACAGCGAGGCGCCCAGCTCCAGGCTGTCGCCGGTGGCGCCCTGCGCCTCGACGTGCTCGACCCGCACCCGCGGCCACTGGTCGCGTACCCGCGCCTTCCAGTCGGCGAGTTCGGCCGCCGACTCCCCGTCCAGTTCGCGGTGGGCGCGCGCGGCGGGGGCGTAGAGGGTGTGCACGTAGTCCCGCACCATGCGGTCGGCGAGCACCTTGGGGCCGAGCCGGTCCAGGGTCTGCCGGATCATCTCCAGCCAGCGCCCGGGACGCTCGTAGAAGCAGGGCGCGACCTGCTCCTCCAGTGCCTCGTACAGCGCGGCGGCCTCGATGGCGTCGCGGCGCTCGGCGGTCAGGCCGGAGCCGTCGGCGCTGGGGATCGTCCAGCCGAAGTCCGGCTCGTACCACTCGTCCCACCAGCCGTCGAGGACGGAGAGGTTGAGGCAGCCGTTCAGCGCGGCCTTCATCCCGCTGGTGCCGCAGGCCTCCAGTGGGCGCAGCGGGTTGTTGAGCCACACGTCGCAGCCGGGGTAGAGGCGGCGGGCCATGCCCATACCGTAGTCCGGCAGGAAGACGACGCGGTGCCGCACCCGGGGGTCGTCGGTGAAGCGGACCAGTTCCTGGATGAGCCGCTTGCCGCTGTCGTCCGCCGGGTGGGCCTTGCCCGCCACGACGATCTGCACCGGCCGCTCCGGATGCAGCAGCAGCCGGGTGAGCCGTTCCCGGTCGTGCAGCATCAGGGTGAGCCGCTTGTAGGACGGCACCCGCCGGGCGAAGCCGATGGTCAGCACGTCCGGGTCCAACACGTGCTCGATCCAGCCGAGTTCGGCGGGCGAGGCGCCGCGCTGCCGCCAGGAGTCGCGCAGTCGGCGGCGGACCTCGTGGACGAGCTGTTCCCGGAGCGAGCGGCGGATCGCGGTCAGCTTGGCGTCGCTGAACGCGCCCTGGTGGGAGGCGATCTCGGGGGCCGTCCAGGTGGGCGCGTGCACGCCGTTGGTGATCGACTCGATGGGCACGTCGGCGGGGTCGAAGCCGGGCCACAGCGCGGCGAACATCTGCCGGCTGACCTCGCCGTGCAGTGTCGAGACGCCGTTGGCGCGCTGGGCGAGCCGCATCCCCATCACGGCCATGTTGAACAGGGGCGGCTCACCGGCAGCCGGCTTCTCCATGCCGAGTTCCAGGACGCGGGCCGCGTCGACGCCGGGCAGCTCGCCGTCGTCGCCGAAGTGCCGCTGCACCAGCTCGCGTTCGAAGCGGTCGATGCCGGCGGGCACGGGGGTGTGGGTGGTGAAAACGGTACCGGCGCGCACCGACTCCAGCGCGGCGGCGAAGTGGGCGCCGTCGTCCATGAGTTCACGGATGCGCTCCAGGCCGAGAAAGCCGGCGTGTCCCTCGTTGGTGTGGAACACCTCGGGCTCGGCGTGGCCGGTCAGCCGGCAGTACGCCCGGACCGCCCGCACGCCGCCGATGCCCAGCAACATCTCCTGGAGCAGCCGCTGTTCGCGTCCGCCGCCGTAGAGCCGGTCGGTGACGTCCCGCTCGGCCGGGGCGTTCTCCTCCACCCCGGAGTCGAGCAGCAGCAGCGGCACCCGGCCCACCTGGGCCTGCCAGATCCTGGCCCGCAGCGAGCGCCCGGCGGGCAGGCTCAGCGCCACCTCCGCCGGGCTGCCGTCGGCCTCCCGCAGCAGCTCCAGAGGGAGTTCGTCGGGGTCGAGCACCGGGTAGCGCTCCTGCTGCCAGCCGTCCCGGGAGAGCGACTGGCGGAAGTAGCCGTGCCGGTAGAGCAGTCCGACGCCGATCAGCGGGGCGCCGATGTCGCTGGCCGCCTTCAGGTGGTCGCCCGCGAGGATGCCGAGCCCGCCGGAGTACTGCGGCAGCGCGGCGGTGATGCCGAACTCCGGTGAGAAGTAGGCGATCGCCCGGGGCAGCGGCTCGGCGGCCTGCTGGTACCAGCGGGGTTCGGTGAGGTAGTCGTGGAGGTCGCCGGCGGCCAGTCCGAGCCGGCGCAGGAAGCCCCGGTCCGTCGCCAGCCGGGCCAGCCGGGCCGCCTGGATCGTGCCCAGCAGCCTCATCGGGTCGCCGCCGGAACGCTGCCAGCCCTCCGGGTCGGCGTGACGGAACAGCTCGGTGGTGGGCGGGTGCCACGACCAGCGCAGGTTGCGCGCCAGCTCGCTCAGTGGCCGCAGTGGCTCGGGGAGGACGGGACGCACGGAGAATCGACGAATGGCCTTCACTCCTCGAAGGTAGCGGCGGCTTGCGCCCCAAGGGTGCGGTTCATGGCGTTTCGGTCGACTTCACCCTCTGGAGGCAAGATCGTCCGAGACATGGCAGGAAGCTGCCGTCCCGTGGGAGGCCGAGACGCGGCCGTGACAGGCGTGTTGCACGGTGACCACGGTGTTCCGGCCGTGTCGCAGGGCGGCCGGGGATATGGATTCGGCCACTCACCGGCGCTGATGATGTGGACGCGCCGGATCGGGAGTTCGAACGTCAGACCCGACCCGGCAACCGTGTTCGCATTTCCATCGGGGGAATCACGCCATGCAGAGACAACGCTTCGCCACGCTGCTCGCCGCCGTCGCGGTCGCGGCCTCGCTCACCGCCTGCGAGGACCCGGGCGGCGACCAGGCCGCACCCACCAGCCCGCCGCCCAGCCTGCAGCCCTCCGACTCCCCCTCCCAGGAGCCGACCGACGAGCCGACCGACGAGCCGTCGGAGAAGCCGGCCGAGAAGCCGACGGACGAGCCCACCGACGGGTCGGACGACAAACCGGGCGACGGACCCGGCGCGCAGCCGGGCGGCAAGGTCGACGCGAACGCCGGACAGACCCTCCCGCTCGGCAAGACCTCCCGTCTCACCCACCGCTCGGGCGACGAGAGCGGCGTTGTGGACGTCACCCCGAAGTCCGTGGTCCGGGGCAAGGCGAGCGACCTGGAGAACGTCCGGCTCAACGGCCCGGAGCGCGAGCTGACGCCGTACTACGTCACCGTCGAGTACCGGTACGTCAGCGGGGACGGCCCGCGCGGCTCCGCGCTCCAGGTCGCCACCCGGCTCCGCGACGACCGAGGTGAACAGGCCAAGCTGCTCTTCAACTACAAGGACACCGTCAAGCCCTGCGTCAACGAGTCGTTCGAACGACTGACCGAGGGTCAGCCGGTGACCACCTGCCGGGTGTACCTGGTGGCGAAGGGGCAGACGCCCAAGGTGGTCGCTCATCAGGGTGACTACAAGATCGAGCCGGTGTTCTGGAGGACCGGTTACTGACTGGCCGCTGACCGGCCGCTGACCGATCACGATCGATGACGACCGATCGCTGATCGACCACACGCCATACCGACGCGCGGGACGGGTTGACATGTCAACCCGTCCCGCTTTTGTCGTCGACAGGCGCCCGTCGGACGATTACGCGCCCCCGCGCGATGGGCAGTCTCCTGCCGCGCACCCCGCGCGCCTCCCCAACCGGCTCACCGGGCCGCCCCGACCGCGGCCCGAGGCGTTCGGAGGAGGCGTGCGACGCATACGCAAGACCCCCAGCCGAGTGAACGCGGACAGGAGCGGTCATGCACGCAGCCAGCAAGGCACCCCCGGAGCGGATACAAAGTACAAAACCTCCCGTTTCTACACCAGGTGAGCCCATGATCGGTCGCATTCCCATCCTGGACGTCAAGCCCCTCGTCGACTGCGGTCGGCGCCCCGCGAGAGCGGTGGTGGGCGAGACCTTCCAGGTTTCCGCCACCGTCTTCCGGGAAGGGCACGACGCGGTCGCGGCGAACGTCGTGCTGCGCGACCCGGCCGGGCGCAGCGGTCCGTGGACACCGATGCGGGAGCTGGCCCCCGGCACCGACCGGTGGGGCGCGGAGGTGACACCGGACGCACCCGGCCGTTGGACGTTCTCCGTGGAGGCGTGGAGCGATCCGCTGACCACCTGGCGGCACCACGCCTCGGTGAAGATCCCCGCCGGCGTCGACGTCGAGCTGACCCTCACCGAGGGCGCGGAGCTGCACGAGCGCGCGGCGGCCGAGGTGCCCAAGAGCGACGGCCGCGCGGTGGTGCTCGACGCGGTGGACGCGCTGCGGGACGGCAGCCGCGCCCCCGCCGACCGGCTGGCCGCCGCGCTGGACCCCAAGGTGACCGCCCTGCTCGGCCGCCACCCGCTGCGCGAGCTGGTCTGCGCGACCCGCGCGCTCCCCCTCCAGGTGGAACGCCGCCGCGCGCTGTTCGGGTCGTGGTACGAGTTCTTCCCCCGCAGCGAGGGCGCTGTCCTGGAGCCCGGCCGGCCACCCGTCTCCGGCACCCTGCGCACCGCCGCCGAGCGGCTGCCGGCGGTCGCCGCGATGGGCTTCGACGTGGTCTACCTGCCGCCGATCCACCCCATCGGCGAGTCGTTCCGCAAGGGACCGGGCAACTCGCTGACCGCCGGACCGCACGACGTCGGCTCGCCCTGGGCGATCGGCTCGGCGGCCGGCGGCCACGACGCCATCCACCCGGACCTGGGCACCTTCGAGGACTTCGACCACTTCGTGGCACGCGCGAAGGAGCTGCGGATGGAGGTGGCGCTGGACTTCGCCCTCCAGTGCTCGCCCGACCACCCCTGGGTGCGCGAACACCCCGACTGGTTCCGCACCCGCGCCGACGGCACGATCGCCTACGCGGAGAACCCCCCGAAGAAGTACCAGGACATCTACCCGATCCACTTCGACGGCTCACGCGAGTCCTACCGGCAGATCGTCGACGAGACCCTGCGCGTCCTGCGGCTGTGGATGGACCACGGGGTACGCATCTTCCGCGTCGACAACCCGCACACCAAGCCGGTCGTCTTCTGGGACAAGGTGATCACCGAGATCAACCGCACCGACCCCGACGTCGTCTTCCTGGCGGAGGCCTTCACCCGCCCCGCGATGATGCACACCCTGGCCCGGGTCGGCTTCCAGCAGTCGTACACCTACTTCACCTGGCGCAACACCAAGCAGGAGCTCACCGACTACGTCACCGAGCTGGCCGGCGACGCCGCCGCCTACATGCGGCCGAACTTCTTCGTCAACACGCCCGACATCCTCAACGCCTACCTGCAGCACGGCGGCCGTCCGGCCTTCGAGATCCGGGCCGTGCTGGCCGCCACCCTCTCCCCCACCTGGGGCGTCTACTCCGGCTACGAGCTGTGCGAGGCACAGCCCGCCGAGCCCGGCAGCGAGGAGTACCTGAACTCGGAGAAGTACGAGCTGCGCCCGCGCGACTGGGCGGGCGCCGAGCGGCACGGCCAGACGATCAGCCCGCTGATCACCGCACTCAACCGCGTCCGCCGCAAGCACCCCGCGCTGCAGCAGCTACGCGACGTGCGGTTCCACCGAACGGACAACCCTCACGTCCTCGCCTACTCCAAGCGCAGCAACGCTCCCTACCTCGACTCGGTACTCGTGGTGGTCAACCTCGATCCGCACCACACCCATGAGGCCACCGTGTCGTTGGATATGGCAGAACTCGAAGGTTTTGGCCTCACCCCGGCTCAGGCACGTGGCGCCGAACCCTTTCCGGTGCGCGATGAGCTCACCGGCGAGACCTACCACTGGGGCAGGGACAACTATGTGCGCCTGGAGCCCGGCAGAGCCGATGTTCCGGCCCCGGCGCACATCTTTGCCCTGCGACCGTCCTCACAGACCGGAGGGTCACCCAACGATGAGCGTCAATGAGCCTGTCCCCGACACGTTCGAGGACACGCCCGCCAAGGACCGCGATCCCGAGTGGTTCAAACGGGCCGTGTTCTACGAGGTCCTGGTGCGGTCGTTCCAGGACAGCAACGGCGACGGCGTAGGCGATCTGAAGGGCCTCACCGCGAAGCTCGACTACCTGCAATGGCTGGGCGTCGACTGCCTGTGGTTGCCGCCCTTCTTCAAGTCACCGCTGCGGGACGGCGGTTACGACGTCGCGGACTACCAGTCCGTGCTCCCGGAGTTCGGCGACCTGGCCGACTTCGTGGAGTTCGTGGACGCCGCGCACCAACGCGGCATGCGCGTCATCATCGACATGGTGATGAACCACACCAGCGACCAGCACGAGTGGTTCCAGCAGTCCCGCACCGACCCCGACGGGCCGTACGGCGACTACTACGTCTGGGCGGACGACGACACCCGCTACGCCGACGCGCGCATCATCTTCGTCGACACCGAGCAGTCCAACTGGACGTTCGACCCGGTGCGCAAGCAGTACTACTTCCACCGGTTCTTCTCCCATCAGCCGGACCTCAACTACGAGAACCCGCGCGTCCAGGACGAGATGATCTCCGCCCTGCGCTTCTGGCTGGACCTGGGCATCGACGGCTTCCGACTCGACGCCGTGCCCTACCTGTACGCGGAGGAGGGCACGAACTGCGAGAACCTGCCGCGGTCGCACGCCTTCCTCAAACGCGTCCGGGCCGAGATCGACGCCAACTACCCGGACACCGTGCTGCTCGCCGAGGCCAACCAATGGCCGGAGGACGTCGTCGACTACTTCGGCGACTACACAAGCGGCGGCGACGAGTGCCACATGGCGTTCCACTTCCCGGTGATGCCGCGCATCTTCATGGCGGTCCGCCGGGAGTCCCGCTACCCCGTCTCCGAGATCCTCGCCAAGACGCCGGCCATCCCGTCCGGCTGCCAGTGGGGCATCTTCCTGCGCAACCACGACGAGTTGACGCTGGAAATGGTCTCCGACGAGGAACGCGACTACATGTACGCCGAGTACGCCAAGGACCCGCGGATGCGGGCCAACATCGGCATCCGGCGCCGCCTCGCCCCGCTGCTGGACAACGATCGCAACCAGATCGAGCTGTTCACCGCGCTGCTGCTCTCCCTGCCGGGCTCGCCGATCCTCTACTACGGCGACGAGATCGGCATGGGCGACAACATCTGGCTCGGCGACCGGGACGCCGTGCGCACGCCGATGCAGTGGACCCCGGACCGCAACGCTGGCTTCTCCTCCAGCGATCCGGGCCGCCTCACGCTGCCGGTGATCATGGACCCGGTCTACGGGTACCAGGTGACCAACGTCGAGGCGTCGATGAGTTCGCCGTCCTCGCTGCTGCACTGGACCCGGCGAATGATCGAGATCCGCAAGCAGAACCCCGCCTTCGGGCTGGGCGAGTACCACGAACTCCCCTCCTCCAACCCCGCCGTCATGGCCTACATCCGGGAGATGAAGCTCCCGGCCGGCAGCGGCAGCGAGGACGACGTGGTGCTGTGCGTGAACAACTTCTCGCGCTTCCCCCAACCCACCGAACTCGAGCTGGGCGCCTTCACCGGGCGCCAGCCGATCGAACTGCTCGGCGGCGTGACCTTCCCCTCCGTCGGGCCCCGGCCGTACCTGCTCACCCTCGCCGGGCACGGCTTCTACTGGTTCCGGCTGCGCAAACCGCACCACGCCGGCAACCTGCTCTGACTCCACCGCGTCCCGGCGGCCACCCCGCCGGGACGCGGTGGAGTCAGAGC
>NZ_VJYK02000129.1 GCF_007097205.2 Streptomyces alkaliterrae
GGGCGGCTGTCGGTGTCGCAGGTGGGCAGTGGGCGGCGGGGCGGCCCGACGCTGGTCCCGGCGGCAGCGCCGACGCCACCAACGTCAGCGCGGACGGCACCGGCACCGTCGCGTCCGTCGCCGCGAAGGTGACGCCCAGTGTCGTCGAGGTGCGTACCGACAGCGCCACCGGCTCCGGGGTGGTGATCTCGAAGGACGGGGAGATCCTGACCAACAACCACGTCGTGGCCGGTGCCGACCGCGTCCAGGTGCGGTTGAGCGACGGGCGTACCGTCAGCGCGCGGGTCGTCGGCACGGATCCGGATCTGGACATGGCGCTGCTGAAGGCGGAGGGCGTGCGCGGGCTCACCCCGGCGGCGCTCGGCGGGTCGAAGTCGCTGCGCGTGGGCGACCAGGTCGTGGCCGTCGGCTCGCCGAGTGGGCTGACCGGGTCGGTGACCAGCGGGATCGTCTCCGCGCTGGATCGGGAGGTGACCGTGCCGCGGGAGGACGGGGAGCGGGAGCGGCAGCGCGAGCACTGGCCGTTCGAGTACGGCGGCGGCCGGTACAACGGCGACCTGGGCGAGCGTACGACGAGTTACCGGGCGATCCAGACCGACGCGGCGCTCAATCCGGGGAACTCCGGCGGTCCGCTCTTCGACATGGCGGGCCGGGTCGTCGGTATCAACTCGGCGATCTACTCGCCGACCGGCGGGGGCCCCGGGCAGGGCGGCCAGGCCGGCAACGTGGGGCTCGGCTTCGCGATCCCGATCGACGACGTGGTGAAGATCCTTGACGACCTGCGCGCGGGGAGCTGAGGGCCCGGCCGAGGCCGGTGGCACACTCACCGACATGAGTGTGCTGATCGTCGACGACGAGCCGGCGGTGCGGGACGCGCTGCGGCGCGGTCTCGGCTTCGAGGGCTACGAGGTCGACCTGGCGGTGGACGGCGTGGAGGCGTTGGCCAGGGTCGCCGCCGGCCCGGAGCCGGAGCTGATCGTCCTGGACGTGCAGATGCCCCGGATGGACGGGCTGACGGTGGCGCGGCGGCTGCGCGCGGAGGGCCGCCGGGTGCCGATCCTGATGCTGACTGCCCGGGACACCGTCGGCGACCGGGTCACCGGGTTGGACGCCGGCGCGGACGACTATCTCGTGAAGCCGTTCGAGCTGGACGAACTGCTCGCGCGGGTACGGGCGTTGTTGCGGCGTAGCGGGTACGAGCGCGGCGGCGGTGAGGTGGCCGGCGAGTCCGACGAGCTGGTCTTCGCCGACCTGCGGATGAACGCGGCGACGCGCGAGGTGACGCGCGGCGGGCGGCCGCTGGAGCTGACCCGCACCGAGTTCACCCTGCTGGAGCTGCTGCTCAACCACCCACGACAGGTGCTCACGCGGCAGCAGATCCTGCACGCGGTCTGGGGATTCGACTACGAGCCGTCCTCCAACTCGCTGGACGTGTACGTGATGTACCTGCGGCGGAAGACGGAGGCGGGTGGGGAGCCCCGGCTGGTGCAGACCGTGCGCGGCGTCGGCTACGTGCTGCGTGAGCCGCCGACCGGGCCGGGCGCCGCGTGATGACGGGGGACGCGGCCATGGGCAGCGATCGCCCGAGCGGTCGCGTGGCGCGGCTGCCGTTGCGCGGCAGGCTGGCGCTGCTGACGGCCGCCGTGGTGGCGCTCGCGGTGGCCGCCTGCTCGCTAGCCGCCTGGCTGCTCGTCCGGGAGCAGCTGGTCGCCTCGTTGGACGACTCGCTGCGGCGCAGCCAGGTGCCGGTGCAGCTGGTTCTGCGGCAGGTGGAGGCGGGCCGCTGTGTGACGGTGCCGTCCGACGAGCGGGCCGAGGACGCCAACCCGTTCGCCTCCACCGTGCGGATCGTGGACCGGCACGGCACGAGTTGTGTGGTCTTCGGCCAGCGCCAACTGGACGTGAGTCCGAATGACTTGGAGGTCGCGCGCGGCGAGGCGCCGGAGTCCCTGCACAACGCGACCGCCGCCGACGGCACCGTCTACCGGGTGCTCACACAGCCGCTGCCGGGCACGGACGCGGCGATGTCGGTGGCGAGACCGATGGACGAGGTGAAGGCGTCGCTGGACCGGCTCGGCCTGGTGCTCGGGCTGGTCGCCGCCGGGGGAGTGCTGGCTTCGGCGGGTGCGGGTGTGGCGCTCGCCCGGGCCGGGCTGCGGCCCGTGGACCGGCTCGCCGACGCCGTCGAGCACGTCGCGCGAACGGAGGATCTCGCCGTCCGAATCCCCGTCGAGGGGGACGACGAGATCGCCCGGCTCTCCCGCTCCTTCAACAGCATGACGCGGGCGCTGGCCGCCTCCCGCGACCTCCAGCAGCAGCTCATCGCCGACGCCGGACACGAGCTGCGCACCCCGCTCACCTCGATGAGGATGAACATCGACCTGCTGGTGCGCAGCGAGCGGACCGGCCGTCCGCTGCCCGAGCGGGAGCGGCGGGAGCTGCTGGACTCGGTGCGTTCCCAGATGGCCGAACTCTCCGCGCTCATCGGCGATCTCCAGGAGCTGTCCCGGCCGGAGTCGTCCCCGGCGCAGGCCGCCACCGAGGTCGTCGGGCTGCACGAGACCACCGAACGGGCCGTCGAGCGGGTCCGGTTGCGCGGGACGGGCATCACGATCAGTGCCGATCTGACGCCCTGGTACGTGCGGGCCGAGCCGGCCGCGCTGGAACGCGCGGTGGTCAACCTGCTCGACAACGCGGTGAAGTTCAGCCCGGCCGGAGGTGAGGTGACGGTGTCGCTGAGCGGCGGCGTGCTGTGCGTGCGCGACCAAGGGCCCGGCGTTCCGGCGGAGGAACTGCCCTACGTCTTCGACCGGTTCTGGCGCTCCCCCAGCGCCCGTGGGTTGCCGGGCTCCGGTCTCGGACTGTCGATCGTCGCCCGCACCGCCCAACGGGCGGGTGGGACCGTGGAGTTGCGGCCCCTGTCCGGCGGGGGCACTGAGGCGTGCCTGGCGCTGCCCGGCGCGCCCGCGCCGCCACCGGAGCACCCGCCGCGCGTCCCCTGAGGCAGGAGGTTCAAGCGCGCCTGAACACCGGCGCTTGACCTCAAGCGCGCTTGAGCTCCTACCGTCGTCCCGTAACCGGATCACCCGCCCCGGCGGCCCAGCCCGGGCGGGTGCTTCACGGCCGGCGACGAGCGGAGTGCCAGATGCGGACGACAACCACAGAACCGGGCGGCGGCCGGGCGGTGCTCGCCGTCATGCTGCTGGCCTCCACACTGGCCGTGATGGCCGGCGCGGTGCTCGCTCCCGTGCTGGAGGTGATACGCGGCGAACTCGGCGTCTCCGGCACCGCCGTCGGCTTTGTCCTCACCGCGCACGCGCTGGTCGTCGCCGTCGTCAGCCCGGCGGTCGGCGCCCTGATCGACCGCGTCGGCGTGCGCACCCCGCTCGCCGCCGGTCTGGTGATCTACGGCGTGGCCGGCGGCGCGGGCATGGTCGCCGACTCCTACCCGGCGCTGATCGCCGGCCGGATCGTCTTCGGCGTGGGGGCGGCCGTGGTGTTCTCCGCCACCACCGTCGCCATGCTCGCGCTCTACCGGGGGTCCGTGCGGGACCGGGTGATGGGCTGGCGCTCGACGGCGATGAGCCTCGGCGGCGTCGCGTGGCCGCTGCTCGCCGGTGCGGTCGGCGGCCTGAGCTGGCACGCGCCCTTCGCGATCTACCTGCTGGGTGTACCGCTCGGCGTCGCCGTCTGGTGTGTCATGCCTGCCGGGCGGCTCACCGGCACCGACACGCGGCCGGGGCCGTCCGGGAGCACCCTGACCATGCTGCGCCGCGCGCCCGCCGTGCTCGGCTGGAGCGCCCTGCTGGGTGCCGTCGCCGTACTGCTCTACGCCCTGGTCGTCTTCATGCCGCTGCGCCTCGCCGAACTCGGCGTCAGTGCACCGCTGTTGGTCGCGCTCGTGAACATGGCGAGCACCCTTGCCATGATGCTCGTGGGCCTCGGATACGCCCGGCTGCGTGGGCGGTTCGGCTACCTGACGATCCTGCGCTCGGCCGTCGTGCTGTGGGCCGCCGCCTTCGTGCTGCTCGGGCTGACCTCCTCGCTTGTCCTCGCGGTCCTCGCCTTGGCGCTGTTCGGTCTGGGCGCCGGTGTGATGATGCCGGCCGCCACCGTGCTGCTCGGCGACAGCGCGCCGGCCGGGCAGCAGGGGCGGGCCGTCGCGCTGTCGGGGACGGCGGTGTTCACCGGCCAGTTCGCGTCGCCGCTGCTGCTCGGGCCCGTCGTCGACGGACTCTCCGTACAGGCCGGCTATCTGACCGCCGCCGCCCTCTCCGTGCTCGTCCTCGCCGCCCTCGTGGCCCTCACCGGTCGGCGCGCACCCCGCCGCCACGACGCCTCCGGCACCCCGCTCACCCTGCCCCACGAGGCGACGGCACCGAAGTCGCCCGGCATGGGCCTCCGCTGAACTCCGGGTGACGCATGGGGAGTCGAGATGGCTGCCCTCGGATGTCCGAGGGTACGCACTGCCGGCTTCCTTACTACTCTCCTCCGCGAAGCCCTACACACCAGGAGGAAACCGGTGAAACGGAACATACTTCGTCGTGCGGTTGTCGGGGTCAGCGCTCTCGGTCTGGCGGTCACGGGTCTGGCGATGGCCCCGGCCGCGTCCGCCGCGAAGAGCGACTGCCCGCGTGAGTACGTGTGCGTCTGGAACAACACGTCGTTCAGCGGCAAGCCGACATGGAAGTCGAAGGGCAACCTCTACAACCTCAAGTCGTCCAACGGCATGTCGATCGTCAACCACGGGAAGCGCTACCCCGGCGCCGACCACATCTGGTGGAAGGCCACCTGGTCCGGCGGCGCCACGTCCTCGGGCTGCCTGCACTACCCCGAGGACATGCCCAACGGCACCACCTACCGGCTCTACGGCAACGTCACCCTCAACCACGCCGTCTGGGGCGGCGACTGCTGAGTGAGCCGAACGCCGTGGCGGCCCGCGGTGGGCCGCCACGGCACACGAGCCGGTAGGGGCTCAGGTCTCCGTGCGGTACATCAGGTCGACCTCGTAGATGCGGAAGCCGAGGCGTTCGTAGACGCCGACGGCGGCGGTGTTGTCGGCGTCGACGTACAGCATCGCGTTCTGCACGTGGCGGTCGGTGGCCAGATGGCGCAGCCCGGTGAGGGTGAGCGCCTTGCCGAGGCCGCCGCCCTGCGCGTCCGGGACGACACCGACGACGTAGACCTCGCCGAGTCGTTCCGCCTCGTGCACCTTCGTCCAGTGGAAGCCGACCAGCTCGCCCCGGCGCTCGGCGAGGAAGAAGCCCGCCGGGTCGAACCACGGCTCCTCCTTGCGGGCGTCCAGGTCGCGCTGGGTGAGGGCGCCCTGCTCGGGATGGTGGGCGAACGCGGCGGCGTTGGCGGCGAGCCAGGCCGCGTCGTCCTTGCCGGGGACAAACGTGCGGACCTCCACGTCGTCCGGGTAGCGCGCCTCCGGCAACGCGTCGACCGACAGCGGCATCCGCATGTGGCGCAGTTCGCGGAAGAGGGTCATGCCCAGCGACTGCGTCAGGTGGCGGGCGGCGGCGTGACCGCCGTGTGCCCACACGCGCAGCCGGCGTCCGGAGGTGGCGAGCAGCGCCTGGCCGAGCGCCCTGCCGAAGCCCTGGCCCCGGTGGGCCGGGTGGACGACGAACTCGCCGGCCGGCGCCTCCACCGGGTCGACGTCCTCCAGTTGGCCGTACCCCACCAGGGCGCCGCCCGAGCGCACCAGGAAGTGGGTGACCCCCTCGCGGGGCCCGCCGCGCAGCTGGAGCCGGCCCTGTTCGGAGACGGCCGGCTGTCCGTCCACCCGTGCGGCTTCCTCGATGAGGGCGAGGGCTTCCCGGACGATGTCGTCCGAAACCTGCTCTACAGCAACGACGTCAGTCATGACAGAAGCGTAGCTGTCGACGGGCCGGGAGCGGCCCCGGTGACGTGTCCGGTGTCACCCCCCGGCAACCGGTTGGTCACCGCAGCCCTCCTGACACGCTACGCGCGTTGACCGTAGGCTGCCGTCTGCTGCGATCCGCCCGGGAGCACGCTCCCGGGCGCCGGACCATTCACTCCCCGAGGGGTACACGACATGCCCACTTCCCCCGCCCGCCGGAGGACGACCAGACTCGCGGTCGCCGCGACGGGACTCGTCGCGGTGGCCGCGATGAGCGCCGTCTCCCTGCCCGCCGCCCAGGCCAGCAACAGCAAGGCCGAGAAGGACGCGACGGCGCAGAGCGCCGCGAAGCACGGCAAGCACGGCAAGCACGGCCACACCGTCGACCTCCAGGTGCTGGCCATCAACGACTTCCACGGCGCGCTGGAGCCGCCGACCGGCTCCGGCGGACGGGTGACCCACCAGCACCCGGACGGCAGCACCGAGGCGATCGACGCCGGCGGCGTCGAGTACCTGGCCACCGCGCTGCGCAAGGCCCGGGCCGGCAAGGCGCGTTCGGTGACGGTCGCCGCCGGCGACATGGTCGGCGCGACCCCGATGCTCTCCGGCCTCTTCCACGACGAGCCGACCATCGAGGCGCTGAACAAGGTCGGCATGGACGTCGTCGGCGTCGGCAACCACGAGTTCGACGAGGGCGCGAAGGAACTGCTGCGCAAGCAGCGCGGCGGCTGCCACCCGGAGGACGGCTGCTACGCCGACGACCGCCGCTTCATGGGCGCGAACTTCCCGATCCTCGCCGCCAACGTCGTCCACGAGAAGACGAAGAAGCCGCTGCTCGCGCCCTACACGGTCAAGAACCTCAAGGGCGTGAAGGTCGGCTTCATCGGAGTGACCCTGGAGGACACCCCGGGCATCGTCTCCGGTGAGGGCATCAAGGGCCTGAAGTTCCTCGACGAGGCCGACACGATCAACAAGTACACCAAGGAGCTGAAGCGCAAGGGCGTCAACGCCGTCGTCGCGCTGATCCACGAGGGCGGATACCCGTCCTCGCAGGCGTACAACCACAACTGCGACGCCGACGGCGCCGGCCTGAGCGGCCCGATCGTGGACATCGCCCGCCGCACCGACGCGGGCGTCGACGCGCTGGTCACCGGCCACACCCACCAGGCCTACGTGTGCACCGTGCCGGACCCGAAGGGCAACGACCGACTGGTCACCTCCGGCGCCTCCAACGGCCGGCTCTTCACCGAGCTGACCATGTCCTACGACCGCCGCACCAAGGACATCGTCCGCACCTCCGTGCGCGGCGTGAACAAGGTCGTGCACCGGCAGCAGCCCAAGGCGCGGGACCTGACGAAGCTCATCGGCTACTGGGACAAGCTGGCCGGACCGGTCGCCAACCGGCCGATCGGCTGGATCGCCGAGGACATAGGCCAGGACCGCACGATCCCCGAGTCCCCGCTGGGCGACCTGGTCGCCGACTCGCAGCTCGCCTACGCCCGGACCCTCGACCCGAAGACCGAACTGGCCCTGATGAACCCCGGCGGTCTGCGCACCGACCTCGTCTACAAGGCCTCCGGCGACGAGGGCGACGGCGTGGTCACCTACGGCGAGGCGTTCGAGGTGCAGCCGTTCTCCAACACGGTGAACCTGGCCGACCTCACCGGCGCCCAGCTGCTCCAGATCCTCCGCGAGCAGGTCAGCGGCCCGAACGAGGGGGCGCCGAAGGTCCTCCAGGTCTCGGCCGGCTTCACCTACACCCTGGACCTGACGCGTTCCGGCGCGGACCGGGTGGTGGCCGACTCGGTGCGGGTGAACGGCGAACCGCTGGACCTCGGCCGCACCTACCGGGTCGCGATGAACTCGTTCCTCGCCGGCGGCGGCGACGGGTTCCCGACCTTCGCCCAGGGCACCAACCCGGTGGTCGGCGGTCTCGACCGGGACGCCCTGGAGGCGTACCTGACGGGGAACAGCTCCGCGGCGAACCCGCTGAAGGCCCCGGCCGCCGACCGGATCACCGTGATCCGCTGACGCGGGTCCGATGGTCCGCCGACGCGGGTCCGGTGATCCGCTGACGCGGGTCCGGTGATCCGCGGACGCGATCCGGCAACCGGCGCCCGGCGACTTAACGTTCGGGCCGGCGGACCGTAGTCTGCTCACGGCGCTCCGGCGCACGGCGGCGGCCCGGCATCCCACCCCTCCATACATACGGGATGCCGGGCCGCCTCTCTGTCGGCGGCGCTCGCCGACCCCTCGCGGGGGCGGCGGCGCCCGCCGGCCCTCAGGCGCCGTAGGGGCGCTTCTCGCGGCCCTCGCCCAGCGTGGTGGCCCACCACTCGAGCTGGCCGAGCATGTTCTTGGCCGCCGCTGCGGTGGCCTCGGCGTCCTTCGGCTGACCGTCGCTGCCGAAGACCTCCCAGGCGTTGTGGAAGCTGAGCGCGTCCCGGACGGTCAGCGCGTGCATCTCGGGGAACACCTGCCGCAGCTGTTCGGCGGCCCGGATGCCGCCGCTCTGGCCGCCGTAGGAGACCAGCCCGACCGGCTTGGCGAACCACTCCTCGCGGTACCAGTCGATGACGTTCTTGAGCGCCGCCGGGAAGCTGTGGTTGTACTCGGGTGTGACCACGACAAACGCGTCGGCGTCCGTGAGCCGGGCGCCCAGCTCCTTCTGGACGCGGTCGACGGCCGGGTCCGTCTCACCGCCCCAGGCCGGCATCACCACGGGCAGCGGGTGGTCCGCGAGATCGATCAGATCCACCTCGAAGCGGCCGTGCTCGGTGGCCCGCTCGGCGAACCAGCTCGCGACGGTCGGGCCGAAACGGCCGTCCCGGACGCTGCCGATGATCACTGCGAGGCGGGGCTGACGGTCGGTCATGTCGGTCTCCTGGTAGTCGAGTTCACCGCGTGGCACACCCGGAGGGCTTCCGGCCCGCCCGGCTGACCACAGCCTCACAGTTGAAGTCAGGTTGAAGTCAAGCGGTATGGTGTGCGCATGACGTCTGTCTCCTGGAAAGCACGCCATCTCACCGTCGGCCAGGTCGCGGAACGGAGCGGCGTGGCGCCGTCCGCGTTGCGCTTCTACGAGCGCAACGGGCTCATCCACAGCACCCGCACCTCCGGCAACCAGCGTCGCTTCGCCCGTGACACGCTGCGGCGCGTCGCCTTCATCCGGGCCTCCCAGCGGGTCGGCATCTCCCTCGACGCCATCCGCGCCGCGCTCGCGCTCCTCCCGGACAACCGCACCCCCACCCCCGAGGACTGGCAGCGGCTCTCCGAGTGCTGGCGCGAGGACCTGAACGCGCGGATCAGGGAGTTGGAGGAGCTGCGGGACGACCTCACCGACTGCATCGGCTGCGGCTGCCTCTCCCTGAGCAGCTGCGCGCTCGCCAATCCCGAGGACCAGGCCGCCCAACAAGGCGCAGGACCCGCCCGCCACCTCACCGGCCACTGACCCCCACGGGGCGGGCCGCCCCGCCGGCAGCCTTCGCGCGGCTCCGAGCCCGGACGCGCCGTGCGCGGAGCCGCGCACATCCGCGCCGGGCCCGCGACTCCGGTCGCGCCGCCGCCGGGGTGCGCGCCTCCCGCCCGAAGCCGGAGCTGGTGGCCGACGTCGCTTGGAGAGCGGATGTCCCAGGGGCGTGCCTGTGGCAGCGGGTCCACGCCGCCGCGACATCGCCGTCCGCGTCGTGGCGAACCACTGCCCCTCGCGCGTCGGCGAGCCCCCGGCCCGCCAGGGCCCCGGCTCCTCGCCGCACCTCAGTGGATCTCCTTACGGCCATGTCGACGTAACCATGGATTCAGACTGGCTTGCGAGCATCGCGGAATGCAGCCCGATCAGCCCGTCTCCGGCCAGGCGACGGCCGCCGCCCACCCGGTCGCGCCAGCCGCGCGGGACGGGCGGGCCGCCGCGCGGAAGAATAGGGGAATGAGCCAGTCAGCGCAGTCCTCCTCCTCCCGCAAGGCCGCCTCGACCCGCGCCGCCTCGCCCCGCGCCGGCGCGGTGGCGGCTTCCGCGGCAGCCGCCCCGGCGGCCGGGCCGATAGCCGCCGCCCGGTCGGCGGACGGTTCGTCCGGCGACCGGCTGGCGGGGGAGTCGACGCTGGCCCCGGAGCGGTCCTCCGTCCCGGACCGGGACGCCGAGATCGACGCGGGTCTGGACTCCGACCCGGACGACCTGCCGCCCTCCGCCGAGGGAGCCGAGGAACTGCCCGCCGACCGCTTCCTCGACCGTGAGCGCAGCTGGCTGGCGTTCAACGAGCGTGTGCTGGAACTGGCCGAGGACCCCAGCACCCCGCTGCTGGAACGCGCGAACTTCCTGGCGATCTTCGCCAGCAACCTGGACGAGTTCTTCATGGTCCGGGTGGCCGGCCTCAAGCGCCGCATCGCGACGGGCGTGGCCACCCGCTCGGCGTCCGGGCTCCAGCCGCGCGAGGTGCTGGAACTGATCTGGACCCGCTCGCGGGAGCTGATGGCCCGGCACGCCGCCTGCTACCAGCAGGACGTCTCCCCGGCGCTCGCCGACGAGGGCGTCCACCTGATCCGCTGGGCCGATCTGACGGAGAAGGAGCAGGCCCGCCTGTTCACTCTCTTCCGACAGCGCATCTACCCCGTGCTGACGCCGCTGGCCGTCGACCCGGCGCACCCGTTCCCCTACATCTCCGGGCTCTCGCTCAACCTCGCCGTGGTCGTCCGCAACCCGATCAGCGGACACAAGCACTTCGCACGTGTGAAGGTTCCGCCGCTGCTTTCGCGGTTCTTCGAGGCGTCACCGCGCCGGTTCGTGCCGCTGGAGGACGTGATCGCGGCGCATCTGGAAGAGCTGTTCCCCGGCATGGAGGTACTGGCGCACCACATGTTCCGGGTCACCCGCAACGAGGACCTGGAGGTCGAGGAGGACGACGCGGAGAACCTGCTCCAGGCGCTGGAGAAGGAACTCATGCGCCGCCGCTTCGGCCCGCCCGTGCGGCTGGAGGTCGAGGAGACCATCGACCCGTACGTGCTCGACCTGCTGGTGCGCGAGCTGAAGATCTCCGACGCCGAGGTCTACCCGCTGCCCGGCCCGCTGGACCTGACGGGCCTGTCCGCGATCGTCGGGGCCGTCGACCGCCCCGAGCTGCGCTACCCGAAGTTCGTCGCCGGCACCCACCGGGACCTCGCCGAGGTGGAGACCGCCTCCGCCCCCGACGTCTTCGCGGCTCTTCGCGAACGCGACGTGCTGCTGCACCACCCCTACGACTCCTTCTCCACCTCCGTGCAGGCCTTCCTGGAGCAGGCCGCCGCCGACCCGGACGTCCTCGCGATCAAGCAGACGCTGTACCGGACCTCCGGCGACTCGCCGATCGTCGACGCGCTCATAGACGCCGCCGAGTCCGGCAAGCAGGTGCTGGTCCTCGTGGAGATCAAGGCCAGGTTCGACGAGCAGGCCAACATCAAGTGGGCGCGCAAGCTGGAGGAGTCCGGCTGCCACGTGGTCTACGGCATCGTCGGCCTCAAGACGCACTGCAAGCTCTCGCTCGTCGTCCGGCAGGAGGGCGAGCACCTGCGCCGCTACTCGCACGTCGGCACCGGCAACTACCACCCCAAGACCGCCCGGCTCTACGAGGACCTGGGCCTGCTCACCGCCGACCAGCAGGTCGGCGCGGACCTGTCCGACCTGTTCAACCGGCTCTCCGGGTACAGTCGCCGGGAGACCTACCGGCGGCTGCTGGTCGCCCCCACCTCGCTGCGCGACGGACTGGTGGCCCGGATCAACAAGGAGATCGGCCACCACCGCGCCGGGCACCCCGCGTACATCCGCATCAAGGTCAACTCGATCGTCGACGAGACCGTCGTCGACGCCCTGTACCGGGCCTCCCAGGCGGGTGTGCCGGTGGACGTCTGGGTGCGCGGCATCTGCGCGGTGCGCCCCGGCGTACCCGGGCTCAGCGAGAACATCAGGGTGCGCAGCGTGCTGGGCCGCTTCCTGGAGCACTCGCGGGTGTTCGCCTTCGGCGGGGGCGGCGAGCCGGAGATCTGGATCGGCAGCGCCGACCTCATGCACCGCAACCTCGACCGCCGCATCGAGGCGCTGGTCCGGGTCACCGACCCCGGCCACCGCGCGGCGATCGACCGGCTGCTGGAGACCGGCGTCGCCGACTCCACGGCCTCCTGGCACCTCGGACCCGACGGCGAATGGACCAGGCACGCCGTCGACGCCGAGGGCCGACCGCTGCGACACGTCCAGGAAATGCTCATCGACGCCCGGAGGCGCCGACGTGGTCCCACGACATGACCTGACCGCACGACGGCTCCCCGAGCCGTCCGAGGCCCCCACCGGGGCGCCGCCGGCAGGCCCACCCGCCCCGCGCGGGCCGCAGGACACGACCACGGCGGGAGAGGCGCTGGCCGGCTACCTCAACCGGCAGGCCGCCGAGCTGCTGCGCGGCCTCCGACTGCACGACGAGAACGCCGGCAGCGCCGAGACGGCGGCCCAGGCCGCCGAGGCCGTGCGGCTGCTGCGCCGCTCGGCCCGCCGCATCAGCGGCGCCCTGCACACGTTCCGCCCGCTGCTCGACAGCGCCTGGGCGGACCGGGTCAGCGCCGAACTGCGCTGGTTGTCAGGCGTGTTGGCCAGAGAACACGCCTACGCGGCCCGGCTGGACCGGCTGCTGGCCGCGCTCCACAGGCTGTCGTCGCCGGCGGGGGGCGGCGACGGCGGTCCGGGCGGGGAGCGGGACGAACCGCCGCGCACCGGCCGCCCCGGCGCCGGCGCGGCCAAGGCCGGCGCCCTGCTGGAACGCCAGCTCACCCTGGCCCGCACCCGCGCCCACTCCGCCGCCCTGCGGGCGCTCGGCTCCGGCCGCTTCCACGCGGTGGCCGACGAGGTCGCCGTACTCGCCTCCGACGCCCCCGTCCAGGACCGGGCCGCCGACCGCCCCGCCGAACTGACGCTCGGCCCGCTCGCCGAGCTGACCCACCGGCGGCTGGTCGAGGCCGTCGAGGCGTTGCCGACCGGCAGCCAGGCGCTCGCGCACACCCTGACCGCCGAGGAGGGCCGCCACGACGCCGCCTGGCACCAGGTGCGCCACCTCGCCCGCCTCACCCGGTACGGGCTCGAGGTCCTGGTCGGCGACCCGGGCGCGGACGACACGACGGCGCCGCTGCACGGCGCGCTGCTGCTCGCCGGACACCAGCTCGACCGCCACCGCGACGCAGCGGAGGCCGCCGCCGCGGCGGCAGCCGCCGGGCGCACCCCGCGCATCGCCCCGACCACCGCCTACGCCCTCGGCGTCCTCCACGCCGACCAGCGCCACGAGGTCGAGGCCGCCCGCGCCGCCTTCACCCGCATCTGGCCGACGCCGTGAGCCGCCGCCTGCCGGCGACGTGACGCGGGCGACCGAGCCGCGTGGCTCCGCAAGCGGCCGCGGGCCCGGCTCTGCGCGGCCAGGCCTGGCGCGGTCCAGCCGGACGCGGTCCCGCCTTGCCCGGCCCGGCGCGGTCCGGTGCGGTTCAGTCGGAGGCGGTTCAGTCGGGCGCGGGCCCGGCCCCTGCGCTGGACGTGGCGCGGCCTGGTGCGGTCCAGCGGGGCGCGGTTCAGCCGGGCGGGACTCTGCCAGGCACGGCGCGATCCGGCCGGAAGGGGATCAGCCGGACGCGTCGCGTCCGAGTGCTTCGCGTCCGAGTGCTTCGCGACCGAGCGCTTTGAGCAGTGCGCGTTCGCGGGCTGCGCTGAGGCCGGCGCGTCTGGGGCGGTCGAGACCCTGCGCGCGCTCCCACCTCAGGGTGTCGGCGAGCAGTTCGACGCGCGGCCGGTGGCGCAGCCCCGCGGCCAGCGCCGCCGCCCCGCTTCGCGCCGCCCAGCCCTCCTTCCCGGCTTCGACCGCCCACATCGGCAGCGACTCGTCGCCCATGAACTGGGTGACCTCGTGCGCCAGCAGCCAGGCCGAGGGGGCCTCGACCACCGGGCCCGTGTGCCCGCCGACCGCACGTGAGAGCGCGAGCCAGTCGGCGAACGGGACAAGCGGTCCGACCGTGTCGTAGACGCCCGTCGTCCGGGTCTCGGCGCGGTCCAGCAGCCAGGCGGCGAGGTCCCGGACGTCGACCGTCTGGGTGGGCATGGCCGGTTCGTCGGGGGCGAGCAGTGCGCCCCGCGGGTCCCGTGCGGCCCGGGTGACCCAGTAGCCGGACCGTCCGCTGTGATCTCCGGGGCCGCCGATGAGTCCGGCGCGCGCGATCAGCAGCCGGTCGCCGACGGCGGCCGTCGACGCCCGCTCGCAGGCAGCCTTGGCCTCGCCGTAGAGCGCGCGGTCGACGTCGTCGCGGTCGGTCGGCGGCAGCAGCGGGGCGGACTCGTCCGCGCCCGGCTCGGCGTGGGAGGCGTAGGCGCTGATAGAGGAGACGTAGCACCAGTGCCGGGCTCTGCCGCCCAGCGCGTCGAGCGCTCCGCGGACGTAGCCGGGCTGCCAGGAGACCTCGACGACCGCGTCCCACTCCTGGTCGGGCAGCCGGGCGTAGCACGAGGCGTCGCGCCGGTCGGCGGTCACCAGCCGCGCGCCGTCCGCGACGTGCCCGCTCGCGCCACGGGCCAGGCACGTCACCCGGTGGCCGCGCGTGACTGCCTGGCGCGACAACTCCCGCCCCAGCCAAGCCGTTCCGCCCAGTATCAGGATCTCCATCCGGCCACCCAAGCACCGCCGGGCCTGTCCCGCACGGACGTTCGCGCAGGGCGGACCGGCGGTGGGCGGCCGGGAGGCGGCGGTGTCGGCTGGGCCGTCGGGGTGGTCGGCTGCGGAGGCGGCGTGGGTCGGGGA
>NZ_VJYK02000013.1 GCF_007097205.2 Streptomyces alkaliterrae
GGCCAACGCCCGCCCAGCATCCCCACCGCAACGAGCCACCACCGCAGCCCGAAACTCATGATGCTCCCGCCCCGTCTGCAACGTAAACGCCACATCAGACAGCCCACCCCCCTCAAACTCCGCCACACACTTCGCCAGCCGCACACGCTGACGAGACAACACATCCACCGACTTACCCGAAGTCACCAACACACCCCAATCAGCCACCGAATCAGCATCCGGCTCCACCTCAGGCGGCTGCTCCACAATCACATGCGCATTCGTACCCCCCATACCAAAAGAACTCACACCAGCCCGCCGCGGCAAAGACCCCGACCACTCCCGCAACTCCGCGTTCACAAAAAACGGACTCGAGTCAAAATCAATCTCCGGATTCGGTCGCCGAAAATGCAAACTCGGCGGAATCACTCCCCGCTCCACAGCAAGTACCGCCTTGATAAACCCGGCAATGCCTGCCGCAGTATCTAGATGCCCCACATTCGTCTTCACCGAACCCAACGCACAGAACCCACGCCGCGACGTCGACACACGAAACGCCTCCGTCAACGCCGACACCTCAATAGGATCACCCAACGGCGTCCCCGTTCCATGCGCCTCCACATAACCAATCGAATCCGCATCAACCCCCGCGACCTGCTGCGCCTCAAAGACAACACCCGCCTGACCCGCCACACTCGGAGCAGTAAAGCCCACCTTATCCGCACCATCATTATTAACAGCAGACCCACGAATCACCGCACGAATCGCATCCCCATCACGCACCGCATCCGACAACCGCTTCAACACCACAAGTCCGACGCCGCTACCTCCGACGGTGCCGCGCGCCTGCGCGTCGAACGCCCTGCAATGACCATCGGGAGAGAAGATGTTTCCCTCCTGGTACTGGTAGCCGCCGTACTGAAGGACGTTGATCGTCGCCCCACCGGCGAGCGCCACATCGCATTCGAACTCAAGGAGGCTCTTGCACGCCTGATGGACCGAGACCAGTGAGGTGGAACACGCCGTGCCGATCGTCATGCTCGGCCCGGTCAGGTTGAGACGGTGAGAGATCTGGGTGGCCGCGAAATCCTTATCATTGAAGAGAGATATCTGGCGGGCGAATGATGACATCAGGTCCGTGCGCGGCAGCAGATGGTGGAGGAAGTATCCACTGCGCCCGATCCCAAGAAAGACGCCGGTCGTGCTCTCGCCACTCGCCGGGTCACAGCCCGCGTCCTCCAGGGCCTCGACAGCTACCTCAAGGAGGAACCGCTGCTGCGGATCCATGATCTCCGCCTCGCGCGGCGTGTACCCGAAGTACGCCGCGTCGAAGTTCTCGATCCCGTCGAGAATTCCCGCCGCGCGTACAAGGTCGGGACTCGACAGAACCGTGGGGTCACTGTGGGCTGCAATGAGGTCGTCGTCACCGAGACGGGATATCGACTCCTTACCCCGAATGAGGCTCTGCCAGAACTCCTCGGCGTTCGCGGCTCCGGGAGCCCGCAGACCCATTCCGACAACGGCAATGCTTCGATCGTCACTCACCGATTACCTCCATTCCGTTCACCCATGGCCGCTCGGCGCCTTTCAAGACGACCCCGGACACCCGCGAAGGCCTGCTCGCTCTCCGTCCCAGATATGTGACGGGCCAGGGAGGCGATCGTCGGGTATCTATACAGATCGATCATGTTCAGTCTCTCGGGGTAAACGACCTTCAAGTGACCGAAGACCCTGGCGAGCAGAATCGAATTCCCTCCGATATCAAAAAACCCGTCATCCGCTCCCGGTCGAGATACACCGAGGACCTCCGACCAGGCCGCGGCGATGGTCTTCTCGATCTCGTTCTCGGGTTTCCGGTAGGCGCGCTGCGCCCGCTCGGGTTCGGGAGAGGGCAACGCGGTCCAGTCGGCCTTTCCGTTGGGCGTGAGAGGGATGGCCGGCAGCTCAACGAACGCGGCGGGGGTCATGTACTCGGGGAGCGCCGCCCGGACCGCGGCCACGGCGTCTCCTCGGTCGAAGCCGTGTCCCTCTTCCATGACGACGTACGCCACAAGACGCCTGGTGCCCAGCTGGTCCTCACGCACAGCCGTCACCGCGTCACGGACACCCGTGATCTCCCGGAGCACCGCTTCTATCTCGCCCAGCTCGATCCGGAAGCCGCGCAGCTTGATCTGCCGGTCGTTCCGGCCGAGATACTCCAGTTCGCCGCAGGGGAGCCAACGGGCCAGGTCCCCGGTCCGGAAGAGGCGTGCTCCAGGCCGTCCGCCGAACGGATCAGGGACGTAGCGCTCGGCAGTCAGCGACGGCCGGCGGTGGTACCCCTGGGAGACGCCGTCGCCTCCGAGGTAGAGCTCTCCAGCGATGCCGGTCGGCACGGGCCGCATCGCCGAATCGAGGACATAGGATTGCGCGTTCGCGATGGGACGCCCGATCAACGGCTTGGCGCCGTCCTCGGGGACGAGGGTGAACGTCGAGTACACCGTGTCCTCGGAGGGCCCGTACAGGTTGTACACCTTCCGCACACCGTCTCGCGCGTGGAGCTGGTCAACGAGACCGCGCGGCAACGGCTCGCCCGCGAGGTTGACGACACGTACGCCTTCCGGCAGTCCGCCGAGGCGCAGCAGCGTGTCCATCGCGGAGGGGACCGTGTTCACCAGCGTCACCCGGTCACGCGCGGGCAGGGACGGAAGCAGGAGCGCGTTGTCGGCGAGGATGACGGTGGCTCCGGTGGTGAGTGGCAGGAAGAGCTCGAAGACGGAGAGGTCGAAGCAGATCGACGTCGAAGCGAGGGTCCCTTCGAGCTCGTCCGCGGAGAAGACCTCCTTCGCCCACATAAGGAGCGACACGACGTTGCGATGCGTGATCCGTACGCCCTTCGGCCTGCCGGTCGAACCCGATGTGTAGATCACCAGAGCGACCGACTGCTCGTGCACGGCGGCATCGTCGGCCAAGGCGTCGGACCCGGCTGCCTCGTTCGCGCCCCCCTCCTCGTCCACCGCCAACAGCGGGGCCGACGAACGGGACAGCGCCGGGCGCGTCGACGCCTGCGCCAGCACCACGACCGGGGACGCGTCGCTGAGGATCCGGTCGATGCGCGACGGCGGGTAGGCGGGATCGAGCGGCACATACGCCGCGCCCGCCTTCAGCACGGCCAGCAGCGCCGCGGGCAGATAGGCGCCCCGGTCGAGACACACACCCACGAACGCCCCGGAGGTAACGCCCGCAGCCCGTAGCCGGCGCGCGAGCCGGTTCGCGTGTGCGTCGAGCTCCGCGTAGGTGAGCCGCACCTCACCGGCGATGACCGCCGTCGCATCGGGCGTCGCAGCCGCCTGCGCCTCGAAGAGCTCATGCACGGGGCGTTGTTCGTGATGACCGGCCCGGGTCCGGTTCCAGTCGACCAGCAGGCGTCGGGCCTCTTCCCCGGTCATGACCGGCAACTCGCCCAGCATGCTCGGCGCGGCGACTAGTCCGGAGAGGAGCACCTGGTAATGCTCCAGCATCCGTTCGACGGCGGCCCCCTCGAACCTGGCTTCGTCGAAGGCAATCTTGAGGGACATCCGCTCGCCGGGCACGACCGTCAAGGTGAGCGGGAAGCTCGTCTGCTCCGACGTCCGGATCGACTCGACCCGTATCCCTCCGCCAGAGAGGTCGAGTGCCTTCCGTATAGGGAAGTTCTCGAACACCACCAGCGAATCGAACAACGGCACATCGCCCTGCACGCCAGCCCAGCGCCGGATCTCGGCGGGCGGAGCGTAGCCGTACTCCTCCCGTTCGGCCTGGGCCGCCTGGAGTCCGCGGAGCCAGTCGGCCACCGGCGCCTCGTCGTCGACGTGGACGCGCACGGGCAGCGTGTTGAGGAAGCACCCGACCATCGACTCCACACCGTTGACCGACGGAGGGCGGCCCGAGGCGACCATCCCCAGCAGGACGTCGCGTTCACCTCCGTAGCGGCGAAGCAGCAGCGCCCAAGCGCCCTGCACCAGCGTGCTCAGCGTGATCCGCTCACGGCGGGCCCCGTCTTGGAGGGCCGCAGTGGCCTCGCGTGAGAGCGTCACGCTGCGCTTGGCGATGCGGCCGGGGCCGGGGCGGCCCGCCGACGGCCGGTCCACGCCCAACGAGGTCGGCCCATGCACTCCGGCGAGCGACCGGCGCCAGTACTTCTCCGCCTCGGCAAGATCCTGCCCGCGCAGCCACGCTATGTACTCGCGGTACTGCACGGCCGGAGCGAGCGGTGCTGTTCCACCGCTCACCCGGGCCCGGTAGTGCTGCATGACCTCCGTCACCACGATCGGCATCGACCAGCCGTCGGAGATCGCGTGGTGGCGAGTCCAGAGGAACCGGTGACGGTCCTCCGATAGGCGCACCAGGAGGCAGCGCATCAACGGTGCGCGGGAGAGATCAAAATCATGCCCGCGGTCGTCCTCCATACGAGCATCGAACCGCCCGCGCTGCTCGTCGGCGCGCAGGGACGTCCAGTCCTCCTCCCGCCACGGAAGGTCGACCCGTCGGCGTACGACCTGCAGCGGACGGCTCTGGTCGAGCCTCATGAACAGGGTTCGATGGACGGCGTGCCGTGCCGTCACCTCGTCCCAGGCAGCGCGGAACGCATTCAGATCGAGGGGCCCGCAGACATCGAACGACAGCTGCACGACGTAGACACCGCTGTTCGGCGCGAGCTGCGAGGTGATCAGCATCGCGTGCTGGAGCGGCGACAGCGGATAGATAGCCTCAATGTCGTTCGTCCTGTTCATCGCGTCAGTCCCGTCCTAGCTCTCAAGTTCCTCAAGGAGGTCATCGAGCTCCTCCTGGGTCAGGTCGATGTCTGGGAAAGCAGATGGATCGACCCTTAGCCGACCCGTATGGCAGTCGTCGAGGACCTGCCGCACCGAGGCGGTGAACCGCGCGGCGAGTGCCTCGACGGTCTCCACGTCGTGCACGGCCTCGCTGAAGGTGAAGCTGATACGGAGCCGCCCGTCGGCCACGATTCCGTTGATGCTCAGCAGGTGCTTGCGCCGCTGCGCCGCACCGTGCGAGGCGCCGACAGAGTCCGTGGACAGTTCAAACATCGAGTCCGGCAGCCGTGAGGCGTCGGCCTGTCCCAGATAGTTAAAGACGATCTCCGCCTGGCTCCCCTGGGCCAGCAGGTCGCGAACCGACCGGTCCGGGGCCAGATGACGCAGCAGCCCGAATCCGACACCGCGCCTCGGGACACACCGCACCTGCTCCTTTACGGCCCGCAGCCCGTCGTCGCCGGCCGGCGAGTCGATGCGCAGCGGATACATCGCCGTGAACCAGCCAATAGTCCGCGAGATATCCACGTTGTCGAAGAGCTCCTCGCGGCCGTGCCCCTCCACATCGACGAGAAGTGATCGAGAGCCGGTCCACGGTGCGCACGCCTCGGCCAGTGCGTGGAGCAGCACCTCGTGCGCCTCGGTCCTGTGCATGGCGCGCACATCGCGTATCAGCGTGGTCGTCTCGTCGGCCGAGAGTTCCACGGTGACCGTCCGCGCTGTCGCCTCGGTGTTGGCCCCGTCCCGGTCGCGCGGCAGCGGCGCCGTCGGTGGCTCGACCTGGCGGGCCCAGTAGCCGAGTTCGGCCTGCGTCTCGTCGCCGGCCGCGTGTGCCTGGAGCCTCGCGGCCCACTCCTTGTACGAGGTGGTCTTCAGCGGCAGCAGCACGGGGCGGCCGTCGCGCAGCGCCTCGTAGCACGCCTGGAGGTCTTCCATGAAGACGCGCCACGAGATTCCGTCGACAACCGCGTGGTGGATGACTGTGTAGACCTGGGCCGGGCGCCGTCCGCCGTAGTCGATGTAGACCATGCGCAGCAGTGGCCCGTTCCGGAGGTCCAGGCCGCCCTGGATCCGTGCCTGCATCGCGGCGACCACCCCGGCCCAGGCCGGTTGCTGTTTGTCCGTCAGATCGAGGTGTTCGACCGGCTCACTCTTCTCCTCCGGTGCGCTCGTCCATTGGCGGACGCCGGCCGTGTCGTGGACGAAGCGGTTCCGTAGGGCGTCATGGTGGCGTACGACGGCGTCACGTGCCCGCGCCAGCAGGTCGAGGTCGAGCCCTCCCGTGGTGACGTCCACCAGTACGGCCTGGTTGTAGTGATGTGCGTCGGCGAGCTCCTGCTCGAAGAACCAGCGCTGGATGGGGGCCAGCTCCGCGTCGCCCAGGACCAGGCCTTGCTCCGCTCGCGGACCGGCTCCCTCCTTGGCCACCGCGGCGAGCTCGGCGAGCGTCTGGTGCTGGAACAGGTCGCGGGCGGAGAGGACGATCCCCGCCTTCTTCGCGCGCGAGACCATCTGGATCGCGATGATCGAGTCGCCGCCGAGCTCGAAGAAATTGTCATCCGCGGCGACTCGCGGCAGCCCCAGGAGCTCACGCCAGATTTGTGCCAGCCGTTCCTCGAGCCGCGTCCGCGGCGCCAGGAACGAGTTGGCCGGCCGCTGTTCGGCGAGTGGGTCTGGCAGGGCCTTGCGGTCCACCTTTCCACTGGGCAGCAGGGGCAGTGCGGGCAGTTCGGCGAACAGAGCGGGAACCATGTACCGCGGCAGCCGCTCCTCCAAGAGTCGGCGTGCCTGGGTGACGTCGAATCCGTCCGTCGCGACGACATAGGCGACGAGCCGCTTGCCGCCGCGCCCGTCGTCGTCCGCCACGACCACCGCCGTCCGAACACCCGGCGCGTCGGCGAGTGCCGACTCCACCTCGCCGAGTTCCACCCGGAAGCCGTTCACCTTGACCTGGTGATCGCGGCGCCCGATGAACTCCAGTTCACCGCCCGGCCGGTAGCGCACGATGTCACCCGTGCGGTACATCCGGGCCTCGACGTCCCCCGCGAAGGGGTCGGGAACGAACCGCTCGTCCGTGAGATCGGGCCGGTGGAGATAGCCGCGCGCGACGCCGTCGCCACCAATGCACAGTTCTCCGGGTATGCCGGCCGGGACCGGGTTGAGCCGTCCGTCGAGAACGTAGACCAGGGTGTTGGAGAGCGGGCGACCGATGGAGTTGTCGGCGCCGGTGACGGGGTGGCTGGTCGACCAGATCGTCGCCTCGGTCGGACCGTAGAGGTTGAGCACCTGGCCGCCGACGGTCGCGGACAGCGTCCCGGCCAGCGCGGGCGGCAGCGCCTCACCGCCGACGAGCATCCAGTCCAACTCGCGTAGAGACCGTCGTGCGTCGTCGTCGGCGACCAGAAGTGCGGCGAGCGACGGTGTGCACTGCAGATGCGTCACCCCGTGGAGCTCGATGAGCCCGGCGACGTCCTCGCGCGGCGCCTCCCCGGGGACCGGCAGAACGGTAGTCCGGCGCAAGGTGTCGAGATGCTCGAAACTCGCCAGCACTTCCTCCGTACCGACGCCGAAGTCGATGAGACAGGCGATTTCGTCCACCCCCGTCTCGCGAAGCCGGCCGACGAACGACGCACACTGCTCCGGAGTGCCGAAGAGCCCGCTGTCGCCGTAGTAGCGATCAAACGCGTGGTCGAGGAGCGCGTCGAGATCCGTCTCCTCGAGGTCTTCCAGTTCCAGTCCACGCGAGCGGGCGATGGGACGCACGAGTTCGACGGACTCGCGCAGGTAGTTCTTGAACGGTTCACGCACGGTCCGTCGGACGAACTCCTCGTCGTCCGACACGAACGTGTGGAGCATCAACGTGACATGCCCTTCGCCGGCATGCCCCGCCTCCCGCCGGGCGGTGCGGTACACGTCGAGCGAAATCGCCAGGTCCTCCGCCGACTGCCCGAGCAGGTGGGTCAGCAGGCTGGCGCCGACGGCACCGGCGCGACGGAACGTCTCTGGGTTGCCCGCCGCCGTGATCCAGACGGGCAGCTCCGGCTGCACGGGGCGGGGCAGCGTCCGTACCTCGATGTCGTCGCCGGTTCCCGAGACCGTCCGTACTGCCTCGCCGCGCCAGAGTTTCCGTACGACGTCGAGATCGCGGAACATGATCTCTTTGCGGTCGGCGAAGTTCTCCGGCGCGAGGGCGAAGTCGTGGGGCTGCCAGCCCGAGGCGACCGAAAGCCCTACTCGCCCGCCGGACAGGTTGTCGATCACCGCCCAGTCCTCGGCGACCCGGAGGGGGTTCTGCAGCGGGAGCACGAGGCTTCCGGCGCGGATTCCGATCCGGCTCGTGCAAGCGGCGACGGCGGCGGCGGTGATGCCCGGGTTCGGATAGAGCCCGCCGAACGTTCCGAAGTGCCGCTCCGGTGTCCATACCGCCGCGAAACCATGCTCGTCGGCCCAGCGTGCCCCGTCGAGCAGCATGCGGTACTTGTCCGTCCCGCGCTCGCCGGCGTCGCTCGCGAAGTAGAACAGGCTGAAGTCAACAGCCCTGTCGGAGCCGCGTCTCCGGGCATCGCTCAGCACCAGCTCCTCGCCGACGAGTACAACCTTGAAGCCGCGTGTCAGGGTCCACAGCAGCTCCAGGACCGAGATGTCGAAGGTGTAGTGCGTCAGCGCGAGCCAGGTGCCCGGCGTGGAGCCGCCGAGGCGCTGGTCCATGGCGGCGAAGAACCCTGCCAGGTTCCGCTGCGCGACCATCACGCCCTTGGGGCGGCCGGTGGATCCCGACGTGTAGATCACGTAAGCCAGGTGGTCGGGGCGGAGGGCCCGGACCGGCGAGGATCCGTCCGCGTCGGCGTCCGTCTCCGGGGCGATGAGCTCGACACCGTCCGGCAGCTCCGCCAAGCGGGCCGTCGGGGCGACCACGAACCGCAGCCTGGTGTCCTCGATCATGTACGCGATCCGGTCGACGGGAGCGCCGGGGTCCATCGGAACGTATGCGCCGCCCGCCTTGAGCACTGCGAGCATAGCGACGACCATCTCGACCGACCGCTCGGTCCACAGGCCGACGATGACGTCCTCCATGACGCCCCTCGACCGCAGGATCCGCGCCAGTCGGTTCGCCTCCCGGTCGAGTTCGCCATAGGTGAGCGAGCGGTTCCCGAACACCAGTGCCGTGGCCTGGGGGGTGGCCTTCGCTCGCGCCTCGAAAGCATCGGCGACGAACAGCTCATCGGTCCGAGCGACGTAGTCCCGGTTCCAGTCGGAAAGGACGAGCTCCCGCTCCGGCTCACCTAGGAAGGTGAACTCGCCTATTCGGGTCGCCGGTTCGCGGACGATGGCCCGGACCAGCTCCGTGAAGTGGTCGACCAGTCGCTCGATCGTCGCGGCGTCGAAGAGATCCGTGCGGTACTCGACGCGCCCCGTCAGCCCCTCGTCGTTCTCGACCAGGTCGACGGTGAGATCGTACTTCGCGACGCTTCCCGGCAGAGCCAGCGGCTCGATCCCGAGACCGTCCATGTCGAGCCCGTCGCCGGGCGCGGTCTGGTAGACGAAGAGGGCTTGGAAGAGCGGCGTGTGTCCGGGGTCCCGCGGCGGATTCAGCGCCTCGACGAGGCGTTCGAACGGGAGATCCTGATGTGTCTGCGCGGCGAGCGTCACCTCACGCACCCGCCCGAGCAGTTCCTCGAAGGACGGGTCCCCGGACAGATCGGTCCGGATCACCAGCGTATTGAAGAAGCAACCGACCAGTGCCTCGGCCTCGGCGCGCGTACGGTTCGCTATGGGCGTGCCGACCGCGATGTCCTCCTGGCTCGAGTAGCGCGACAGCAGGACGTTGACCGCGGTGAGCAGCGCCATGAACATCGTGGACTGCCGTTCTCCGGCAAGCGCGCGCAGCGCATCCGTGGTGGTCCGGTCAAGGGTGATCGGGACGGTCGCTCCCTCGATCCCCTGGACGGCGGGCCGGGGCCGGTCGGTGGGGAGGTTCAGCAGGGCCGGCAGCCCGCGGAGTTGCTCCGTCCAGTACTCCAGCTGCGGACGGATTCCGTCGGTTTCGAGCCACTGGTTCTGCCAGGAGGCGAAATCGGCGTACTGGATCGCCAGCGGCGCGAGCGGAGAGGGCTGGTCCGCCCGGAACACCCTGTACAGCGTCACGATCTCCTGCCAGAGTACGGCGGTCGACCAGCCGTCGGAGACGATGTGATGCAGGCACAGAAGCAGTACGTGCTCCTCGGGTGCGACGCGCAGAATCTCTGCCCGGAACAGCTCGTCGCGCTCCAGGTCAAAGGGCCGCGCCGCGAAGGCCTGGGCCCTGGACAGCACATCCGGAGCGGGGACGTCGAGCACCGGCACGTCGACGGCCGACGCCTCGCGGACGATCTGCGCGGGAACACCGTCCACCGTCGCGAAGTTCGTGCGGAGCGCCTCATGGCGGCGCAGCACCTCACTCAGCGCGCGTACCAGGCAGGCGGTGTCCAGGGGACCGCTGATACGAAAGGAGGCGGGGATGTTGTAGGCGGCGTTCGCGCCGTCGACCTGGGTGAGCACCCAGATACGGCGCTGTGCGTACGACAGGGGCAGCGGTCCGGAGCGCTCGATCGGCGTGATCGTGTCATCCGCGTCCGCCTTGCACGCCGCGCGCTCGTCGTCGATCAGTTCGGCCAGCTGCGCGACCGTGGAGGACTCGAACAGGGTGGCGACCTGAAGCGCGACCTTGGTGGCTGCCCGCACACGGGCGACAACGCGAGTGGCCCCCAGCGAGTTGCCGCCAAGCGTGTGAAAGAAGTCGTCGTGCACACCGACCTTCTCGCAGCCGAGGATGTCCGCCCAGACCTGCGCGAGCAGGCTCTCCGTTTCCGTACGCGGCGCGACATGGCTCGCAGTCCTGGACGCGTCGGGGTCCGGCGCCGGCAACGCCCGCCGGTCCACCTTCCCGTTCGGAGTCAGCGGCAGAACCGGCAGCACGACGAGGGCGGTTGGCACCATGTAGTCGGGCAGCTGAGCTCGCAGCCGCTCCGTGAGCTCGGCGGGCGGCAGGTGGGCGCTGCGGCGGGCGACGATGTACGCCGCGAGGTAGGGGTCAGCGCCGTCGGAACGTACGACGGCCACGGCATCGCTCACACGCTCGCCGCGCAGGAGCGTCGCCTCGATCTCGCGGAGCTCCACCCGGTGCCCACGGATCTTCACCTGCTGATCGGCGCGGCCCAGGAACACGACGGCGCCGTCCGGCCGCTGCCGGACCAGGTCGCCCGTGTGGTACATGACCGCACCGGGCTCGTCAGTGAAGGGGTCGGGAAGGAAGCGCTCAGCCGTCGCGCCGCGCTGCCCCTCGTAGCCGCGCGCGACGCCGGAGCCCCCGATGTACAGCTCTCCGGGCGCGCCTTCCAGCACGGGGCGCAGCTTCTCGTCCAGGACGTAGGAGCGGTAGTTCGGGAGCGGGCGCCCGATGGGCACCTGGCCCGTGGTCCCGTCCGCCACCGTGAGCGTGAGAGCACCGACGGCCGTCTCGGTCGGCCCGTAATGATTGACGACGCGCAATCCGGGACGCAGTTTCCGCACCCGCTCCACCAGGGACGCCGGAAGCTCCTCTCCGCCGAACACCAGGCAGGTGCTGGGCAGCAGCTCGGCCGCGTCCTCGGCGTCGAGCAGCGCAGCGAGATGCGAAGGGACGATCTTGAGCATGTCCACGGGCTGCTCGCGGAAGCGGCGGACCAGTGCGTCGGCCGCCAGGACTTCGTCCGGCGCGGCGAGGAACAGCGACCGGCCGGTGCACAGGGCGCCGAACACCGCGGTGTGACCGAGGTCGGCCGCGGTGGTCGCCAGCGTGCCCAGCACGGCGTCCTCGGGCAAGGCGAACTCCGGTACGACGCCTGCGACGTAGTTGCCTACGGCGCGGTGCGGCACACCGACCGCCTTGGGGCGGCCCGTCGATCCCGAGGTGAAGATGAGGTAGGCGAGGTGGTCCGGGCGGACGTCCACGGCGGGCGGCGCGTCCGGCAGCGGGTCCGGCTCCACGGCATCGTCGAGGTCGAGCATCGGAATCCCGTGTGGCGTCACGGGACCGGTCAGACCACTCCCGGTGAGGAGCGCCGCCGGGTGCGCGTCCTCGATCATGCGGGTGAGCCGGGCGGCAGGCAGGGACGGATCGAGGGGGACAAACGCGCCGCCCGCCTTGAGGACGGCGAGCAGGCCGACGACGTATTCGAGGGAACGCTCGGTCATCAGCCCGACGGGCACATCCGGCCCGACCCCCCGCGCCCGCAGAGCGTGCGCGAGCCGGTTCGCCCTGCGCTCGACCTCGCCGTACGTCAGGCGGCGGCCTCCGCACACGGCGGCGAGCGCCTCGGGCCGTTCCGCTGCCCAGCGCTCGAAACGCGCGTGAACGAGCTGGGGCTCCGGGTGCAGCCGCCGCTCACCGGTGCCCTGCGCGAGAACACGCGCGGTCTCCTCCTCGTCCGCCAGCCCGATGTCGCCGACCGGTGCGTCGGGATCGGCCACGACGGCACGGACGACGGAAGCGAGCTGACCGGCGATCCGTTCTGCGTGCCGAGCCGATACTCGCCGCACGTCGTGTACGACGCCCAGGGTGAGTTCATCCTGTGCTCCCTGAACCACGTCGAGGTGGAGGAGCGACCCCGCCGGTGAGACGACGAGACCCTCCATGGCCAGGCGCCGTCCGCCGGCGCGCACCTCCGCCGGCAACTCGGTTCGGGCGAAGGTGAAGGGCACCGGCTCCGTCGTCCGCGTCCCGTCGAAGGAGAACTGATCCACGGGCGCTTCGGCCCACGCCTCGTCGAGGTCCTTGGCGAGGGCCGCGAACGCCCGCGCCGGCTCCATGACAGTGAGCAGCGGGACCGGGCTCTCGAAGTTCCCCACCACGTCCTGGAGTTCGTCCAGACCCCGGGACGTGGAGAGGAGGGCGGTCACCATCCGCTCCTCGCCGGTCAGCCGCCACAACAGCACCTGCCAGGCTCCGAGCAGAACCGCCGTGACCGAACAGCGGATCCGAGTCGCCAAGTGTCCCACCGCCGCGGCGGCCGGGCCGTCGAGAGGTACACGCACCGCCGCGGAGCCGGCACCCGTTCCGGGCTCGAAGGGCGTGAGCAGCCGCGCCGCAACGGCGAGTTCCTGGCCGAGCCATGCGTCCATCCGGGCCCGTGCCTCGTCGCTGCCAGTCTGCTCGTGCAGCCACTCCGCCGCGTCCAGGTACTGCAGCGACACCTCGTCCTGGGTGCGTCCCCCGAGTGCGGCAGCGAGGTCCTCGAAGATCACGGCGAGCGACCGGCGGTCGACGAACACTCCGGAGGCCGTCAGCACGAGGACGGCCCGGTCGGAGCCCAACATGAGGCGGGCACGGACCGCGCCGCCGTCCGAGCTGCCGTCGGAGGGCGCGCGGACGTCGGCGTCGGCCGCCCGGTCGACTGCCTCGGCCGCGGCGAGGGCATCGCCCGGGAGAACGTCGTCGATCCATTCCGGCTCGCCGCTGTCGTCCACCAGCTGCAGCGGCGTCGCCAGGCCGGGTACCGGGACGAGCCGTGAGCGCAACGACTCATGACGCTCAATCACCGATTGAACGGCGCGCAGGACCTCGGAGCGGTGCGTCGGTCCCTCCATCGCGATGCGGCACTGTGCCCGGCGCTCGGCGGAATGCGACCACGCTTGGAGCTGCGGCGGCGAAAGCCGGAAGCCGACCATCGGAGAACTGTCAAAATCCGCGGCGTCGTTCATCGTTTGCGACTCTCCATTGATGTCAGCCGATTGAGGTTGGCGGTATCAGCTGTTTCCGGCTACCAATTCCTGGGAGCTCATGTCCCCCAGCGCCACGACGATCTTTCGGGGACCCACGAACGGGCGACGCGAGTGCGCGACAAGCATGTTGTCGATGACCAGCACATCACCCTCCTGCCACGTGAAAGCGAGCGATTCGCGGTCCATCACTTCCCGGACCTCGTTCACCACGTCGTCATCGATCACCGAGCCGTCACCCCAGTAGACGTTGCGCGGCATTCCCACTTCGCCGTAGAGCTCGACGAGCGACTGCCGAGTCTCGGTATCGAGGCAGGAGGCGTGATGCAGAGCCAGTTGATTAAAGAAGACCTTCTCCTGGGTCCGGGGGTGCTTCAGGACCGCGTCGGCCAGTCGCCAGGTCTTCAGTGTGCCGTCCGGGCCCCATGCGAAGTGCATACCGGCCTCGACGCACTTGCGTTCCACCTCGGCCGGGTCGTCGGTACCGTAGAAGCGGGACCAGCTCACATCGACCGACTCAATAAAGTTGCGGACGTAGCGGAGTTTTTTCTTCTCGAACTGCTCGATCAGTTCAGGGCGAAGCTTGGAATATACGTTGCGGCAGTCGACGAGCGGCGTCTCGCCACCCTCCCGGGCCGCCACGACGCACGAGAAGAACTGGCGCATCGGCCAGGTGTGCAGATGCGAGCTCTCGTTGTGGAAGAGGATCGACTGGTCCTCCGGATAGGGGGTCGACTTGTAGATCTGGTCGGACTCGCCCTCAAGCGGCAGATCACCGTACTCCCGGAAGAGCGTCGGGCAGATCGCACCCGCGGCCTCCTCGAACGCTGCCACCGATCCGCCGTGGAAGCCCCGCAACAGCAGCGCCCCGTGACGGTGCAGGTGCATGTCGACCAGTTCCCGGTTCGAGCGGAGCCAGCCGGGAAGATCGACACCGTCGACCGCGGGCTCCAGGACGAGCGGAGTTTCGGGCAGGCCCGGCAGGAAGCCCGTTTTCACCGGGCTGATACGCGTGATCTCCACAGAGCGCCGCTTGGCGCTGCGCAGCGATTGAAGCTTCGACTTCTTTGAATGGGCCTCGGTCATGTTCCGCAACCTCATCTCGTCGTCCGTCTCCATCCGCAGCGACCCGATGCGCTCTTCCGGCTCGTCCACCGCACTCGCCAGGAGCTGCACGAGGTGCGCCCCCATGCGGTCGACGGTAGAGGCATCGAAGAGTTCCGCGTTGTAGATGAAGGTTCCCGTGATCCCCTGTTCATGCTCTTCCATGAACAGCGTCAGATCGAATTTCGTATGCAGCGCATCGACTTCGAGCGTGTGCGCCGCCAGTCCGGGAAGTTCAAGGGTGATGTTCAGTTTCTGCAGAAGAAAGAGGACCTGGAACAGCGGCGTATAGCTCGGATTACGTCCCTGCCTCATCTCTTCGACAAGCGTCAGGAACGGCAAGTCCTGGTGCGCATAGGCGTCGACGGACGTGGAACGCACGCGCCCCAGAAGCTCTCGGAAGGTCGGGTTACCCGAAAGATCCGTGCGCAGCACGAGGTTGTTCACGAACATGCCGATCATCTGCTCGAACACCGCGCGTGTGCGGTTCGCGTTCGTCGTTCCGACGGCAATGTCGGTCGTGTCGGCGTAGCGCGAGAGGAGAACCTTGAACGAGGCGAGCAACGTCATGTACAAGGTCGCGCCCTCGGCTCGGCCGAGTTCGCCGAGCCGGGCCGCCAGCTCCGCGGGAACGAGGAACCGGTGCACGGCGTTGCGAATGTTCTGCACCTCGGGCCGTGGCCGGTCCGTCGGCAGTTCCAGCAGCGGAGGCAGGCCCGCGAGTTTACGCCTCCAGTACGCGAGCTGTTCGTCGAAGACCTCGCCGTCGAGCCAACTGCGCTGCCACTGGGCAAAGTCAGCATACTGGTGTTCCAGCGGCGGCAGCGGAGACGGTTCCTCTAGTGCGAACGAGGTGTACAGCGCAACGAGTTCATGTATGAGCACTCCGAGCGACCAGCCGTCGGAGACGATGTGATGGATGTTCACGAGGAGCACATGGTCCTCTGCGTCGATCCGTAGCAGCGCGACCCGGATGAGCGGACCGGTTTCGAGGTCGAACACACTACGCGCGTGCTCCTGGGCGAGGTCGTGTATCTGGTCCTCGCGAACGTCCTGAACCGGCAACCGCACTGTGAGATCGTCGTGTACTCGCTGCACCGGAATGCCGTCCACGCCGTGAACGGTCGTGCGCAGCACCTCGTGCCGGTCGATCACCTCGTCGAGGCTGCGCCGCAGTGAATCGATGTTCAGCTTGCCGATCAGGCGCACGGCGCCAGGAATGTTGTACGTGGCGCTGGGCCCGTTGAACTGCTCGGCGAGCCAGAGCGACTGCTGGCCCAGGGACAGCGGCAGCATGCCGTCCCGCGGCACGTGCAGCAGCGGGACATCCGTGTGCGCGCCGTCGCGGTTCGCCTCACGTACCTTCTCAGCGAGCCCGGCCACGGTCGGCGCGTCGAACAGCGCCTTGACCGCCAGGTCGACGCAGAACCTGCGGCGGACGCGGGCTATCGCCTGGGAGGCCAGCAGCGAGTCCCCGCCGAGGTGGTGGAAGTCGTCGTGCAGGCCCACCGAGTCCGTTCCGAAGAGCTGCCGGAAGATGGTGAGCAGTTCGCCCTCTACGCTTTCACCGGCGGGCGCGCCCTCCTGGTGGCGGACATGTCGCAGCGCGCCGCGCCGCTCCCGGCCGGCGACCAGCGCGGTGCGGGGGTCCTCCGGAGACACGACAGTGATTCCGTTCCGGCCGAGTGCCCGGGTCACCGCGGCTCCGTCACCGTCGTCCGTCCAGTGGATGGACCCGTACCGGTTCCGCTGCGGCCGGGAGGCGGCGAGGGCATCGAAGAACCCGCCGATGAGCGCGCGCTTCAAGGAGACCCTCCCATCGGTGTCCGCGGCACGAGGGGAGACAAACGCGACATAGCCAGCATCGATGTCGGCCGCGGCTCTGGCGACGGCACGGGCGGCGCGGGCCTGGGCGAACACCTGGGTCCAGATCTCCGCCGGTGCCCACTCGGCGGCGGGGTCCCCGGTCTCGGCCTCCGCGGCGTGAACGATGCCATCCACCTCGCCGAAGTACTCGCGGGCGGCGTGGAAGGCCTCGGCGACCTGTTCCGGGCGGGTCAGGTCCGCCGAGGTCACGAGGGTCCGCGCTCCGAGCAGTTCGAGCTCGCGGACCGTTTCGATGAGGGTCCGGTTCGCCACCAGAATCTCCTGCGCACGCCGGTCACGGTGGGCGGTGAACTCCGGAGTGCCGATGGCCTCCGGCTGCTGGGCGATCACGAGGCCGTAGTCCGTCGCCGCGCGCGCGGCCTCGTGCCGCGGAAACGAGACGACATCCGCGAACGGCTGCTCACCCAGCACCCGGTCCCAGGAGTCCAGCGATATCAGCGGCGAACGGGTCCTGACCTCCTCGTCCTCGAAGAACCACCATCCTTCGGCGAGTCCCCACAGCATCTCGACCCACCTCAGGGACACGACGGCTTCGATGAGGCACAGCAGGCCGTTCGGGGCGACGAGGCCTCGCAGGTTGCGTGTCGTCTCGTCGATGCGCGGTGTCGCGTGAACCACGTCGAAGCCGATGATGACGTCGAAGGAGTAGGGATCGATCCCCTGGGCCTCGGGGTCCTTGGAGATGTCGAGGACCTGGAAGCGCATGTCGGCCAGGCCATGTTCGGCGGCCGACCGGCGGGCGCGTCGGACGAAGGAACTGCCCATGTCGGTGAAGGTGTACTGGACGGCCCGGTCGCGCAGCAGCGGTGCGACGATCCGCGTCAACTGACCGTTGCCGCCGCCGATTTCCAGAATTCTGAGCGGGCGTCCTCCGGCGTCGTCAGCGAGCCGGGCCAGCAGCCGCCCCAGGAGCGAGCCGTAGACCGCATAGTTGCTTGCGTCGAGCAGCCCACGGAACGCGCCCTCCAGGCGCTTCGGATCGCCGTCTGGGAAGAGGACGCCGACGGCGTCGATGTCGCCGCTCAGCGCCGCCGGGTAGTGGCGTACGCAGTGCTCCAGGAACAGGATCGTGTCGTCGAAGCCGGGCAGCTCCTCCAGTGCGGTCCGGGTGTCCAGGAAGTCCGCACTCGCGCGGCTCGCCAGCACCTCGACGCGGTCCGCGTCACACCGGATGATCCCGTCCTCGTGGAGGACCGCCAGGAAGAAGTCGAGGAACTTGTCGAACTTAGGCAGGATGCGCATGCGGTCGGCGATCTCAGCGCGCCGGTGGACCCGTCCCACCGTCAGGTCCACCCCTGCGGCGGCGAGTGTGTCGTAGACGAAACCGCCGCAGAGCCGGTTCAGCGTGCGCTCGACGAGCCCTCGGTCCGGTCCTTGGGCAGACCCAGCGGCGAGCTCCCGTTCCGTCTTCTCCAGGTACCCGGCCTCGTCGCGGACCGGTGCCGCGACCGTACCGCCGAGTCGGGCCGCGGCCTCGGCGAGAGCACGCTCCGGGCCGGAGGATTCGTCGAGCCAGTGCGGCCACTCGTCACGGTCCGGGACGGGGTTATGCCCGACCAGGGTGAGCCGCGCCCCGCGTTCGGCCGCGAGATGCCGGGCCAGGCTCGCCGACGCACCGGCGAACCCGTCGGTGACGATGAGGCTCGCGCCTTCGCGCGCACGATCGGTGAACGGCGCGTCGAGGGGTCGGTACCCCTCCGTGCGGCGCACACCGCCTCGGTACGCGACCACGCCCTCGCCCAGGCCGGCGGCGAACTCCTTGACGATCTTGTCGGCGTACGCCGACGGGTTCTCGTCAACGTCCAGGTACGCGATCGCCAGCTCAGGATGACGGTCCGCAGCCGCACGGCAGAAACCGCACAACGTGCTGTCCGCAACGGACGGGTCATCACCGTCCATGACCGCCTGCCCGCGCTCGGAGACCACAGCGAGTCGTATAGGGCCTCCGGCCACACGTGAGGACAGGGCCTGCACCCACGCCGCTGCCGTGGCCAGGCTGTCACGCCGGGCCGCGTCCAGGTCCTCGGCTCCCCCGCGGCCGCAGGCGAGAACAACCGAACCGGGCAGGCGACCAGTGCCCTCCAGCGCGTCGAGCAGGCCGTCGATGTCCTCGGGGCGCGATGGGTCGGCCACGAAGCCCTCATCGGTCTCGGCGAGGACGGCGCCGCTGCGGACGCGCACCACAAGCCGGCGCGCGTCCTCGATCCAGTGCGTCAGGGCCCGCGCGAACTCCTCGTCGTCCACCACCAGCAGCCAGGTGTCGGCCGCCCGGAGCGCGGGATCAGCAGCCTCACCGGCGATCAGCGGCGCCTCATGCCATTCAGGTGCGAAGAGGCCCGTCCGGCGGGCGGGTTCTCCCGTACCGAGCGATTCAGCTCCGGTCCTTCCGGGCACCGGGGACCTCGTTGGGGCCGGGTCGATCCAGTACCGCCGCCGCTCCAAGGGATAGCCCGGCAGCGGCAGGCGATTGCGTCGCTGCCCCTCCCAGAACCCGTCCCACGCGACGGGGACGCCCGCGCAGTACAGGGAACCGAGCGCCGAAAGCAGTGCTTCGCCGTCCGTGCGGTCATCGGTGCCACCGCGCCCGGAGGTGAGGGCACGCTCCGGGTCGACACCCGTGCGCCGCACCATCGGTGTCAGCGTGCGGCCCGGCCCCACCTCCAGGAACAGGTGCATCCCCTCCGAGGAGACGGTCCGCACCGCGTCGGCGAACCGTACCGTGCCGCGCATCTGACGCGCCCAGTAGCCGGGTTCGCAGATCTCGGCCGGGTCGAGGGCGCGGCCGGTGAGACACGACACGACGGGAATGCTTGGGGCGTTCCGCTCGACACGTGCGACGCGCGCCTCGAAGACACGGGCCACCTCGTCGAGCATCGACGAGTGGAACGCGTGCGAGGTGCGCAGCCGACGGTGGTCGACCTCCAACGCGGTCAACCGCCGCTCAAGCGCCTCGATCGCCTCGGGCGGCCCGGACGCCACGCACTGCCGCGGGTCGTTGACCGCAGCCAGCGAGCAGTCGCCCAACAGGGGCGCGAGCGACGCCTCGTCTAGCGAGACGGCGAGCATCGCGCCGGGCGGGAGGTCGTTCATCGCCCGCGCCCGGTCTATGACCAGGTCCAGGGCGTCCTCCACCCGAAAGGTCCCGGCCAGGGTCGCGGCGACATACTCGCCCAGGCTGTGCCCGAGCATGACGTCCGGTTTCACCCCCCACGCCAGCCACACCCGTGCCATGGCGAGCGACACGGTGAAGAGGGCCGGCTGGGTCAGCCACGTCTCGTCTAGCCGTGCACGCTCCTGTTCCCCGAACGTGGCAGGCGGATAGATCACTTCGCGCAGATCGATACCGAGCCGCCCCACGGCGTGCTCGGCGCAGCGGTCGACCTCGCGGCGGAACACGTCCTCGTTCTCGTACAGTGCGGCGAGCATGTGCGGCTGCTGCGCTCCCTGCCCCGGGAAGAGGAACGCGACCCGGGGCGCGTCCGTGTCTCGCACTCCTGAGGGAGCAGCAGCCGGGTCGGCTCCTTCCAGCGCGGCGATGGCCTGGGTCCGGCTGCGGCAGACGATCGCCCGCCGGTGCGCGTGTGAACGGCGACCGCTGCTGAGAGTGAAGGCAATGTCGGGCAGTGCCGCGTCATCGGCCTCCCGCAGTGCCGCCGCGAGATCGGCGCGCGAACGCTCCAGCGCCTGGGGCGAGCGCGCGGAGAGAACGATCAGCTGCTCGGGCCGTGACGCGCCCGACGTCTGAGGGGCGGGCGCCTCCTCCAGCACGACGTGCGCGTTCGTACCGCCGATACCGAAGGAGCTGACGCCCGCGCGGCGTGGAGTACCAGCGGACGGCCAGGGGCGGCGCTGAGTGTTCACGTAGAAGGGGCTGCCGCCGAAGTCAATCGCGGGATTCGGCCGCTCCCAGTGCAGGCTGGGCGGCAGCTCCGCGTGGCGCAGCGACTGGACCGCCTTGATCAGTCCGCTCACGCCCGCGGCGGCATCGAGATGCCCGACGTTGGTCTTGACGGAGCCGATCGCGCAGAACTGCCGCTGATCGGTCTGCTCGCGGTACGCCCGGGTCAGGCCGGCGATCTCGATGGGATCGCCGATGACCGTGCCGGTCCCGTGCGCCTCGACGTAGCCGACGGTCTCGGCGGGAACCTCCGCGAACGCCAGGGCCTCCGCGATGACTGCTGCCTGGCCGGTGGCACTGGGGGCGGTGAATCCGGCCTTCGACGCGCCGTCGTTGTTGACTGCCGAACCCCGGATCACGGCGAGTACGTGGTCCCCGTCGGCACGGGCGTCCGCGAGCCGCTTGAGCAGGACGAGTCCGACCCCACTGCCGAAGATCGTGCCTCCCGCGCGGGCGTCGAAGGCACGGCAGTGGCCGTCCGGCGAGGCGATCCCGCCTTCATGGTATGTGTAGCCCACTCCGTGGGGCAGGATCGCGCTGGCGCCACCGGCGACGGTCAGATCGCAGTCGTAGGCGAGCAGGGCCCTGCATGCCTGGTGAACGGCGACGAGCGAGGACGAGCACGCGGTATCGACCCCGATACTGGGGCCCGTCAGATCGAACTTGTGCGAGATGCGGGTCGGAGCGAAGCCCTTGTCGGTGGCGAAGAAGATCCTCTGCATCCCGGCCTGCTGGACGATCTCGGGACGGCTGAGCAGGTTGCTGACGAGGTAAGCGGGAAACCCGACTCCGACGTAGACGCCCGTCGGCTGGTTCAGGCGGCCCGGGTCGTATCCCGCGTGGTCGAACAGTTCCTGGGTGCACTCGAGCAGCATCCGGTGTTGCGGATCGAGGATGGACGCCTCCATCGGGGTGAGCCCGAAGAACTCGGCGTCGAACCGGTCGATCCCTTCAAGGATGCTGGCTGCCCTCACATAGTTCGGGTCACGGAGCTCGTCGGCGTGGACTCCGGCCTTCAGGAGGTCGTCCTCCGAGAGCCGGGAGATCGATTCGACGCCGTCCGCGATGTTGTGCCAGAACTGCTCGGGATCTCCGGCTCCCGGGAAACGGCCGGCCATTCCGATGATCGCGATGTGATGGCTGTCGTCGTTCGCGTGCTGATCACTCACGAGCCCTGCCTCCTGCGCTGCCGCTGCCGGAAGGCAGCCTTCTGCCTACTCGCCCGGCTCTCGACGCCTGCGCTCAGCTTCTCGTCGGCGTTCTCACCGCCCGCACTGATGTGCGCCGCGAGCCCGGCGATGGTCGGAAAAGTGAACAGGTCGACCAGTTCGATGCGGCCCAGTCCCGCTGTGGTGATGTGCGAGTGCATCCTTGCGGCCAGTAGCGAATGGCCGCCGATCTCGAAGAAGTTTTCGTGGACACCCACCCCTTCGCGTTCGAGGAGTGCCTGCCAAATCTGCTGGAGAGCGTGCTCGATCTGGTTGCGTGGCGCCAGGTGCGTGGCGGTCCCACCGCCCTTGACCTCGTCCGCCATCCTGACGAGCGCACCGCGGTCGACCTTTCCGTTGAGTGTCAGCGGCAGGCTCTCCACCGGGACGATGCGCGACGGCACCATGTAGTCGGGCAGCTGGCCGCGGGCGTGGGCGCGGATTCCCGCCTCGTCGTAGGCCATGCCCTCGCGCGGCACGGCGAACGCGACGAGAGCAGTGTCGCCGTTCCGGTCCGGCCGGGCGACCACGGTGCAGTTCGCTAGCGCCGGGTGCCCGTCGAGTACGGTCTCAATCTCACCGAACTCGATGCGGAAACCGCGCACTTTTACCTGGTGGTCAGCGCGGCCGAGGAACTCGAACCTGCCGCCGCCTAGCGGTCGGACAACGTCCCCGGTGGCGTACATCCGGCTTCCGGGCCGGTCGGTCAGCGGATCGGGAAGGAATCTCTCCGCGGTCAACGCGGGCCTGTTCCAGTACCCGCGCCCTACGCCGTCCCCACCGATATACAGCTCGCCGGGAACCCCGACCGGTACCGGCCGGAGCTGCGCGTCGAGGACGTACAGCGTGGTGTTGGGCAGGGCTCCGCCGACCGTCGCGCGGTCGTACCGGTCGGGCTCAAGCCGTTGCACCGCCGACCAGACGCATGTCTCCGTGGGTCCGTACATGTTGAGGACGTCACCGATACCGGAGTCGCACAGCCGCGAGGTGAGCTCCGGCGGAGAGGCGTCCCCGCCGACGAGGAGGGTGCGCAGGGTGCTGACCGCCGGAGGCTGGCCGTCCCGGTCGAGGAGCAGAAGACGGGCGAAGGCCGGCGTGCACTGCAGGTGCGTGACCCCGTACCGCGTGATCACCTCCGTCGGCGTACGAGACGGCCGGGCATGAGCGTCTTTCATCGCCTGTTTGACGGCCTCAATGTTCCCGAGCGCATCGAGTACCAGGTCGTCGGGGACGCCGAAGTCGATGAGACAGGCGATCTCGTCCACTCCGGCCCCGGCCACTGCGCGGACGAGGTCGGCACAGGATTGCGGGGTCCCGAACAGCGCGCTGGTACTGGAGTACCGCTCAAAAGCGTGATCGACGATCACTTCGCGGTCACGTACGGGGTCGAGCCCCAGGCCCCTGGCCAGTCCCCGCATCAGGTCGATCGAGCTGCGCAGGTACGCCTTGAACGGCTCGCGCACGGCCTCTCGCACGATCTCCGCGTCCGGGTGGACGAAGGTATGCAGCATCAGGGTCACGACTCCTTCGTCATGCCCGGCGGCTGCCCTCGCGGCCCGGTAGATGCCGATCTTGCGGGTCAGCTCTTGGACGTTCTGGCCCAGTAGGTGCGTGAGGAGGTTGGCGCCGGTCGCACCGGCCCTGCGGAAGGTCTCGTCGCTGCCGGCGGCGGTCGCCCACACCGGGAGTTCCGCCTGGACAGGACGCGGGAGCGTCCACACGTCGATATCGGAGCCGACGCCGTTACGCCGCGAGACGGACTTCCCTGCCCAGAGCCGCCGGACGACCTCGATGCCATCCCACAGGGACTCCTTGCGCGTGGTGTAGCCGTCCGGAGCGAGCACGAAGTCGTCGGGCTGCCACCCGGAGGCGAACGACAGGCTGACGCGCCCGTCCGACAGGTTGTCGACCACGGCCCACTCCTCCGCGACCCGCAGCGGGTCCTGCAGGGGGAGAACGACGCTTCCGGCACGGATCTCAACCCTGTCCGTCGACGCCGCGACGGCGCCCGCGAGGACGGAAGGATTCGGGTAGGCGCCGCCGAAGGCGTGGAAGTGCCGCTCCGGGACCCAGACGGCCCGGAATCCGTGCGTGTCCGCGAAACGGGCTCCCTCCAGGAGCAGACGGTAGAGGTCCTTCCCTTTACTCTCCCCGGAGTCGGCGGCGAAGTAGAAGAGGCTGAAGTCGACCGGGCGCGTCGGCGTCCGCGTCTCCGGGACGGCCGCCACGGCGGCCGGGGAAGTCCACAGGGCGGGCTCGATGACAACCTTGTAGCCACGGCACAAGGTCCAGAAGAGTTCGAGTATGGAGATGTCGAAGGACACGCTTGTCACGGCCAGCCATACGGGCTGCTCCGCGCCGGGGCGGTCCTGCCCGGGGTGAGGTCCACTCCCCACCGCGCGATCGAGGCCTTCGAACAGGTTGATGACATTGCGCCGGCTCACCATCACACCCTTGGGGCGACCGGTCGAGCCCGAGGTGTAGATGACGTAGGCGAGCGCCTCAGCGGAGCCTTCGCAGGGCGGGGCGGGTGACAGCCTCTCCGCCTCCTCTGCGAGGGCGCTCAGAGTCAGGACGTCACCCTCGTACGACCTGAGGGCGCGGCCTCCCTGGTCATCTACCACGCAGAAGTCCACCAGCGCGTCCTGCGCCATGTACGCGAGGCGATCCGGCGGATAGGACGGGTCCAACGGAACGTGGGCGCCACCGGCCCGCGCGATGGCGAGCATGACCACAACCAGCGCCGCCGAGCGCTCCAGGCTCACTCCGACGCGCGCTTCCTCCCGTACGCCCCGCTCACGCAGTACTGCGGCCAGCCGGCCGACCCGGTCGGCGAGTTGTCGGTAGGTGAGCGACTCCTCGTCAGAGACCAGCGCCGTGGCATGCGGGGTCCGCAGCACCTGCGCGTCGAACTGTTCGAGCCAGGTCCGGCCGTTGACGGGGAGCTGCGGACCACGTGCGTCGCGAAGCAACGCCCGTCGCTCCGCCATGGACATCGAGGGGAGCGAGGAGATCCGGGCGTCGGGACGTACGGCGATCTCGTCCAGCATCGCGACAAAGCCCTGCGCGAGGCGTTCGACCGTGGCCACCTCGAACAGGTCGGCGTTGTACGTCCATGTGCAGACGTAGCGCCCGTCCACCTGGTGCACCGAGAGCACGATGTCGAACGGTGCGCCGCGCTGTCCCGACGAGGGCAACACGTCCAGCGGAACCTCCTGCCCCGAGGTTTCCGCCTGCTGCCAGACGTACATCACCTGGAAGAACGGTGGACGGCTCGGATCGCGCGGAGGGCTGAGGCGCTCGACGAGAAGCGGGAACGGATAGGGATGGTCAAGGGCGCGCAGAAGTGTCGAGCGGGTTCTGCCGAGGATGTCGCTGAACTCCGGGTCCCCGCGCAGGTCGCTTCGTACGACGACCGGGTCGGTGAAGAATCCGACCAGGTCCTGGGAGCCCGGGGCCCGGCGCCCGGAGGCCGGCGTGCCCACGGCCACATCATCCGAGCCGCTGTACTTCTGCAGCAGCACCTGGAACGCGGAGAGGAAGAGCATGTTCGGCGTCGCGTCGGCGTCACGCGCGCTCCGGGTGAGCCGCTCCGAGAGCGTGGAGTCCACCGTGACCGGGAGACGGCCGCCGCGGAAGGTCTGGGCGGGCCGACGCGGCCGGTCGAACGGCAGATCCATCACCGTAGGACTACCCCCGAGCCGCTCTCGCCAGAATGCGAGGTTCCGCTCCGCTTCCGGCCCGGCGAGCCACGCCTGCTCACGGCGTACATGCTCCACGAACCGCGCCGCGACAGGCTTCAGCGTCGGCTCCTCTCCCGTGGTGCGAGCACGATAGACAGCCAGCCACTCGTCGACGATCACATCGATCGACCAGAGGTCCGCCACGATGTGATGGACGACGACCACCAGAACGGGCCGTTCGTCCCCCGGTCCAGTGCGCAGCAGCAACGCCCTGATGGGAAGCTCACGTTCAAGATCGAAGGGGGCGTCCATGAACGCTTCCACAGCGCGCTCGACCCGATCCTCCGGTGCGGCCTCCTCTGTGAGGAACCGGGACGGTACGCCGCAGGGGCTCTGAGTCGGCTCGCCGTCCCCCCAGGTGAATACGGTCCGCAGGGCCTCATGGCGTCCCAGCACCTCCCGGAACGCCGCGTCGAGTTCTTCCGCGTCTATCGCACTCCGGGCGCGGGCGGCGAAGGCGAGGTTGTAGGCCGCGCTGTCCGGCGTCAGGCGCTGGTGCAGGAGAAGGCTCTGCTGGCCGACGGTGAGCGGGTACGGACCGGTCGGCTCGTACCCCCGGTGTTCCAGGAATGCCTCAACCTCCTCCCTGTTCGCGCGCACCACGGCGAGGACGTCGGGCGTAAGCGCGGCGCGCGGCCCCCCACACTGCAGGCGGCCGTCCTCGATGAACACTCGTACGCCCTTCGAGGCGAGTGAACCGATCAGCTCGGAGATGCCGTCAGGCCCCTTCATGTCCTTCTCTCCCGTCCTGCCGGTCGCGTCGTGTCACGGTGGATTCCGTCGGCCTCCCCCTGCTTCACCGCGCGGTCTTTGTCAGCCGGAACTGCGGTTCCGCACTCCGCCACGACACCCGCCGCGCTCAGCGGTCAGGGAGCGGCAGCCCTGGTGGCGAAGTCCAGGACCCCGGTCTCCCGCCCCCAGCCGTACTCCACTCCCGCGCGGACGACGGGCTCAGCCAGCATGGCCAGGTCGTCCAGTCGATGGTCCGGGATGAAACGGCGCAGTCCACCGGGGGCGAGGGTGGCCAGCACCCGCCGCGCCGACGCGTCGCGCAGAGCGATGTCGACCGGAACCGAGGCGGGGGCCCGCCTGTTGTGCTCCCCGGCCAGACAACCGAGCAGCACGGACGTGAGCCACACCTCACGCAGGAGTACGTCGCTGACGAGATCTCGCAGCGGCTTGGGGTCGGCCAACGCATCGAGCTGGTCCCGCAGGGCCGCCATCACATCGCCCACGTGCAGCCCGCCCGCGGCGAGAACCTGGTCGGCGGGCTCGCGCCGCCATCCACCGGGCGCCTGCGCATCCGCGAAGTACAGAAAGGCGGTGCCCTGGAGCCACCACAGATGCGACAGGGCGCCGGTCTCTGTCAGCGTGCTCTTCCGGGACGGGTCCACCGGCACGTCACACACCGCCTGACGGCGCCCCTGACGCTCATTTCCCACCAGGCTCGGCGCGTCGCCGTGCTCCACCGGCCCGCCGACAGGGGCGTAGGCGGACACTCCGCTGCTGCGAAGGTAGCCCATCAGGGCCACGTCATCGGTACTTTCCGGCCCAGTCGTACCCGCCGCGTCCAGGTACCCTACGAATCCCCTGGCAACCGGGGCCGGCAGGACCAAGCCGACCGAGGGCACATACTCCCCCACGACCTCGGCCCAAGCGTGTCCGAGCAGAGCCGCCAGGCGTACCGCGTTCGCGGCGAGCCCTCCCCACTCGACGAAAAGACAAAGAGCATCAGCCGGCCTCGCCTGGATCAGATCCAGCAGGATATCCGGGAAGTCGTCCTTCAGCACCGCGTCGTCCTGGAGGACCAGGTGGTGAGTCGCGTCGTCGGCGCAGCTCGCCCAGGCCTCACGAGCGGCTCGCAGTGCCGTTGCCGGTGCCGCAGGGCGGGGGTCGAGCGCAATACACAGGCCCAGTTCCGGATGACGATCCACAAGGTCCTGCGCCTGGCCCCTCCGGGCGGGATGGGCCATGACGGCTCCGGAGAGGCGTATGTCTCCTCGTACCAGCATCGCGGTCAGCACTCCATGGTGTCGGGCGTACCCCGGCTCATCAGCCGAGGTCGATTCGGACCTCTTCGGCCGCCGGGCGGACGGCTGTCTCCCGCCGGCGGATCACCTCCGCGACGGATTCGACCGTCTTCGCCTCGGCCACCTCCTCCAGCGTCAGTTCGTATCCGTCGGAGGCCTGGAGGTGCCCGAGCAGCTGGACCGCCTTGAGCGAGTCCCCGCCCAACTCGAAGAAGCGGTCGTGGACTCCCACCGCCCCGATGCCGAGGACCCGTCCCCACGCGTCGGCCACCGCCCGCTCAACGGCGTCCCTGGGCGGCATGTACGGCCTAGGGAACCGCTTCTCGGGCGGGTACTCGCCTGCCAGGTAGGAGATGCGTACCGCCGACCGCCGAAGCTTGCCGCTGGAGGTGCGCCGGATGCCTCCGCGCGGTACGAACACGATCTCGCTAACCGCCACATCGTGTTGTTCGCCGATCCGCGTCCGGATCGCCTCAGCCGTGCTCCGACGATCCGCCTCGGAGCTCTTGGCAGCAGCTTCGACAGCCAGCACGAGCCGCTCTTCGGTCCCGTCGTCGACGGAGAAAGCCACACAGTGGCCGCTCCGCAGAGAGCGGGGGTGCGCCCCCTCGACCGTCCTCTCCAGGTCCTGCGGGTAGTGGTTGCGCCCCCGGATGATGATGAGGTCCTTCAGCCGGCCAGTCACGAAGAGTTCGGCCTCCCTGGTGAACCCGAGGTCGCCTGTGCGCAGGAAAGGCCCCTCCCCGTCGTCGGTCATGGCGCCGAACGTGGCCGTCGACTCCGCCGCGTCACCCCAGTACCCACCAGCGGTGCTCGGACCGTTCACCCAGATCTCGCCCACGATCCCCTGAGGGCACCGCACGCGGGTCTGCGGGTCGACGATCACCACCCGCTGTGCGGGGTCGGCGCTCGTGCCGCACCCGACGACGTCACGGACGACGGCCCCCGAGGTAGCTTCGACCACCCGGTTCTGTTCGAGTTCCGCCGCGTCCAGAGCCACAAGGGACACGCCTTCCGTCGGCGCGGTCACCAGAAGCGTGTTTTCGGCAAGACCGAACGATGGCCTGAACGCCGACTGCCGGAATCCCGCCGGCGCGAAGGCCTCGGCGAACCTGCGCACAGTATCCGCGCGTACCGGCTCGGCTCCCGATATGGCGACATGCCAGTTCGACAGGTCCAGCTCGGCGACCTCCTCCGGAACGGCCGCCGCGGCCCGAGCACACAAGTCGTAGGCGAAGTCCGGAGCCGCGCTCACAAAGGAGCCGTAGTCGGACATGGCCTGGACCCACCGCAACGGGTCACGGATGAAGGACAAGGGAGCGAGCAGCCGGGTGCGCCCACCGCAGTAGAGGGCCATGAGAAGACCACCGATGAGCCCCATGTCGTGGTATGGCGGCAGCCAGAAGACTCCGTCCATCCTGCCGGCGATGCCGTACGCGTCACAGCCCGCACGCAGGTTGTGCAGCAGATTGCCGTGCGAGAGCATGACGCCCTTCGGACGGCCGGTCGAGCCGGACGTGTACTGCAGCACGGCGATGTCGTCCGAGGACATGTCGGGCAGCACATGGCGGGCCGCGTCCGCGGTGTCCCACTCGGCGGAATTGATCCACTCCAGGTGGCCCGTCACCGCCCCCTGAGTGGCCTCCGCCGCCTCGCCGTCAGCCAGGACGCAACAGGGGCGAGCATCCTGCATGATCGCGCGCACCCGCTCCACACCCCGGCTCAGCCGGGTCTTCTCCGGCGGGTAGGCGGGGACGGCGACCACCCCCGCGAGCATGCAGGCGTAGACACCGACGACGTAGTCGAGGCCAGGCTGGTTCAGCACCAGGACACGGTCGCCGCGCAGCGCCACCGACTGGATTTGAGCCGCCAAAGCTCGTGCGCGCAGCAGGAGTTCACTGTTGGTCAGTGACTGCGCGCGTGTGGCGCGCCTCCCGGAGAACGCGTCCAGGAAAGTGTAGGTGACCCCCAACGGGTCGCCCTCGGCGCGCTCGTACAGTAGCTCGTTCACGCTTCTCTGCGGTATCACGATGGCTCCGAATACCTCTCTTGTGAGTACGTGGCCCGCACTGTCGCGTTCCAGGCCGGTGTCAGCGACTCCCGCGTCGGTGGACGGTCCGCCAGGCCGCTCGGCCCTGCTGAACGGTCGCTCTCACGAAGGGGACGGGCTAACGAAGGCTGCGTGGGCGCATGTCTGTCCACAGCTCTTCTATCCGGCTCAGACACTCCGCCTTGGTGCCGGAGAATCCCACCGCGCTCCAGCCCTCGGGAAGCGACCTGTCGGCAAGCCAGATGGAATACTGCTCTTCCAGGTTGACGACGACGTCGAAAATATCCCGCAGCTCACCCATTCCACAGACCCTTTCCACTGCTACAAGATATCCGGGGGAAAAGCAGTCGCCGCAGCAGCTCCCTCCGCACACCCGATGATTCACTTACAAGCAGAGAGCATCTCACCTTGCGGCACCAGCGGAGCGAGCGCCTCGCCCCCTGCCGCCTTGGGTGACCTGAACCCTACCCCGTCGAAAGTCAATGTCAACCGAAAGTGCATCCACTGGATGGCGAGATTGCGTCATGACTCAATTGCGACAGAACTAGCCCTGCTAACCTCGGAGAACGGAAGCTAACCTTCAGGGAATCGCCTGGCCAGGTCTGCGCGTCAGGAAGCCGGCCGACCGCTCACGCCCCTACCCACCGGCCGCGGCAGCCCACCCTTCGGCGCCGGAAGAACACGGACGCCGAGCGGAGCCGAGCCCCGCCTGCCGGCCCTGCCGTCGCATTGACGGTGCGACCGCCCAACCACGCCGGCCGTCGGGAACCGGGCCTGACCAGCACAGAACGCACGCATCCGAAAGAAGCCGCCGACGCCTGCGAGGTTCCCACATGTTTGCCGCCTGGTTCCGACACAGGCATGTCGGCAAGGAGCCTGGGACGACCCTGCCGGCCGGGACAGTCTGTGACATTCTGTGGGCAACCGCACGCGCGGAGGACCGGCTCGAACACATCAGAGTCAAGCAGGGGCCCGGTTATCTCGATCTGGTTCTCCTGCACAGCACGGAGACACCGGACGAGGCGCTGAGGGCAGCGCAGCGACTGTGCGCGCGCGCATACGCCACCGCGCCCTTCTTGTCCGACTGGGAAGCACGAAGCATGCAAATGCTGGACATCCCGGACCCTCGAAATCCCCCATCTCACTGAATGCTTCACCTACCCTCGAAGCGGAATCATTCCTGCCAGTTGAAGGAGATAACGGCATGGCCGCGTATCGCAAAGTCCTTTCTTAAAGAAGGTTGCAATATTAGGGGCAAATTCGGGTTGCGGCGACCGGAAACACCCAGCTAGCATCTCGACTAAAGGTTGTCTCGTAAGGGGTCAGCTGTGGGCGAGGTTGTACATGTGGGCGATGCCGGTGGCGGTCCAGTAGACGCCGCTCCCGCGGCGGCGGCTGTCGCAGAGGATCTTCCGCGTCTTCATCCGGGCGAAGACGTGCTCAACGCGGGCTCACACGCGACGGTGGGAGGCGTTGCGCTCCTCCTTCCATTGCGGAAGGTGCTCCTGTCCGGCCCGGCGACGGTGGTGCGGGATGATCGCACCGATGCCCTGGTAGTCGCCGCCGGCCACCACCATCGCCGCTCCGCAGGCAGCTTCGGCACCCGAGGCGTGGAAGGCGATGCAGTCGTTTCGGTTATCCGGCAACGGGTCGCCGACCGTGAATACCAGACGGGTGTCCGCCTGGATGACGACCTGGAGGTTCGTCGAGTAGCGGCAGTTCTTCGACGGCGCTGCCACCGTGCGGTCGCGCGTGGGCACCAGAGCGCCGCCCACAATCAGTACCTCGTCTCGTTTCGGGCGCCGCCACAGGAGCTGGAGCACGAGCCAGGGCGCGTGACGGTCGATGATCCGGCCGACTGCGGCCACGAGATGCCGAACAGCGGCGCGAGCTGCCGCACGGTGAGGTTGGTGCGGTAGTACACCGCAACCAGCACCACCCGGCCTGCCAGCGATAGAGACCACAGCCTTCCCGTTCGGCTCTCGACCAGCTCAGCCCCGCCAGCCTTCTCCACCGCTGTCGCCAGCCTCCGGAAACGGCCCGGCGCCAGCCCTATGAACACCTCGATCACGTCACGACGTTTCGCACTCAACACCTGCACGACCAGCCCAACGCGCACCAGCCCCAACAGTTTCGAGAAAATCTTCTAGTTGGTCACTGCACCGGTTACCGAACATCACTTCAAGAAGCCCCATGGAGCACAGATCTGTTGGGCTTGGCCCCACGGGTACGTGGGTAGTGCCTTCGGATTCCCGATCGCACCAGGAGAGACGAGGAGCTCACGTGCCACTCATCGAGGTTCGGGACCTCGTGAAAGAGTTTCAGCGGCCACGCCAGAAGGCTGGCAGGTTTTCCGCTCTCAGAACACTCGTCTCACGAGAATACGATGTGGTGCGTGCCGTCGACGGCATCAGTTTCAGCGTCGATGCCGGTGAGGTCGTGGGCTACATCGGCCCCAACGGTGCGGGCAAGAGCACAACCATCAAGCTACTGACGGGAGTTCTCGAGCCGACCTCCGGCAGCGTCCGCGTCGCCGGCTCCGCCCCTTCCCGCAACCGGCGCGAGAATGCCCAGCGCATCGGTGCGGTCTTCGGGCAGCGCAGTCAACTGTGGTGGGATCTGCCCCTTGTGGAGTCGATGAAGCTCCTGGCAGCGCTCTATGACATCGACCCAAAGGCGTACCGCACCCAACTGGCTTATCTCGACCAGGTGCTGGGACTCGAAGACATTCTTCCCACGCCTGTCCGCCAACTCAGCCTGGGCCAGCGCATGCGGGGCGATCTTGCCGCCGCCTTCCTCCACCAGCCCTCCGTCCTCTACCTGGACGAGCCCACCATCGGTCTCGATGTGCACGCCAAGGACCGCGTCTGCGCTTTCATCGAGCAGGTCAGCCAAGAACGGCGCGCCACCATCGTTCTGACCACGCACGACCTGGCCGACATCGAGCGCCTCTGTGACCGAGTGATCCTCATCGACCGCGGCAGCGTGGCCTTCGATGGCCCCGTAAAAAAGCTCAAGGCCAGCTACGCCCCCGAGCGCGTCCTCAAGGTGCGCTACGAACCCGACGGACAAGCACCTCAGTTGACGGTAGGTCAGAACATCGCCTCGGGAACAGTCCTCGTCGCCGCACCGGGGGAAGTGTCCCTGAGGCTCCCGCCCACCGCGTCGGCCGTGCCGACCGCGCTGTCGGAGATCGGAACACTCGGGAACATCGTCGATCTGTCCATCGAGGAGACCAGCCTCGAGGAAGTGATCAAACAGGTGTACCCCGCGAGGAGGGCGGCCGCCCAATGAACCCCTGCAGTGTCTATCGGCCCATCATCACCTGCAGAGTCAGAGAAGCTCTGGTCTTCCGCGCGAACTCAATCACGCTGGGCGCGGGCGCGCTCGTGCAGATATTCTTGGTCAACGCCGTCTGGACCGCCGCTCATCGGTCGGGAACGTTCGAGCAGCCGCTGGACCCGCTCCTGGTCTACGTGACGCTGGCCGGCCTCCACGCCTGGCTGCTGTCGGGTTCGGTCCTGCCCTACGTACAGCGGCAGGTCAATCGGGGCGCCCACATCTTCGAGATACTCCGGCCCTCCGGCTATCTCTCTCAGGTAACAGCCCACCAGCTCGGTCTCATCGCGGGAGCGCTGCTCTTCATCGTTCCAGCGCTCCCGATCGCCCTGCTCGTCGGTTCCCTGAGCCCGCCGCACACGGTCTCGTCGGGCCTGCTATACGTCGTCAGCCTGACGCTGGGGCTGGGTATCCACGTCCTTCTCTGTGTCCTCGTGAGCCTGAGCGCTTTCTGGACCTTGCAGATCGACGGGCTCACCCTCCTCTACCGCATCATCAGCCAGTTCTTCGCCGGCACCTTCGCACCGCTCTCCCTCTTCCCCGGCTGGCTTGCAGCGATAGCCGAGTTGCTCCCGTTCCAGGCGACGACATACCTGCCCATCACCGTGTACCTCGGTGAGGTCAGCGGAACGGACGCCCTGTGGGCTATCGCCCACCAACTGCTCTGGCTGGCGGCACTGACGCTGGCCGCCATCGCAGTCTGGCGCAGGGCTCAGCGGAGGGTGGTGGTCCAGGGTGGTTAACCGAAGCCGGTTCATACGTACGGTACGAACGGCCTGGATACTCGAACGTGCTGCCATCCGCGCACAGATGCAGTACAAAACCAACTTCATTTCGATGACGCTGCTGGGGGTCATCTACCAGGCCAGCGCCTTCTCCTTCGTAGCCATCGTCATGTACAACTCCGGCGTGATCGACGGATGGGTGTTCGAGGAGATCTGCTTTCTCTACGGGTTGCGGCTGCTCGCCCACGCACTCTCCGTTCTGCCGCTCAGTCATTTGTGGACACTCGACTCCATGGTTCGGGAGGCGGAGTTCGACCGCTATCTCCTGCGGCCGATGAGTCCCTTCCTCCAGTTCCTTACGAGCAAATTTCAGATGAACGCCGCAGGCGACCTGCTGGTCGCCGTGATCGTCCTCGGCTACGCATTCCCCCGGGTCGACATCGATTTCAATCCGGCCACCGTCGCCTACCTCACGGCAAGCGTCGCGGGCGGCGCCCTGATTGAAGCATCCATCCAGGTGTCCGTAGCATCTCTCGTGTTTCGAACCCTCAACACTATGTCGTTCAGAATTTTTACCGATACAATTTTCAACCTTACCGGAAGCTACCCCTTAACGATCTTCTCCGGTTTCACCCAGTCTCTCCTCATAGCCATTCCAGTATCTTTCGTTGCTTACTTTCCTGCAGTAGTCACCCTGGGCAAGGAGGGCGAGCTGAACGTGCCCCACTGGGTCGCATTTCTCACTTTCCCCATCGGTCTTCTCCTGCTCCTGGGCGCCGCCGTGACATGGAAATCACAGATGCGCCACTACCAGAGTTCCGGTCACTAACCGAAGTCTAATGGCACATCGCCGCGATTAAACGGGGGTCGCCGCATACCGTGAATGCCTCTACTCTTACCAATGGAGTGGTCAGATGCTGACTAGTTTCGGCCTCACGCCTGTGTGCGAGCGGGTCTATCACGCGATGGTCCAGGCACCGCACCTAGGCGTGGCGGAAATTGCGGAGAGTCTTGAACTGACGGAATCAGAAGTTCGTCCCGCATTGGACGCCCTGATAGATCTCACCTTGCTGCGGGTCTCGCGGGAGGAGCCCGAGCGGCTCCGACCGGTGGATCCTCAAATCGGACTTCAAATCCTCATCTCCCACCAGGAGGAGGAACTCGCGCGAAGAGAACGGGAGATCGCAATCATGCGAGCCCGCAGCGCCCTATTGGCAACATCCCAGCAGAAGAGCGAAAGCGCATCACTGCCAAGTCAGAACGAGTACCTCTCCGGGCCGGGCGCGCTCCGCGACCGCCTCCGGGAGCTGGTGACGGACGGGACGACGGAAGTGAACATCTCGCTCCCGAGCGGCGTTCCCTCCGAGCTCTCTCCGGGCTTCGCCGTCCTACTCGAAGACATCGTCGATCTTGGACGAGCGAGGCTGCGTGCCCTGCTCCCGGGTACGGCTGCCCAACACCCCGTGTCCGACCTCATACGGGGCATGGCGGAAAGGGGCGTGGCCCTACGGGCCACACCAGCCCTTCCGCCCTGCATGCTTCTTGTCGACGGGAATGTCGCCGTACTCCCGCGGAACCCGACCGCGGAATCCAGTGACGCGACCATCGTCAGGGATACCAGCGTCCTCAGCCCTCTCGTCACCACGTTCGAGCAGATGTGGCTCACGGCCACGGCTCTCAGCGAGCTGAGAGCTCCGGACGGGAGTGCCAACCTGGCGTTCGACGAACGGGTTCTGCTCCGGCTGCTCGCTTCGGGGATCACCGACGAGTCCGTAGCACAGCAGCTCGGGGTGTCCCGGAGAACCGTCCAGCGAAAGATCAGTGACCTGATACAACGTCTTGGCGCGAACAGCCGGTTCGACGCCGGCCTCAAAGCCGGACGCTGCGGCTGGATTTGACCCGACACCCGGCACTCGCTCCCAGCACAGACCCCTGGGTTCACACCTCCGCGTAGAAGAAAGGCCCACCGTGCTCCAGCACCAGGACATCGCCCTCTCCGCTGCCGTCATGGCTCACCCACGGCGACGCGAGGCCGCGTACGCACTACGCGACGCACACCCGGACCTGGGGTTGCGCGTGATCCTCGACCCCGACCCGGACGGGCCTCCGGCCACCATTCGCACAGCACGGCGGGCGTGGGGGGCTGTGGAGGAGGGGGCTACTCACCATCTGGTGGTGCAGGACGACGTCGAGTTGTGCGACGGATTTGCCGCTGCCGTGACACAGGCGATCGCTTCCAAGCCCAACAGCCCCCTGGCGCTCTTCACCAGTTGGGGCTCCCGCACAGCACAGGTCGTGCGGCTGGCCGCACTCACCGGTGAGTCCTGGGCTCCGGTCGTCGACCGCTTCGTGCCTCCGGTCGCTCTCGTCCTACCGGCCCCGGAGGCACGGGACTTCGCTCGACATACCGAGACCCTCGACCTCACCGTCACCGATGGAAAGGCCCTGACGAACTTTCTCGAATCACGGGGCGCCGATGCCTACGTGTCGGTGCCCAATCTAGTGGAACACGACTCCGAAGACAGCCTGATGGGCCATCACATCATGATGGGCGTACGCCGTTCAGCCTTGTTCTCGGCAATGGCCGACGCCCCCCATCCAATGAACGGTTCGGTCGCGTCAGTCACCACCGTAGCCCACCTCGATGGTCTCTCCGGATACACGGCGATCTACCCAGGGTCCGCGACTTCGGGCGAAGCCATACCGCCGCCTGCCCACAACGTCCTGGGGCAGGCGGGGATGACCGGACCAGAGATCACCGACCTGTTCCTTTCGGACCTGCGGCGTAGTCCGTCGGCCGATCCTTCCGACAGCGGTTTCGGCCGCCCCCTCCTGTTTCAGTTGTGGTTGGCCATGTTCGCGATGGGAGCGCAGTTGCCCTCAGCCCTGGGCGATTCCAGTCCGGGTGCCCTGGAGACCGCTCTAGAGCGTCCCTTGAGCAGCCTCGGGCTCTCTACCTTTCCATCCGGAGTGCTGTGCCGAATCCTTCCTGACAAGCGGTTGACGAAGAGCACGGAGCAGTTGCTCCCACTGTGCGTGGGCGGAATCTGTTCTGGCTTCGCAGCAACCTCCACATGGCCGCGCTTGAACGAACTCCTGGGACGGTAGTTCCCCGGTCCCCCTGAGAGCTTGGGGTCAGGTCGCCATATGAGCATCAGCGTGGCGGGCATCATCCTGCTTACCAACGTTCCGGGCATCTCGCCGATGACCCTCTTCTTTCCGCTCGGCACCTCTGCCACGGCCGAGTCCCTGCCGGGCCTCGAACTGTCCACCCGGGACGCGGTCGCGACGCCCTTGGACGAGTCTGTCCCAAGGGCTCGCCCCGGGATGTCCTCGACGTCTTCCACCACGGCGACCTTGTCGCCGGCCGTCACCGACCTGCCCCGCCGAGCAGGCCACCCGAAGGAGATCGACGCCTGGGCACGCGGGCACTGGATCAGCGAGAACGCCGTCCACTGGGCCAAGACGTCACCTTCGCCGGGGACACCAGCCAGGTCCGCCGCCACCGCACCCCCGCCCTCATGAGCGCGCTGCGTGACCTGGCCCGCGCCGCCCTCCACCGCGCCGGCTGGACCAACATCGCCAGCGGCCGGCGCGCCCACACCCAACCCGAAACCGTCCTCGCCATCGGCGGAGTCCCGTGATCAAATCGGACGGTCAGGATCATCCCCGGGGCCCTGGGTTGGGAACGGTGCGGCCATCGACCTGGACCGGGGCGGACGGCGTGCACGTCCTCCGCCCCGACGACGCGCTCGTCAGCGGCATGGACGATGGGGCCGGCCGCGGCCTCCGGGGTCACGAGATGGAGGGCCTCCTCCTCGTCCAGGCCCGTCCGCTCGGCGGCCCCTGGTCGGCAGGACCGCGCTCGTCTGGGCCGTGAGGCTCTTCGAGGCCACCGTGGTGTGGATCTCGGTCACCACTTCAGCCTATGGGTCGCGTTGTCGGGCACATACAAAACGGGAGGGGAATGGCCGGGCGGGACACGTCGCGACCACCCCTGTGAACGCGACGCTCTGAGCACATGGCCACCCCTTGGCCACGCCCGCTCACCCGGAGGCTTCACACTGGGTCCGACCTGAGCCTGTATCAGCCCGGGCCAACGAGAAAGGCCAGGTCAGATGGGGTCTGACCTGGCCTTTGTGTGAGCCTCCTGTCGGAGTCGAACCGACGACCTACGCATTACAAGTGCGTTGCTCTGGCCAGCTGAGCTAAGGAGGCGTCGCGGGTCGCGTGATGGCCCGCGTGGGCGTGACCACTTTACACAGCGGGTGGCGTGGAGGGCCAAGGCGTTCGGGGGTGGAG
>NZ_VJYK02000130.1 GCF_007097205.2 Streptomyces alkaliterrae
GGGGCGGTGGAGCCGGCACGCGGCGCGGACTGTCGTCCGCCGCGTCGGGAACTGCGAGCCATGGGTGGCCTTCCTCGCCGGGAGGCCGGGCGTTCCGGGCGGAACACCGGGCGAAGCCGGGCGGTACGGGCGTCGGGCGCGGCGAGGTCTCGCCCGGCGCCCGGCGCACTGCGGGTACGCGCCGGGCGGGACCGTTCCCGGTGCCGGCCGCCTGGCGGCGGCCGGTGGCGCGTGACGGGAACGGCGCCGGGGCCCGCACCCAAGGTGCGGGCCCCGGCGGCGTCAGAACGCTGTCGTTCGTCGGCGTGGTGACCGATCAGGCGGGAACGATGTTCTCCGCCTGCGGGCCCTTCTGGCCCTGGGTCACGTCGAAGGACACCTTCTGGCCCTCCTGCAGCTCACGGTAGCCGGTCGACGCGATGTTCGAGTAGTGCGCGAACACGTCGGCGCCGCCGCCGTCCTGCTGGATGAAGCCGAAGCCCTTTTCGGCGTTGAACCACTTCACGGTTCCGGTGGCCATGTCTTCTCCTTCTGGGGATTCTGCAGACCCGCACCTCGCGGGTCCCGCGTCGCCGCGATGATTGCCCCGTCCGGAAGACCGGCAACACAAGAGTGCTCCGCCGACCGCTGGTCGACGGGGCACCTGAAGTCTGGGAACCACAACTGCAACTGCCATCGACAGTAGCACGGCCGATTGGCGGCGGCGCGGAATTCCCGAGACTCCGCCGACACTCCGCCTCCTCGTCGTTTTGTCGTACGGAAAACGCTCGCGGCGGCGGACGCGGAAATCCGCCGCCGCGACTTCTGCTTTTTCTCCGGATGTCTGGCACATCGGAAGCGGAAAATCTACACCGGCTGGAATAGACATTTGTCAGCGACGACGGCTAGGGTTCGTCACACAGGGCGGCATACTTCCGCGCGCGCCCGCGCGACGGCGTCCCCGCCCGCACAGGACGAAGGGCCCGTATGGCCGCAGAAGCGCGACGCACCGCCGCCGACCGGCTCGACGACGACGACTACCCCGCCTACAGCATGGGGCGCGCCGCCGAACTCATCGGCAGCACACCGGCGTTCCTGCGCGCACTGGGCGAGGCCCGGCTGATCACCCCGCTGCGCTCCGAGGGCGGGCACCGCCGCTACTCCCGCTACCAGCTGCGCATCGCGGCCCGCGCCCGGGAACTGGTCGACCAGGGCACCCCGATCGACGCCGCGTGCCGGATCATCATCCTCGAGGACCAGCTCGAGGAAGCCCAGCGCCTGAACGAGCAACTGCGCGACAGGACCTCCGACTCCTCCGGCGACTGACGCCCTCCCTCCCCCTCCCGCCTTCACGACGCCCGCGTCCGGAAGCCCCGGGGCGCGTGCCCGCGCGGGCTTCCGGACGCCGCAACGGCGGTCAGGCACCGACGGGGCGACCGTCGGGCAGGCCGTCGGGTAGACCGTCGGGCAGGCCGCCCGGTAGGCCGTCGGCGAGTGTGGCCAGGTAGTCGGCGGCGGTGACGCCGTGCTGGGCGAGGGCCGCGGCCTGGCCCGACCACAGGTTGAGCCGCTCGGCGCGGCCCTGCTCGACGGCCGCCGCGCGGACCGGCCGCATCAGCGCGTTCTGCACGGGGTACGGCGGCACCGCGTCCTCGTGTGCCGCCAGCTCGGTCACCAGCTCGTTGACGATGCCCCGGGCGGGACGGCCGGAGAACAGCCTGGTCAGCACGGTGTGACGGGCGGACGGGTCGGCCAGCGCGTACCGGTGCGGAGCGGCCGCGGCCGATTCGCGGGTCGCCAGGAAGCCGGTGCCGACCTGGACGGCGTCGGCGCCCAGCGCGAACGCGGCCGCCACTCCCCTGGCGTCCGCGACGCCCCCGGCCGCGACGACCGGCACCGAGACCGCGTCGACGATCTGCGGCACGAGGGAGAACGTGCCGACCAGCGACTCGCGGACCGGCCGCAGGAAGGACCCGCGGTGTCCGCCCGCGTCACTGCCCGAGGCGACCACGGCGTCCGCTCCGGCCTCTTCCAGGGCCACGGCCTCGTCGACGGTGGTGGCCGTGCCGATGAGGATGATGCCGCGCCGCCGCGCCTCGACGACGGCGCGCGACGGCGGCGGGCCCATGACCAGACTGATCGCCGGCGGGGCCGCCGCCAGCAGGGCGTCCAACTGGTCGGCGAAGCGCGGCCGTGGGCCGAGTTCGGCGGGTTCCGGCGGCGCGACGCCCAGCTCGTCGTAGTAGGGCCGCAGCCGTTCCACGTGCCGGGCGAGTTCGCGCGGGTCGGGCCGGTGCTCCTCACCCGGCTGCGGGACCCACAGGTTGACCGCGAACGCCCGATCGGTCGCGCGGCGCAGCTCGGCCACCAGCTCGGTGATGGCCCGCGGTGTCTTCATGTGCGCGCCGTAGGAGCCGAGGCCGCCGGCCCGGGAGACGGCGGAGGTCAGCGCGACGGAGGACAGTCCGCCGCCGAACGGTCCCTGGATTATGGGAAGTTCTATGTCGAGCAGGTCACCGAGACGTCCGGGGCCGGTCATGCCGCCCGGCCTTCCCGGACGGCCCGCCCTTCCTCGACGGCCCGGCCTTCCCCGACGGCCCGCCCCTCCTCGACGGCCTGCCCCAGGCGCTCGGCCGCCTCACGGCCGTGGACGTACCGGAGTGCGGTGCGCGCGACGCGCTCCCCGAGGTGGCGGGCGGTGGCGAGGTCCGCGGCGCCGGGAGCGTCGTCGGGGCCGAGGTCGGAGGGGGACTGCGCCATCGCGCCGACAAAGGCGCCCAGCCGGTTGAGGTCGTCGGGGCTGCCGTCGCTGGAGTAGATCCAGCCGGGCTTCAGCCCGAGGGAGACCCAGTGCATGCCGTGCTGGGCGGCGAAGACGCTCAGCGCCAGCAGCGCGTTGTCCTTGTTGCCGTTCGCGCCGGCCGAGTTGGTGAAGCCGGCTGCCAGCTTGTCCTGCCAGCCGCGCGCCGCCCACACCGGGGCGCTCGCCTCGGCGAACTGCTGGAATCCGGCCGACGTGGCGCCCATGTAGGTCGGCGAGCCGAAGACGATCGCGTCGGCGGCGTCCAGGGTCCGCCAGAGGGCGGAGTCGAGTGCGGTGGCGTCGAGCAGTTCGGCCCGGACGTCCGGGACGGCGGCGGCGCCGTCCCGGACGGCCGCGGCCTGTCGTGCGGTGTGGCCGTAGCCACTGTGGTGGACGACGGCCACCAGGACGGGTGCGGACATGGAGCCTCCCGAGTGCGGGGCGGGCAGGTCGCCCGCCGCTCGAGACGAGACTGTAGACGACCGGTCAACTATTAGCCAGCCGATGCGCCCGCCCGCCCGCGCGGAACCCATCGGCGTGATAGTTGACCGCCCGTATACTCGGCGGCATGGGACGCACCAGCACCGCGCGCGAACGGCTCCTGGCGGCCACCGACGACCTCATGCGGCACCGCGGCTACACGAGCCTGGGAGTCGCCGAGATCTGCGCCGCGGCCGAGGTGCGGAAGGGCAGCTTCTACCACTTCTTCGACTCCAAGCAGGCCCTCACCCTGGAGGTCGTCGACGGCTACTGGACCGCCCAGCGCGAGCAGTGGCACGCCGCACTGACCGGGGACGGGCCCGCGCTCGGCCGGCTGCGCCGACTGCTGGAGGGCATGGCGGCCGTCCAGCGGGACACCAGACGCGACTCGGGGACCGTCGCCGGGTGCCTGCTCGGCAATCTCGCCCTCGAACTGAGCACCCAGGAGCCGGAGGTCCGCGCCCGGCTGGAGCGGATCTTCGACGAACAGGTCGAACTCGTCGCCACCACCCTGCGGGAGGCGGCCGAGGCCGGGGCCGTGCCGCACGAGCGCGCCACGGCGGACACCGCCCGCGCCGTGATCGCCCAGCTCGAAGGGCTGGTGCTGTTCGCCAAGCTCAAGAACGACCCGTCGGTGCTGGACGGGCTGTGGCCTCACACGCTGCTGCTGGTCGACGGTCGGGAGTGAGCCGGGGCCCGCCCGACGACCAGTCAAATCCGGCCGCCCGTGGCGGTTTCGCGACGTAACGTGGTGCCATGCCCGAACTCGAGCGACTCCGCCGCGACCACGCCGCCGCCCTGCTCACCTTCGAACGGGAGAACCGCGCCTACTTCGCGGCGACCGTCCCGGATCGCGGGGACGACTACTTCGCCGAGTTCGACGCCCGCCACGAGGCGCTGCTCACCGAACAGGACTGCGGCCTGCACCACTTCCACGTGATCGTCACCGGCGACGGCGACATCCTGGGCCGGGTGAACCTCGTCGACGTGACGCCGGACGGCCCGGACCGCTCGGCCGAGCTCGGCTTCCGCGTCGGCCGCGCCGCCGCCGGGCGCGGCCTGGCCACCCGGGCGGTCCGCCGGGTCTGCGAACTGGCGGCCGGGGACTACGGGCTGACGTCCCTACGGGCCGCCGCGACGCTGGACAACGTCGCCTCCCGCACGGTGCTCGAACGCACCGGTTTCACCGTCACCGGCGAGACGACGCTGATGGACCAGCCAGCGCTCACCTACACCCGCCCGCTGAAACCGGCCGCCGTCGAGCGGTAGGGCGCGGCGGCGACGGTGCCGCGGCGGCGCTCAGCCGAGGGCGCCGGCGGCTCCGGCCGCGCCGCCCACCGCGCCCGTGGCGCCGCCGACCATTCCCCCGCCGTACCGCGTCGCGCCGGACAGGCCCGTGCCGCCGGCGGTGGCCAGACCGTCGGCGGCGAGGTCGGCCAGCCCCGGCGCAGGGCCGGAGGCCCGCTCGCCGTCGGCCGCCTGGGCGGCGCCGCCCGCGCCCACCGCGAACGCGGCGGAGGCCGCCGCCACAGCCACCATTCGGACAACGGACCGGCCCGCGTGACCAGCGCTCACAGTGACTCTCCTCGGCTCACGACAACGGACGACCACCGGGTGAACGCCCGGGCCCGCCGTAAGGTCACGCGCCCCGCGCACGCTCTCCGCGGTACGGCACCGCGCCGGCGAGGACGGCGCGACGTGAGGACCGCGCGACAGGCGGGCCGAGTCCGTCCGGGGCGTCAGGGTCGGGCGACGGTCTCGACCGTGGCGGGGGCCAACTCGGCGAGCAGGGTGTGGAGACGGTGGCGGGGCAGGTCGACGAGCCGGGCGTCGAGCAGTGCCGGTCGGCCGACGGCGCCGCGTACCGCCTCCCGGGCCTGGTTCTTGGTCGGCCTGGGCGCGCCGGTCACGTCGGCCAGCCGGATCAGTCCGTCGCGCCAGACGTTGCCGAGCTTGCCGTGGGCCCGGTGCAGCAACCAGTGCGCCAGCCACTCCGCGGGGTCCGCCGGCCCGCCGGAGTCATCGGCCCCGGCGGGGAGGGCGGTCGCCTCGACGAGCGCGTGGCCGCGGTCCGGCAGGTTGCGGCGGAAGCGGAGTCGGTACTTGGCGGCGAGCAGCGCGTGCAGCGCCTGCTGCGAGGACTCGTCCGCGATGTCGGGATGGTTGTTGGGCACGACCACGACCACCTGCGCCGCGTTGGTCGAAAGCAGGACGCGCGGCAGCCAACTCCCCGGGTCCTCCGCGAGGTTGACGGCGACCGCGAATCGACCGCGCCGGGTGTGCGCCGGGGGCAGACCGCCGGCGAGCAGCGTGCCGACGCCGAGTCGTCCCTTGACGTCCCCGGCGCCGTCCGGCCAGCCCGGGCCGACCAGCGCGCTGACCGGGTGCGCGGCGGTGTCGAGGACCCGGCGGGCGGCGTCCTCGTCGAGCTCGGTGGCCCCGGCGGCCTCCATCGAGCGGGCGCCGTGGGTGTAGATGTTTCCGGCGGCGTCCCGGACGGCGTGGTCCAGGGTTCGCCAGGTCCTGGCGGTGGGCCGGCAGACGTACCAGTCGGCGGCGCTGCCGACGGCCTGCGCGCCGTGGTAGCGGTTGAAGTGCGGCCAGATCGCCTCGTACGCCAGGTGCAGGCCCTGCACCGCCTGCTGGCTCTTCAGGCCGAGGGCGGGCTGGCGGGAGCTGAAGCCGTAGGCCATGACCAGTCGGCCGTGTTCCCGGTCGCGCAGGCCCTCGGCGCCGCGGGCGAGGAAGAGCCGCAGCCCGTCGGGGGTGTACGGCGGGTCGGTGACGACGAGGTCGGCGGTGCCGGCGACCGTCGGCGGCAGACCGAGCCGCAGGTCGGTGTGGAGGCAGCGCACGTCGAGGTCGAGCCCGTCGGCGGCGGTGTCGACGAACTCCAGCACCCGCTCGTCGATGTCGACGACGGTGACGGCGAGTTCGGGCCGCAGGCAGGCGGTGGCCAGCGAGGTCAGGTCGTGGTCGCCGACGCACAGCAGTCGGGCGCCGGCGAGGTCGAAGGTCGCGTCCAGCCACAGGGCGCGGCGGACGACGGTCTCGGCGGTGGCGGAGACGTGGTCGAGGTCGCGGTCGGAGCCGGGCGCGCCGCGGATGAGGCCGGCCATCCGTTCGACCAGCGGGGCCTGTTCGGCGAGCCGGGCGGCGAACGGGTCGGTCAGGGCGGTCGCGGCGAGCTGACCGAGGCGGAACCGCTCCCGGTACGCGTCGGCCCGCTCGGGGCGCAGGGCGTGACCGCCGTCTGCGTTCTCCGTCAGGTCGGAGCCGAGCGCGGACAGCATCTCCTCCACCGTCCGCCGGGGCAGGGCGGTGGCGCGGACCAGCGAGGCGAGGTCGTGCGGGGTGCCGTCCAGCGTGGCGAGCAGTTCGCGCAGCGGCCGGGCGTGTGCGCCGTAGCCCGCCACGAGGTCGGCGACCCGCTCGATCGGCGGCTGGTCGGTGAGCTGGGAGGATTCTGCGGCGGTCACCCGGCCACAGTAGCCCAGCGGGCGTGCCGTCCCGCGAGGTCAGCTCCGGGGTCGGCTTCGGGGTGTGCTGTCGAAGGCGGCGTTCACGGCCCCCACGAGCACCTTGGCGGCGACACCGACGAGCAGCAGCCCGAACGCCATCTGGAGCATGGCCGCGATCCTGGCCGGCTGGCTGACGGCGGCGATGTCGCCGTAGCCGACGGTGGCGAACGTGGTGAGGGCGAAGTAGAGCGCGTCGGTACGGGTGAGCGGCTCGGTGAAGGCCGCCGTGTCGGCGTCGGAGAGCATGAAGTAGCCGGCGGCGAAGAGCAGCAGGAAGAGGGTGACCACGGCGGTAAACGCCTGGACGGCCCGCAGCCGCGGCCGATCGGCGCGGGTGACGGCCCGGACCTCCCAGACGAACAGCGCCGTCACCCCGACCAGCCCGCACAGCAGCGCCAGGGCCACGTAGCCCTCGAAGTCGTCGTCGAGCGGCAGCAGGTAGTACACCAGCAGCAGGGCGACGGCGATGAGCAGCGGGCGCAGCGCGGCGCGGGCGGTGACGCGGGGTGGGCTTGGACGGTGCTCTTCGGCCACGGTCGGCAGCCTGCCGGGTGCGGCGGTCGGGTGCGAGCACCGCCGCGCCGGTGTCGCGTGGCGATCATGGCGATGACGACGCACGATGGTCTGGACCGTTACCGCTGGACGCCGCCGGGCGAACGCCCGCGCGGTCCCTCCACGGGAATCGAGGTTCGACCATGACCTCCAAGACCGACTCCCACCACGAGAGCACGGCCGCCCAGGACTTCGCCGGCGGTGTGGTGCTGTTCGCCGCGGTGATGCTGCTGATCACCGGCGTCTTCGACATCCTGCGCGGGGTGATGGCCATCGCCAAGGACGACGTCTTCGTCGTGGCCCCGGAGTACGTCTTCGAGATGGACCTGACCGGTTGGGGCTGGATCCACCTCGTGCTGGGCGTGCTGGCGGTGCTCATCTCCTTCGGGCTGATGAAGCTGTCGCTGTGGGCCCGGATGGGGGGAATCGCCATCGCCGCGCTGATCATCGTGGCGAACTTCCTGTCGCTGCCGTACTACCCGGTCTGGGCCGTGGTGTCGATCGCCTTCGGCGCGCTGGTGATCTGGGGCCTGGCGACGGCCCACCCGGACTCGCTCACCGGCTGACCCGGAGCACCGGGCCGGGGGAGGTTACGGACGGCCGTGGGCGGGGCAGGGAGAGCCGACCGGCCCCGGGCGATCCGCCCGGGGCGCAGCCGCGTGGAAGGGGATCCGATGCCGCCCACGGAACGTCTGGTGATCGTCGGCGGCGACGCGGCGGGCATGTCGGCCGCCGCCCAGGCCCGGCGGCTGCGCGGGCCGGACGAGCTGGAGATCGTCGCGTTCGAGCGGGGCGCGCACACCTCGTACTCCGCGTGCGGCATCCCGTACTGGGTGTCGGACACCGTCTCCGGGCCCGACGCGCTGGTGGCCAGGAGCCCGGCGGAGCACCGCGCGCGGGGCGTCGACGTGCGGACGCGCACCGAGGTCGTCGAACTCGACCTGCCCGGCCGCCGGGTCCGCACCCGCGCCGCCGGCGAGCGGGACGGCTCCGGCGGCGGGGAGGCGCGGGAGTCCTGGACGTCCTACGACCGGCTGGTGCTGGCCACCGGCGCCCGGCCGATCCGCCCCGACCTGCCCGGCGCCGACGCCCCGGGGGTGCACTGCGTGCAGACGCTGGGCGACGGGGAGGCGCTGCTGCGCACGCTCGCCGAGGTCGAACGCCGCCCGGAGCCCCGGCACGCGGTGGTCGTGGGCGCCGGCTACATCGGTGTGGAGATGGCCGAGGCGCTGGCCCTGCGCGGCTACCGGGTGACGGTGCTGGACAAGGCGGATCAGCCGATGACCACCCTCGACCCGGACATGGGCGAGCTGGTCCGCGACGCGATGGCGGGCATGGGCATCAACACCGTCACCGGCGCGGGCATGACGGGTGTGGAGACCGGCGAGGACGGTCTGCCCCGCGCGGTGCTCACCGAGGACGACCGCCATCCGGCCGACGTGGTCGTCCTCGGCCTCGGTGTGCGGCCCGAGACGACGCTGGCCGCGGCGGCGGGGCTGCCGCTCGGCGCGTCGGGCGGCCTGCTGACCGACCTGGGCATGCGAGTCCGCGGCCGCACCGACGTGTGGGCGGGCGGGGACTGCGTCGAGGTGCTGAACCTCGTCTCCGGCCAACCCGGGCACGTGCCGCTGGGCACCCACGCGAACAAGCACGGGCAGGTGATCGGCACCAACGCGGCGGGCGGCTACGCCACCTTCCCCGGCGTCGTGGGCACGGCCGTGAGCCGGGTGTGCGATCTGGAGATCGCCCGCACCGGGCTGCTGGAGGCCCAGGCACGGGAGGCCGGGCTGCGGTTCGTCACGACGAGTGTCACCGCCACCAGCCGCTCCGGCTACTTCCCCGGCGCCCGGCCGATGACGGTGAAGATGCTCGCCGAGCGGCGCACCGGGCGGCTGCTGGGGGTGCAGATCGTCGGTCGGGAGGGCGCGGCGAAGCGGGTGGACGTGGCGGCGGTCGCGCTGACGGCGAAGTTGACGGTGGAGCAGATGACCTCGCTCGACCTCGGCTACGCGCCACCGTTCTCCCCGGTGTGGGACCCGGTGCTGGCCGCCGCCCGCAAGGCCGCCGCGGCGGTGCGGGAGGCGGGCCCCGACTGACGGTGAGCGAAACTGGCCGTACTCGCCGGTATGTGACGGAAAAGAAGCTCACTCGCCTGACAAGCCGACCGAGAAATGTTTGTCCTCGGTGTGGACGCGGTGCAGATCCTATGGTGATGTGATCACTTCACCACGCTGAGCGAGCCGCGCGTCGCTATGGTGGCCGCCCGCCGCCGCTACCTGACTTCCGAGGAACGCTGGATGACGCACATACCGGAGTGGCTGCCGTTCCTGGTGGCCACGCTGACAACCGGCGGGCTGCTCGCCGTCGGCCGTCTGCTCCAGCGGACCAGAAGGACCCTGCGGGCGGTCGGCGCCGAACGGGACACGGCGGCGGCGGCACGCCGGAACGCGGAGTCGGAACGCGACGCGGCGGTGCGCAGGTCGGCGGAACTCGACGCCGCCGGCGCCGAACTCCTCGCCGAGACCCGGCACCTCGTCGAGGAGCGGATGCCCCGGCTGGTCACCCACCTCGCCCACCAGCACGTCGCCGTCCCCGGGCTCAAGCACCCGGCCCTGGCCGGCCAGGAGGTCGACCGGCTCCACCGCGCCGCGCTCGAACGGCTGTCCGCGGCGGTCGTCGCCGAGCGGGACCGGGTCGACCAGGCGGCTCAGGCGGTGATGCGCGGGGCGACCACCGTCATCCAGGCGCAGAGCTACCGGCTCCAGTCCCGGATCGAGCGGATGCAGCACCGGTACGACAACGCCGACCTCGCCGCCGACCTGCTGGAACTCGACCTCCTCAACGAGCAGAACCTGCGCCGGGTACAGGCCGCCGGCGTCCTCTGCGGGGCGACCCCCGGACTGACCCGCTCCGACTCCCACCTCGGTGACGTCGTCGTGGGCGCGCAGTCCCGGGTTCCCGGCTACCACCGCGTCCAGGTCACCAGCCAACTCGACATGCCCGTGGCGGTGGTCGCCCGGGCCGTCGAGCCGATCGCCGTCACCGTCTCCGAACTGCTCGCCAACGCCGTACACCACTCGCACGGCACCCTCTCCGTGGACGTCAGCCTGCACCAGGCGGAGTCCGGGGCGTGCGTCGTCATCGACGACGCGGGCGTCGGCATGCACCGGGACGAGATCGAGTTCGCCACCCGCATGCTCTCCGGGCAGCACCCGCTGCTGCTCTCCGAACTCGGCGACCCGCCCCGGTCCGGCTTCGCGACGATCGGCCGGCTGGTGCGCCAGCACGGCTTCTCGGTGTCCGTCGACAAGCCGGCGCCGTACGGCGGGGTGCGCGCGGTGGTGTTCATCCCCGGGCACCTGCTGACCGTGCTCGACCAGGAGACCCGGCCGATGTCCGCGATGGCACCGCCGGTCGACCGCCGTCCCGTGGCGGAGCCGCGCCCCTCCGCCGCCCTGGACGCACCCGCCGCCCTGGCCGAGCCCGCCGCCCTCGACGCACCAGCCGCCCTGGCCGAGCCCGCCGCCGCGGGCGAACCGGGCGCCCCGGGTCCGGTGGCGTCCCCGGCCGAGGACCCCGCCGTCTCGCTCCCCCGACGCCGCCGCCGTCGCCCGGCGGCACCGAACCGGGTGGACCACGCGAACCCGACGAACCACGTGAACCACGCGAATCCGACGAACCAGGGGACCCAGGTGGACAAGCTGGACCAGGTGGACCAGGCAGCGGCGCCCGAAGGCGCGGCGGAACCCGAGAACCCCGAGGACACCCGCGCGACCTGGGCCGCCTTCCAGTCGGGCACCGCGTCCGGTCGGGCGGCAGCCGAGCACGACCCCGCGAACGGAGCAGCCGAATGACCGTCCACAAGCGTCCCGTGAACCCGCTGAACCGGGACATGTCCTGGGTGCTGGAACCGCTGCTGGTCCTGCCCGGCGTGGTGCACGCGCTGGTCCTGTCGTCCGACGGCATGGTGCAGGGCGCCTCGCCCGGGCTCAGCCGGGAGGCGAGCGAGGGCGCGTCCGCGATGATGTCGGCGCTTCAGGGCGCGGGACGCGCGGTGGCGGCGTCGTTCTCCGGCGACCAGGAGGCCAAGCTGCGCCAGGTGGTGGTGGAGACCGACGCCGGCTTTGTGTTCGCGATCCCGGCCGGGTCGCACAGCGTTCTCGCGGTGTTCGCCAACCGGAGCGTGGCCATCGGCGTCGTCGCCCACCACATGCAGATCCAGGTCGCCACGCTGGGCCGGAAGGTGATGGACCCCGAGCCCCGCGTGCCGGACGCCCGACCGTGAGCGGCCGCCGCTCCGAACGACGTCTGGTACCCGCCTACATGGCGACCGGCGGCCGGGCCGCGCCGAGCCGCAACACCTTCGACCGGCTGACGCTCCTCAGCGCGGCCGGCGGCCCGTTGCCGGGGCGGCTGGCGCCCGCTCAGCGCCGGCTCGCCGAACTTGTCAACGGGGGACCGCTGTCACTCGCCGAGGCAGCGGCGTACCTGGTCCTGCCGGTGAGCGTGGTGCGGGTGCTGGTGGCCGACCTCGTCGACCTCGGCGTCCTGCACGCCCGCGCTCCCGTGCCCAGGGCCGAGCAGCACGACCCGCGACTCCTGGAGAGGGTGCTCAGTGGACTCCGCGCCATCCGATAACGCCGCCACCTACCTCGGCAGCAACACGCAGACCCTGGTGAAGGTCCTGGTGGCCGGGCCGTTCGGGGTCGGCAAGACGACCTTCATCCGGGCGCTGTCGGAGACCGCGCCGCTGCACACCGAGGAGACGATGACCCAGGCGAGCGCCTCGGTCGACAGTCTGATCGGTGTCCGCGACAAGGTCACCACCACGGTCGCCATGGACTTCGGCCGCCGTACGCTCACCGACGACCTGGTGCTCTACCTGTTCGGGACGCCCGGCCAGCGGCGCTTCAAGCCGCTGTGGGAGGACGTCTCGCGGGGCGCGCTCGGTGCCCTCGTGTTGGTGGACACCCGTCGGCTGGGCGACTCCTTCGAGGTCATCGACCTGATCGAGGAGAGCGGCATGCCCTACGCGGTCGCCGTCAACACCTTCGACGACGCGCCCCGGCACGAGCCGGAGGTGCTGCGCGACCACCTCGACCTCGATCCGCGCACACCGCTTGTGACCTGCGACGCCCGCGACGCCGGTTCGGCCGTGGACGCGCTGATCGCCCTCGTCACCCATCTGCTCACGGACCCACCGGACGCCGCCCCCGAAGCCGTCCCGGACGCCGCCCCCGAGGCCGGGCTTCCAAGCGGCACCGCGACGGCCGGGGACGGTGGCCGATGACGTACTACACCCCGCAGGCCGTCCCGCTCCACGGACCGGAGTACGCCGCCGACCCGCACGCCGTGTACGACCGGCTGCGGCAGTACGGGCCGGTGGCGCCGGTCGAGATCTCCCCGGGGGTGACCGCCTATCTGGTCGTCGGCTACCGCGCCGCGCTGGACCTGCTGCGGGACACCGAGACCTGGTCGAAGGACTCGCGCGCCTGGCAGCAGACCGTGCCGCCGGACTGCCCGGTGCTGCCGATGCTGGGTTGGCGGCCGAACGTCCTGTTCAACGACGGCGACGTGCACGCCAGGTACCGCTCGGTGATCACGGACAGCTTCTCGCTCGTCGAGCCGCACGAGCTGCGCGCGCGGACCGTCCGGGCGGCGGACGAGCTCATCCGGGAGTTCGCCGGCACCGGCGAGGCGGACCTCGTCGCCCAGTACGCGAGACCGCTGCCGCTGCTGCTTTTCAACGCGCTGTTCGGGATGCCGGAGCACGACAGCCCGCGGCTGGTCGCCGCGCTCGCCGGCATGCTGGAGGCCCGTAGCCCCGAGGAGGCGACGGCGGCAGGAGCGGAGTTCGAGCGGTACGTGCTCGAACTCGTCGCGCTCAAGCAGCGGGAGCCCGGCGACGACCTGGCGAGCTGGTTCATGGAGCACCCGGCCGGTCTGGAGCCGGAGGAGGTCGTCCACCAGATCGTCCTCACCATGGGCGCCGGCCACGAGCCGACCTCGAACCTCATCTCCAACGCGCTCTCCCGGATGCTCTCCAACCCGGACTACTACGGCACGCTGACCAGCGGCGCGCGCACCGCGCTCGACGCGGTCGGCGACGTGCTTCGGCACGAGCCGCCGCTGGCGAACTACTCGGCGCACTTCCCCCGGCACAACGTGCGCTTCCACGGCACCTGGATCCACGCGAACCAGCTTGTGCTCGTCTCCTACGCCGCCGCCAACTCCGCCCCGGACGGCCTGCCGCCCGACGTGGACAGGGCGGACGGCGGCGCCCATCTGGCCTGGTCCGCCGGGCCGCACTCCTGCCCGGTGAAGCAACCGGCGCTGCTGATCGCGACCACCGCGATCGAGCGCCTGACCGGCCACCTGTGCGACCTCGAACTCACCGTGCCGCGCGAGCGGCTGAGTTGGCGGCCGGGCCCGTTCCACCGGGCGCTCTCCCAGCTCCCCGCCCGATTCAGTCCCGTCAGCCCCGACCAGGCAGGAGTCACCCCGTGGACCACCGCGAGCCCGTAACCCTCGACCCGGCGGGACATGAACCGTTCGCCGAGGCCGCCCGCCTCCGCGCCGAGGGCCCGGCCGTCCGCGTGACCCTGCCGGGTGACGTCACCGCCTGGTACGTCACCCGCCACGAGCTGCTGCGCGACCTGCTCGTGGACGACCGCGTGTCCAAGGACCCCAACCTGCACTGGCCCGAGTGGATCAACGGCCGGCACCAGGACGGTTGGCTGCGCAACTGGATCGGCGTGACCAACATGCTCACCGCCTACGGCCCGGACCACCGGCGGCTGCGCAAGCTCGTCTCGCCCGCCTTCACCGCCCGCCGCACCGCCGCGATGCGGCCTCGGGTGGAGCGCGTCACCCGGGAGCTGCTGGACGACCTCGCCGCCCTCCCGCCCGGTGAGACCGTGGACCTGCGCGCCCGTTACGCCCATCCGCTGCCGATGCGGGTGATCTGCGAGCTGTTCGGCGTGCCCGAGGAGCACCGCCCGGAGGTGGCCCGGGTGATCGACCGCCTGATGGACACCACCATCACGCCGGCGGAGGCGATGGCCACCTACCAGGACGCCCAGAAGGCGCTCGCCGAACTGGTGGAACTCAAGCGGAGCTCCCCCGCCGACGACATGACAAGCGTGCTGGTGGCGGGCCGCGACGAGGACGACGCGGCACTGGGCGAACAGGAGCTGCTGGACACCCTGCTGCTCATCATCGGCGCCGGCCACGAGACGACCGTGAACCTGATCGGCAACGCGGTGCACGCCCTGCTCACCCACCCCGACCAGTTCGCACTGCTGCGGGC
>NZ_VJYK02000131.1 GCF_007097205.2 Streptomyces alkaliterrae
CGCCGATCCACAGCTCCCCCGCCACCCAGTCGGGGCGGTCGCCGCCGTGCTCGTCGACGATCCGGCAGCGCTGGTTGGGGAGCGGCACGTTGTAGGGGATCGAGGTCCAGGAGGGGTCCACCTCCGTGACCTCCTGGACGGTCGAGTGGATCGCGGTCTCGGTGGTGCCGCCCAGGACCGCGAACACGCTGTCCCGGCGCAGCGCGTGCACCCTGCCGGGCAGGTCGAGCCCGGCCCAGTCGCCGCCGAGGAGCTGCAGTCGGAACGGCCAACCGCCGGGAGCCGGCCGCGACTCGGCGGTGGTGAGGGCCATGTCGAGCAGCGCGGGTACGCAGTTGAGGACGGTGGCCCGGTGCTCGGCGGCCCTGCGCAACCACGTCTCGGGGGAGCGCCGCTCCTCGTCGCCGACCAGGACCAGCGCGCCACCGGAGGTGAGGGGGCCGAACATGTCGTAGACGGAGAGGTCGAAGTCGAGCGCCGACAGGCACAGGGTGCGGTCGGCGGGGCCCACCCGGTAGCGCCGGTTCAGCGCGGCCACGGTGTTGTGGGCCGCCGCGTGCGTCAGCTCCACGCCCTTGGGCTGCCCGGTCGAGCCGGAGGTGAAGATCACGTAGGCCGGGGCATCCGCCGGGACGTCCACCGGGCCCTCCAGGGACGGCAACCCGCGGTCGGTGCAGCACCGCACGTCGACGTGCGGTATCCGGCCGTCGGCGGCGTCGCGGTCCGGTCCGCGGGCCACCACGCAGCGGGCTCCTGCCAGCGACTCCACGGTGCGCCGCCGTGCCTCCGGCTGATCCGTGCCCACGGGCACGTAGGCCGCGCCCAGCGCGTGCACCGCCAGCACCGCGACCACCTGCTCCACGCCCTTGGGCAGCGTGAGCACGACCCGGTCGCCGGCGGTGACGCCGGCCGTGCGCAGGGCGTGGGCCAGCCGAAGCGCCCGCTCCGCGAGTTCGCCGTAGGTCAGCTTCTCGCCGTCGCCCCAGAGTGCCGCCGTCGCCCGGCCGCGCTCGGCCGCCAACCTGAAGAACCTCTCGTGCAGCGCCCGGCGGGGCAGATCGGCACGGGTGTCGTTGGCGCTCCGGCGCGCCTGGAGCTGCGGTGCGGGCGGCCGCACCGGAAGGCTCTCCCACCAGGCGCTGGGCTGCGAGGCGAGCAGCCGCACGCGGTTGACGAAGGTCTCGAACATCGCCTCCGGAACACCGGCCTCGAAGAGGTTCTCGGCGGTCTCCCAGTTGATGAGCATGCCGCTGTCGTGCTCGATCAGTTGGAGGTCGATCCACACGCCCGAGGTCTGCGAGCTCATCCACACCGGCGTGCCCAGCACCGCGCGGGTCGCCTCGTCGAAGAGCTCGCCGAGGCTGAGCGCGCTGGTGAACACGACGCCGGCCCTGCGGTTCGCCCCGGCGGCGGTCCTGGCGAGGTCGCGGAGGACCGAAGTGCCGCCGTACGCGGTGTGCATGGCGTCGCGCCGGTACTGCTCCTGCACCGCGCGGGCGCGCTCGACGAAGGTGCGGCGTGCGTCGGGCGCCACCCGGAGCAGCAGCAGGTCGGTGAAGTCCCCTACGATCCGGCCGACTTCGGGGTGCACCGGGACCCGGTTCAGCACCGGCAGGTTGAGCAGGAACTCCGCTTCCTCGCTCCACGCCGCGAGGACGTCCGCGTAGGCGGCGGCGACGGCCATCGACACCGTCAGGCCGTTGCTGCGCGCGTGCAGGGCGAAGCGCTCGTACGTCTCCGGCGCCAGCCAGGCGTGCCGCCGGACCGTGTGCACCCGCTCGATCCGCTCCGGCGGCGCGGCCAGCGGCAGCCGCGGCGCCTCGGGCAGCTTCTCCGCCCGGTCGCGCCAGTAGGAGACGTCGGCGTCGCCGGGCCCACGGCCGGACTCGGCGACCAGGCGGCGGTACTCGGGGTAGGTCAGGACGGGCTGCGGAAGCGCGGCGTCCGGATCCTCGTGCAGGCGTGCCAGGTCGCCGACGACGATCCGGAAGCTCGACGCGTCGCAGACGATCATGTCGATGTCGAGGAAGAGCCGGCCTTTCCCGGCGGGCAGCAGCGCCAGCCGCACGTCGAGCCCGCCCCCGTCGCCGACCGGCAGCGTCTGGTGGGAGAGGTTCCCGCGCAGCTCCGCCAGCCGCCGTTCGCGGTCCGGCTTCTCCAGGCCGCGCAGGTCGACGACCTCGTCCAGCCCCCGGCACTCCGGCACGATCCGCTGGCCGCCGGCACCCACCGCCGCACGCAGCATGGGGTGCCTGCGGCGCAGCGCGGCCACCGCGGCGTCCCAGCGCGCGACGTCGGCGGTGACGTCGAACTCGAAGTAGAAGTGCGACCCGGTGCCCAGCGGCATGCCCGGCTGCCGCCCCGACCAGTAGGCGTGCTGCATCGGGGCCAGCGGGAACTCGCCCGCCTCGGCGGCCGGGGCGATCCCGGCCTCCGGGCGCGGGCCCGTGCCCTCGGTTCCCGACAGCAGTGCGGACCAGGCGCGGACGGTGGGCTCCTCCACCAGGTCGCCGAACGTCACCTCGACGCCCAACTCCTGCCAGGCGGCCGCCAGGTTCATCATGCCGAGGGAGTCCAGGCCCAGGGTGACGAGGTCCTCCTCGAAGCCGATCTCCGCGGCGGGGAGTTCCAGCCGCGCGGCGACGGTTTCGCGGATCTCCTCGGCGGACAGGGTGCGTCCCGCCGTCACCTCACTTGTCATCGTGGCCTCCCGTGCGCGGCCGCGGGCGGGCCCCCGGCCTGGTGGGTGTGTGGCGCCGCGCCGCGGGCGGCGGTCGTGCAGATGCCGACGTACGCGGCGAGCAGCGACTCGACGAACTCCCGGTCGAAACGGTCGGGGTTGTAGAAGAGCAGCACCCTCACCGTGCTCCGGTCGGGCACGGCGACCAGCTCCAGCTCGAAGCGGGTGGCGACGTCGTCGGGAACCAGGACCTCGATGTCCAGCCCGCCGGCCCGGGTCGAGTACACCGGGTCCGCCATCATCTGGAAGACCACGTCGTCGAGCCGCCGGTCGGTGCCCCCGAGGTTGATCGGCAGCATCTGGAACGGCAGCGCCTGGTGGACGAAGGCTTCCATCACCGTGCCGTGGGTGGCCCGCAGGTGCGCGGCGAAGTCGGTGCCGGTGAGCCGGGTCCGCAGCAGCACCATGTTGGCCAGGAACCCCACCGTGCGGCGGTGTTCGGCGCTTCGGTTGGCGAACAGCGTCGCCACCGCCAGGTCCTCCGCACCGCTGACCGACCGCAGGGCGCGGTAGTAGGCGGTGAGCAGGACGACAAACATCGTCGACCGCTCCCGTTTGGCCAGGGCGTCCAGCGCGGCCACCGTCGGTGCGTCGAGGACGTGCTGTACGAGCCTGGTGTCGCGCGGCGCGCCCGCGGTGGCCTGCCGGATCGGCAGCGGGGGCAGCGAAAGGTCCTTCAGGCGCTCGCCCCAGAAGGCGCTCAGCCGCTTCCCGGCGGGACCGGCCAGGGTCTCGCGCTGCTCCTCGGCGAACCGCGAGTACGCCGAGGTGTCGCCGAAGGCCTTCCCCTCCAGCGCGGCGCACAGGTCCTCGAAGATCACGTTGCAGGACCAGGAGTCGGTCACCATGTGGTGCATGTTGAAGCAGAGCACGTGATGGTCCTCGGCGAGCCGCCACAGCGTGATGCGCACGGCGCTCGCGGTGGCGTCGATCCGGGTGCCCAGTTCCCCGGCCACCTCCCGGTCGGCGGACGCCCCGGGGTCCGGCTCCCCGGAGAGGTCCACCTCGCGGATCTCCGGGGACACGGCCGGACGGACCAGCGCCCTGAGCCGCCGGCCGCCACCGGTGAAGGTGGTGCGAAGCGCCTCGTGCCGGGACATCACCTGGTCGACCGCCTCCCGCAGTCTGTCCCGGTCGAGCGGGCCGCGCAGCCTGCACAGCACCGGACAGTTGAGCGCGCCCTCCTCGCCCCGGTAGCGGTCGAGGAACCACAGCAGCGTCTGGCCCACGGACGGACGGATCTCGGTGACTGTCACGTCCGGCAACGTAACGACGGTCGCCGCCCGCACGGCCGCCGCTGAAAGAAAGCTGAGAGGACCTTCACGTTCCTTTCTCGCCGCGGGGGAGCCGCCCCGCACCCGGGTCAGGGTGAGGACACCTGTGTCGCGCGCGGTTCCCCCGCAGGGCGCCGGACCCGTCCAGCGGCACCGTCAAGCGGGAGGTCGCCCGATGCCAGCCAACCCCTTCGAAGACCCGGACGAGAGATACCTGGTCCTGCGCAATCCGCGCGGCCAACGGTCGCTGTGGCCGGCCCGGCTGCCGGCCCCCACCGGATGGCTGGTGGAGTTTCCCGCGGACTCCCGCGCCCGCGCCCGCGCGCACGTCGAACGCGTCTGGCCGGACGTGCGCCCGAGGACCCCCTCCGCGACCGCGTCCGAGACAGCCGAGACCCTTCCCGTCCTCTTCGAACGGTCGGCGGCGGAGCACCGGGAGCTGCCGGCAGTCGAGAGCGAGAGCACCGCTTCGACGTACGGCGAACTGGCGGGCCGCGTGAACCGGCTGGCCCGGCGGCTGATCGCGGCCGGCCTCGGCCCCGGCGACCTCGTCGGGATATCCGTACCCCGCGGGACCGACCAGGTCGTGGCGGCACTCGCCGTGACCACCGCGGGCGCGGGCTACGTGCCCCTGGACCCGGGCTACCCGACGGCGTTGCTGCGCCACATGGCAACCGACTCGGGGCTGCGGACCCTGCTGCACACCGGTCCGCCCCCGGTGGACGTCACCGGACCGCACACTCTCGACCTCGCCTCTCCCGACCCCGTCTCCCGCCCTGCCGGGCCGGTCGCGGACGAGGAGCGGCGGCGGCCCCTGCGCGCCGAGGACACCGCCTACGTCATCTACACCTCGGGCTCCACCGGCACGCCGAAGGGCGTGGTGATCCCGCACGCCGGGATGGCGGCGCTGGCCGCGGCGCAGCGGCACTGGATCGCCCCGGGACCCGGCGACCGGGTACTGCAGTGGGCCTCGTTCAACTTCGACGCCGGCTTCTGGGACCTGACGCTGGCCCTGCTGTCGGGAGCCACCCTGGTACTCACCGACGACCGCGCGGTGCTGCCCGGCGAGGAGTTGCGCCGCACGCTGATCGACCGGCGGATCACCCACGCCGTGCTGCCCCCGGTCGCGCTCACCGCCACCGACCCGGAGGGCGTCCTGCCCGGCGGTGTGGTGCTCTCCACCGGGGACTCCTGCACGCCGGCGCTGGTGGCGCGGTGGGCGCCCGGCCGGCGCATGTTCAACGGGTACGGGCCGACCGAGATGACCGTGGGAGTGACCATGGCGGGCCCGGTGCGGCCGGGCGAGCCGGTCAGTATCGGGGTGCCGTGGCCGGGCAACGAGGTCCGGGTGCTCGACGTCGACCTGAGGAGCTGTCAGCCGGGCGAGGAGGGCGAGCTCTACCTGGTGGGCGAGGGCGAGGCCCTCGGATACCTCAACCGGCCCGCCCTGACGGCGGAGCGCTTCGTCGCGGACCCGTACGGCGCCCCCGGGAGCCGGATGTACCGGTCCGGCGACCTCGGGTACGTGGACAAGGACGGCGCGCTCTACTTCACCGGCCGCGCCGACCGCCAGGTCAAGCTGCGGGGCTTCCGGGTCGAACTGGGCGAGGTGGAGACGGCGTTGGAGTCCTGCGACGGGGTCCGGCTCGGGGCAGTGGTCGTCATCGGCGAGGTCGACTCGGCGCGCTTGGCGGCCTTCGTGGTGCCCGGCGCCGACCCGGCCGACGACTTCGGGGAGGAACTGCGCCGACGGCTCGCCGAGCGGTTGCCGGCGCACATGGTGCCCGCCCGCGTCGAGGTGGTCGCCTCCCTGCCGATGACCAGCAACGGCAAGATCGACCGACGTGCCCTGGAGCGCCGGTTCGCCGGGTCCGCCGCTCCGCCCTCGCCGCCCGCCGCGGAATCCGGCGGACCGAGCGCCGCGCCGGCGCCCGGCGGGCCCGCCCGCGCCTTCGACCGGTCCGATCCGGTGGCCGCGCTGTGCGAACTGGCCGCCAGAGTGCTGCAGGTGCCCACCGTCGCGCCGGACGACGACTTCTTCGACCGCGGCGGGCACTCGGTGCTGGCGGTGCGGCTCGCCAAGGCGGTACGTGACGACTGGGGAGTGGACCTGTCGGTGCGGACCATCTTCGAGCGGCCCACGATGGCGGAGCTGGGCGGCCTGCTGACCGCGGACTGAACCGGCGCGAGCCGCGGCGGGCCGTGTGCCGGCCCCGCGGCGTTCGGCCCCGCGGCGTTCGGCCTCTCGCCGTTCGGCCCGGCGTCGCGGCCCTGCCCACCTGCGGCTCAGTCGAGCCGCAGGTGCAGGGCGCTGTGCCCGAACAGGAAGTTGGAGTACACACGGGGCGGTTCCCTGAGGATGTCGATCCGCCGCACCCGGCGCACCAGGGAGTCCAGAACGGCGGACAGTTCCAGCCGGCCGAGAAACGCCCCCAGGCAGAAGTGGGGACCGTGCCCGAGGGCGAGGTGCGGGTTGGGGTCCCTGCCGACGTCGAAACGGCGGGGCCGGGTGAAGACGGCAGGGTCGTTGTTGGCCGATATGTTCCACAGGGTGACGATGTCGCCCGCCGACACCTCGGCAGGGCCGATCCGCAGGTCGACGGTGGCCGTGCGGGCGAAGTGCATGGCCGGGGTCACCCAGCGGAGCACCTCCTCCACCGCCGTCCTCACCGCCGCCTCGCCGGTGCGCAGCCGGTGCCACTGCTCCTCGTGGGTGCCCAGCGCGTGCAGCGCGCCGATCGTCGTCACCCGGGTGGACTCGTCGCCCCCCAGGATCAGGCTGTAGCAGTTGAGGGCGAGATCGTCCTCCGTCATCGGCTCGCCCTCGACACGGGCGTCGGCGATCATGCTGATCACGTCCTCGCCGGGACGGCGCCGGCGCTCGCGGACCACGTCCGCGAAGTAGGACAGGATCTCGTTGCGGGCCTCCAGCGCGTCGAACGGATCGCCCTCGGCGCTTTCGGACGACAGCGCCCGCTTGTTCCACTCCAGCAGCTGGGGGCGGTCGGAGGCCGGCAGTTCCAGCAGGTCGCACACGGTGTTGAGCGGCAGGTGGTCGGCGATGTCGCGCGCGGCGTCGGACTCCCCGGCACCGACCACGGCGGTCACCAAGGCGTCGGCCCGCCGCCGCACGGCCTCCGCCACGTGCCCGAGCACCCGCGGCGAGAAGGCGCGCAGCATCACCTGGCGCAGCTCGCGGTGGCGCGGGCGGTCCATCACCGCCAGCATCCGGCCGCCGGCCGAGTCGCCGCCACGCAGCAGGACGTCCAGCACCGTGCCCCGGGCCGAGCTCAGCCGGGCCGCGTCCTTGTAGCAGTCCTGGACGTCCCGGTGGCGGGCCACCGCCCAGAACCCGGGGCGGCTGCCCACCGGCGGGTGCCAGCGGACGGGATCGCCGCGGCGCATCCTGTCCCAGTACGCGTGCGGGTCGTGCTCGACGAAGGCGGCCGGGTCGGCGAGGTCGAGAGCCGCCCCGGAGGTGTCGTCATGGGAACTGCCGAAGAGGGCGGCGTTGCCGGAGGAGACCACCGGGAGACTCCTTTCGGCCCGGGCACCGGGCTTGCGGGGAAGCGGACTGTCGCCCCGATCCTCACCTCCCGCCCCCGTGCCCGAGGCGTCGCTGAATGAATGATGAAGGATTCGGCGGCGGCCCCCGGCGTGCGTGCGATTCTCGACTCCGACGCGGCGAAGGGGAGGTCGGCCATGGGCTTGCACCGCGGATCTGTGCGCACCGTCACGGGCACCGCGCGTCCCGGGCTCCGGCTCCTCGCGCTGCCGCACTCCGGCGGCCGCGCGGAGAGCTTCACGGCCTGGCGGGCCCCGCTCCCCGCCGCGTTCCCCGAGACCGCGGTCGAACTGTGCGCCGCGCAGTACCCCGGGCACGGCGACCGGTTGGCGGAGCCGCCGATGGAAGAGGTCGGCGCTATCGCCGAGGAGATCGTCGCCGACCTGGCCCGGCTGCCCCCGGCGGACCTGCTGCTCTTCGGCCACAGTTTCGGCTCGGCCGTCGCGTGCGAGGTGGCCCGCCGCTGCCCCGGGGCCGGGATCGACGTCGTCCTGCTCGTCGCCTCCTCCGCCTGGGCCCCCGGGGACCCGGCCCGGTCCCCTCGTGACGAACACCTGCTTCCCGACGAGGAACTCTGGGAACGGCTGGTCGCCCTGGGGGGCGTCGACCCCGGCATCGCCGCGGAGACCGAGATCCGCGATCTCGTGCTCCCCGCGATACGCGCGGACATCGGCGCGCACGAGCGCTACCTCGGCTGCCCGGACCCGGTGTCGCTCAGCTGCGACGTGCACGCCTGCATGGCGCGGGGAGACCCCCTCGTACCGGTCCTGGCCGGCCACTACTGGAGCCGGCTCACCATGGGGAACGCGACCGTCGACATCAGACCCGGCGCCCACTTCCACCTCTTCGACGACCCCGCGCCCCTGCTGGCCGACCTGGCTCGGAGGGTCCCGACCCACGCGAGGAAAGGCCGTACGGCACATGAGTAGTCCATGGGAGGACCTGCGACTGGTCGTCACCGGCGGCGGCTCGGGCATCGGGGCCGCCGTGGTCGCCCGCGCGGCAGGCTTGGGCGCCGCCGTCCTGGCGGTCGGCAGACGGGCCGACCGGCTCGCGGAGGCGGCGGCGAAGGCTCGGGCCGACGGAGCGGGCCTCGTCGTGCCGTACGCCGTGGACGTCACGGCCCCCGACGCGGCCACGCGGATCGCGGAGCGTGCCGGGGAAGTACTCGGCGGCGTCGACGCGTTGGTCAACAACGCGGGGCACGCGGTCTTCGACCGCCTGGAGGACGCCGCCGAGGCGGACCTGCGGGCGATGGTCGACACCAACCTGGTGGCTCCCGCCCTGCTGACCCGGGCGCTGCTGCCCATGCTGCGCGGCAGCCGGGGCTGCGTGGTCAACGTCTCCTCCGTCGGCGGCGTCCTGGCGATGCCCTCCCGGTCCTTCTACGGGGCGAGCAAGGCCGCGCTCAACTCCCTGACCAGGTCGCTGGCCGTGGAACTGGCGCCGGACGTCCGGGTGAACGCGGTGCTGCCCGGCCCGGTCGACACAGACCTGTGGGACCTGGCCGCCGGCGAGGGCGCGGACGCCCTGCGCGAAGGAATCGTGTCCGGCACCCCCCTGGGGCGGTTCGGCCGGGCCTCGGAGGTGGCGGCCTGGGTGTGCCACCTCGTCGACCCCGAGACCTCGTCCTGGGTCACCGGATCCCTGGTGTCCGTGGACGGCGGACGAGCGGCGTGAGCCACACCCCAGGAGCACCACCTGGCCGGGCCCACCGGCCGGTCCTGCCACCAGCGGAAAGGCACGCATCAGATGACGCAGACAGCTTCACCGTGGTTCGCCCGGGCCGCGGAGATCCCCTCCTCCTGGCTGTACGAGTCCTTCCGGATCGCCAACGAGCGCGAGCGGGAGCACCCCGACCTGATCAAACTGCACGTGGGGGAGCCCGCCTTCACCCCTCCGGACTCCGTCGCCAAGGAGTTCGCCGCCGCCGCCCTGGACGGCCGGGCCCGCTACATCGACGTACAGGGGCTCATGGAACTCCGCGAGCGTCTGGTGGACAAGCTCGACACCGTCAACCACGTCGACACCGAGCCCTCCCGGCTCTTCGTGACCCCCGGGTCGTGCCAGGGGCTCAGCGCGCTGATGCGCTGTCTGGCCGACTCGGGAGCCGAGATCCTGCTGCCGGAGATCCACTGGCCGGTGCACCTGCAACAGGCTCTGCTCGCCGGGTTCCGCCCGGTGTTCTACAAGCTCGACGAGCACTTCGCGCCCGACCCCGAGTCGATCCGGCAGGTGGCGACCCCGGCGACGCGGGTGCTGCTGCTGAACACGCCGTCGAACCCCGCCGGCGCGGTCGCCGGTCTTCCCCTGCAGCGGGCCCTCTACGAGATCGCCGACGAACACGGCTGGCAGATCATCAGCGACGAGGCGTACGAGGATTTCGCCTTCTCCGGCCCCCACCTGTCGATCGCCGCACTGGAACGCGACCGCCCCGCACCGGAACGCATCGTCAACAGCGTCTTCACCTTCTCCAAGGGCCCCGCGATGACCGGCTACCGGCTCGGCTACGTCGCGCTGTCGCGACCCGAGACCGCCACCGCCATGCGAACGGTGCAGGAGTCCTGCATCATCGCGCCCTCCGCGCCGGTCCAGTACGCCGGGCTGGCCGCCCTGGAGGCGTCGGGAGCGCTCGCCGACAACCACGACTTCGTACGGGGGAACCGGGACGCCGCGCTCTCCGCACTGGTCGACGAGGGGCTGCTGCCCGCACTGCCCGGTGGCGGCTGGTACGCCATGGCCGACATCTCCTCCACCGGTCTGACGGGCGAGGAGTTCAGTGCCGAACTCATGCTCCACCACGACGTCGTGGTCGTTCCCGGCAGCGGATTCTCCGCCCGGCCCGAGTTCGACCCGGACGGCTCGATGCGGCGGCTGAAGCCCGGCGGCGTCGCGTCCGGCCTGGTCCGGATCGCGTTCTGCGTCGACCGCGAGCAACTCGTCACCGGGGTGGAACGCCTGGTCGGCCTGGTCCGCGAGAAGAGGGACCAGTGATGCGGGCAGAGGTGACCTACGCCGCCTACCTGAGGCTCGACGACCTGCTCAAACTCCAGGAACCGCGCACCCCCGAGACCGACGCCGACGCCGCCACCGTGCTCTCCGAGCAGTTCTTCATCGTCAGCCACCAGACCTGCGAGCTGTGGCTGAAGCAGATCCTCGGCGACCTCGCCGCCGTGGAAGACAACTTCCGGACGATGACCACCGCGGGCCTGGAGCGGTCCGTCGACCTCCTCTACCGGGTCAGCGAGCTGCTGCGCCTGCTGCACGAGCAGCTCATGGCGCTCGAACGGCTGCCGTTGGAGGACTTCGCCCGGTTCCGGCGGTACCTCGGCACCGCCAGCGGCGCCCAGTCCCACCAGTCCCACGAACTGGAGCGGGTCCTGGGCAGCGCCAGCCGCCCGGGATCGCTGTTCCCGGCCTTCCGCGCCGGTCTCGAGCGCGTCGGCGCCGACCTGGAGGAGATCGTCGAAGCGGGCGTGACGGCAGGCTCGTTCCACCGCGTCGTCGAGGCGATGCTCAAGGTCGGCAACGGCTACTTCCAGTGGAAGGTCGGGCACGTGGGCCTGGTGACGAAGATGATCGGGGAGCAGCGCGGAACCGCCGGCACCTCGGGGGCGGCCCACCTCATGACCCGCGCCACGATGCCGTTCACCGAACTTCACGAACTGCGCGGCAGAGTGCACGAACGCCACCGCCAACCGGCGGGCTGACCACCGCGGGAGCGGCGATCCGACCCGCACGCGAGGTGTCCGGCACCCTTCCACAGGGGCCGGACACCTCGCGTTCCGGGGACTGGCCCACTCAGCCGGCGGCCTCCAGGATGTAGCCCCGGCCCCACACGGTGCGCAGGCTCAGCCGGACGCCGTCCAGGCGTTGGCGCAGTCGCATGATGTGCAGGTCGATGGCGTTGCTGGTGACCTCCTCGTTGTTGATGCGCCGCAGCGCCTCCTTCAGCGTGTCCCGGCGGACGAGATGGCCGAAGTCGGCCAGGAAGCAGCGCATCATCTCGCTCTGCGCCTCGGACATGGGCACCGACTGCCCGCCGTAGTAGAGCACGCCGGTCGGATCCAGCGCCGGCACGAAGTCGGTTCCGGTACGCCGCTGCAGGGTGTGGACGCGAGCCGCCAGATCGAGGCGGGCGACCGGCGGGCGCACCCAGTCCTCGGTGGGCGATATATCGCTCGGCGGTGCCGTCTGACCCTCCAGGACCAGCAGGCACGGCAGCCCCGCCTCGCGCAGCCTGTCCCGCTCGTGGCTCTGCACCGGCCAGCGGAGAAACCTGACTTCTTGTTTGTGAACGAGCGCGGCCATTGACCTGACCCCCGTCTCCCGTGACAAGTGGAAGCTGCTGCTCGGGGGCCGGTGGCGTCGCCGGGCTCGCGCGCGCCGGTCCGGTGCCGCCGCCGGGATGTCGGCCGTCGGGGCTGCCGGAGCTGGTCCGGGCGCGAACGAGAGGTTCTGCTACTGCCTGGCTTCGATGCCGGTTCCCATGTGACGTCGTCACCGGGCCCCCGTGACTGGCGATCCTGCCGGGTCTCGATTCCAGGTCGATTCCGGCTGGATTCCGCTTCCCGCCCGCCGCGGGACGGCCGCATGGCGGCTTCGGGGACGGCTACGGGGGCGGCCGCCGGGGGGCGAAAGAAGCACGACATGGTCGCGTGGGACGGCTCGCCGGTCGGCAGATGATCTCGTACGGGGTCGACCACTTCATGACCAGGAGTACACGATGAAGAACGAGAACAGCACACCGCGGCGACGAGTGGCCGTCGTGGGAGCCGGCATCAGCGGACCCTTGTTGTCCCTGTGCCTGGTGCGGCTGGGCTTCGAGGTGGACCTGTACGAGGCCCATGTGCGCCGCGCCCAGGACGTCGGCTCGTTCCTCAACCTCGCCCCGAACGGGCGTGCCGTGCTGGAGCGCCTGGGCCTGGCCGACCGGGTTCTCGAACAGGGCACCGCGGCGAGCTCCATCGGCTTCGCCAACCACAAAGGCCGGGAGATCGGGCGGAATCCGGAGCGCACCACCAACATCATGCGAGGCGAGCTCAGCGGCGCCCTGCGGGAGGTCGCGGTCGACGCCGGAGCGAAACTGCACACCGCCAAGCGCCTCGTCGCCCTGGAGGAGACAGCCGACGGCAGCTGGCGGACAGGCTTCGAGGACGGCACGCACACCGAGGCCGACATCGTGCTCGGCTGCGACGGCGTGCACTCCACGACGCGCCGGCTGCTGCTTCCCGACGCCCCGCGGGCGGCCTACACCGGGGTGGTCGGCTCCGGTGGCAGGTCGGAGATCGACGCCGCCGAACTCCCGCTGGACGGACGGTTCCACATGGTCTTCGGCCTGCGCGGCTTCTTCGGCTACCAGGTGGTCTCACCCGGCGTCGTGTGGTGGTTCGAGAACCACCAGGAGACCCGCGAACGCAGCTTCGCCGAACTGGCCGAGGTCGACGACGCGCAGTGGGTCGCCCTGCTGGCCGAACGGCACCGCCCCGACCCCGCGGTGATCCGACGCGTCCTGACCGCCTCCACCGGACCGGTCGGCCGGTGGCCGGTCTACGAGGTGCCGCCCCTGGACACCTGGCACCGAGGGAGCGCCGCCGTTCTCGGGGACGCCGCGCACGCGGTGGCCCCGCACCTGGGGGCGGGCGCCGCGCTCGGCATGGAGGACGCCTACGAACTCGCCGTGGCGCTGCACCGACACCCCACCGCGCCACAGGCGTTCACCGCGTTCGAGGAGTCCCGCCGGGACCGGGTCGCCGCGATGGCCAAGCAGGCGAGGCAGACAGGTGCGGTGATGACCCCCGACCGGTGGATCACCAGGGCGGTACGCGACCTGATGCTGCCGATGGCCCTCAGGCAGGGGGTGCGCAAGGGCACCGAGGCCTATGCCTACCGGCCTTCGCCGTGGCCCGCGCGGAGGCCCTGAGGCCCACGCGGGCGCCGCAGGCCGCCGGATGGGCCTCAGGGCTTCCCGCGCCTCCCGGCGACCGTCGGCCGATGGTCAGCGCAGCTTGCCGGTGACGATCCACAGGTGACCGAACGGGTCGCGGACGCGCCCCTCCCGTTTGCCGTACGGGCGGTTCTCCACCGGTACGACCACGGCGCCGCCTCCGGCGACCATCCGCTCGGCGACGGCGTCCTGGTCGGCGAACTCGGCCTCCAGGAGGACCGGGGAGCCGCCGACGTCGTCGGGTGACAGCCAGCCCCACTCGGCCACCGCCGGGGACAGCGACAGCGGGGAACCGCCGACCTGCAGGACGACGACCATCACGCGGCCGCTGTCGTCCTGGGCGCGGAAGACCTCCTCGGCGCCCATGGCCTTCTGGTAGTAGGCCGAGGCGGTGTCGGGGTCCGGGACGATCAATCGTGGCGTCAGACTCATGAGTTGACTCTAGTTCCCCGTGGCGGCCCGCAGGAGCGGTTCGACCGGTTCGACCGGTTCGAGCCACGTGCGGCGGCCGCGCTCGCATGGGCGCGACCGCACCGCGCTCAGCCGCTGACGCCCATCTCCGCGTTGTAGCGGTCCCGCAGCTCGCGCAGGTAGGAGTGGAGGTAGGCGTCGTCCAGCGGGCTGCCGTCCCGGTCCGTGACGCCGTGCCACTTCTGGAGCGCCCGGCTGAGCTGCGGCGCGCTGGGCCGGTTTCCGCGTTCCGCTATGAAGCGGCGGTAGGCGGCGAAGTACACCTCCTCACGCGGCACCCCGTCGGGTATGCCGACCGGGTCGGCCTCCGGCGCCACCGCGTCCACCACGGCGGTCGCGGCCCCGGCGCGGATGTGCTGCTCGCTCTCCGGGGCCTGGCCGAGCGCTCTCACGCGCCCGGGGCCGACCGGCACGGTGACCGCAGGCTCCGGCTCCCGGTCCGTGATGTGCGGCGCAGCGGCCGGGCTCGGTGACACGGTCGCCGGGCGCGGGGCAGGGAGGTCCGCTTCGACGGGTGGCGGCTCGTTCCGGGGCGGCTCGTTCGGGGGCGCTGCGTTCTCCGGCGCCGCGTTCGGGGCCGGCGCGGGGCCTGAAGGGCTGTCT
>NZ_VJYK02000132.1 GCF_007097205.2 Streptomyces alkaliterrae
GGGCCGGACCAGACCAGGCCGGCGCCGCCGGGGTGGCTGAGGACACCGCCGGCGGCGGGGTCGCCGCACCACCAGAGTCGGCCGGAGGCGCCGGGGATGGCCAGGTGCTGGCGGGTCTTCGCCGCGTGCAGGGGGACGACCCAGAGGTGGTCGGTCGCCGGGTCGAGGAGTGCGACGTGCAGGCGGCCCCACACGGTGGGGAGGGCGACGGCCTCGCACGGCGTCCAGTGCGCGCGTGTCAGCGCGGCCCGCATGCGCACCGCCAGCAGCCGCGCCCGCACCGCCAGGACGAGGGCCGGGGCGGCGACGGCGGCGGCCTGCACGCCGATCGGCGCGGGGACGGCGTCGAGGGCCACCAGGGTCGGGGCGAGCGCCAGGACCGTCGCCGCCACGGTGGCCCAACGTCGCGCGGTTCTCCGGTAGTCGGCGAGCGCGGCGGCCGTCTCCGGCCGTTCCAGCGCGCACGTGTGGCTGTCCCCGCCCCCGGTTTCCATGGCAGCGACAGTAGTCCGCTGAGATCACGCCCTGATCTCAGCGGGGCCGGAGGCGGTCGGCGGCTCCGTTGCGCGTCGGCAACCATTTCGCCTCGGTGAGGGTCATCCCCACCGAGGCGACGAAAGAGGAGCGCGGTGCGGGTTCGCAGGGCGGCAGAGCGCGTCGGTGAGTTCCTGATCGACACGGTGGGTGAAGCCGTCGCGGAGCTGATCCTCGGGCTGCTCGCCTGCGTTCTGCTCGGCTGTCTGGCTCTGGTCGCCTACCTGAGCTGGTCCTTCAGTCCGCGCTTCAGCATCGCGGGGGCCGGGCTGCTCAGCCTCTTCCTCGCCCATGGTGCCTGGCAGGTCTTCCGTTCCCCGTCGAAGGGCCGCCGCCGGGGCCTCGCCGCCGTGACCGCTGCCGGCTTCACGGCGACCGCCGTGGCGGCCCTCTTCCTGCTGTTCTACGCCGCGGACTGCGGCTGCCTGTGAGGCAGTCCACGATCGTTCAGGTGCTGCCGTTCCGCGCGGGGGCCCATCCGGCGATGGAGGGCGCACTCAAGCTGATGGACTTCAGCGACGCGCCTCCCTTGGTCTACCTGGAGAGCCTGGGGTACGGCCAGTTGGTGGACGATCCGGCGCTGGTCGCGCGTTACCGGCTGTCCTACGATCTGCTGGGGGCCGCCGCGTTGTCGCCGAAGGCGTCCCTGGCCCTGATCACGTCGTTGGCGGAGGAGTACGCCCATGAGGACGATGCCTGATCTCAGCGCCGCGCACTGGCGTAAGTCCAGCCACAGTGGTGGCAGCGGCGGGAACTGCGTGGAGGTCGCCGAGGCGTTCCCCGGCGCCGCACGCTGGCGCAAGTCCAGCTAAAGCGGCGGCGACGGCGGGGACTGCCTGGAGGTGGCGGACGGGCACCCCGGTGTGGTCCCCGTCCGGGACTCCAAGCGGGCCGACGGCCCCGTCCTCGTCCTACCCGCCCCCAGTTGGACCGCCTTTGTCGCAGCCGCCCGCCGAGGCGGCCTCCGGCCGTCAAAAGGCGATGTCTGAGACTTCGGCTGACCGGAACCGGGATCTGACCAGAGAGCTTGAGAGGCTGTCGGCGACGGGCCCTACTGTCGAAGACGTTCTCACTGCCCGTGACGCCGCCCGCGCCGAGCGCGGCGCGGCGGTGCTCAATGCGCCCGCTGATCCGGCGGTTGGGCCGACGACCGGGTGACAGGCGGCCGCAACGGCGTCAGTGGGGGATCAGACGGTCCACGGCGGCGGCGACCATCTCCTCGCTTTCGGCTTCGGAGAAGACGCCGGGCAGGGTGAGTTGTTCGACGATCAGCCAGTTGAACGCGAGGTAGAGGAGCCGGACGGCGGTGGCGTCGCCCGGGAGACCGGCGGCCTCGTGCTGGGCGACGTTGTGCTCGACGTCGGCGCGTACGCGTTCGGTGAGGACGGCGCGTAGTTCGGGGCGGCGGGTGGCTTCGAGGCGGAGTTCGAGGAGCGCCAGGTAGCCGGTGCGGAAGGCGCTGACGCGGCCGATCACTTCGCGCATCAGGGCCTTGTAGCCCTCCCGGTCGTGGGCGCCGGCGAGTTGCTGTTCCGTTGCGGTCTCGTCCGGCGTGAGGCGCTCGTAGACGCGGGAGCCTGCCTGGGTGAGCAGGTCGTCCCGGTTGTTGAAGTAGTTGGAGGCCGTGCCGGTGGGGACGGCGGCCTCGGCGTCGACGGCGCGGAAGGTCAGCCCCCGCGCGCCCTCTCTCGCCAGCACCTCGATCGCCGCGTCGACCAGCGCGGCCCGCCGCGCGTCGTTCCGTCGCGCCATTGACACCACTCCGTTCGTAGTACTACGATTGTAATCACTACAGGCAGAGTACTACGAGTGTGGGGGAATGTTCCATGCGAAAGCTCGTCTACTACGTCGGAGTGTCCCTCGACGGCTACATCGCCGGGCCCGGACACGAGGTCGACTTCTTCCCTTTCGGCGACGAGAAGCAGACCGCCGAGTACATGAAGTGGGGCCCCACGAACTTCCCCGAGACCATCCCGACCTTCGCGCGCGACCAGTTCGGCATCGTGGACGCGCCCAACAAGCGGTTCGACACGGTGGTGATGGGGCGCGGCACGTACGTACCCGGCCTGGAGGCCGGCTTCACCAGTCCGTACGCGCACCTGCGCCAGTACGTCGTGTCCACCACGACGCCGCGCGACATCGACCCCGCCGTCACCGTGGTCGACTCGGACCCGCTCGGCCTCGTCCGCGAACTCAAGAAGGAGGAGGGCGGACTGGACGTCTGGCTCTGCGGCGGCGGCCGGCTCGCGGGCGTGCTGCTGCCGGAGATCGACGAGTTGGTCATCAAGAGCTACCCGGTCATCGCGGGGTCGGGCATCCCGGTGATCAACGGGGAGTTCAGCCCGACACTGTTCGACGTGACCGACCGGGTCACGTTCGACAGCGGCATCACGGTCACGTCCTTCGCCCGCCGGTAAGCCCGCCCACGCGCCGCGCCTCCGCCGCCCGGCTCGCGGCGGGGGCGCGGCGTTTCTACCATGGTGACCAGCACGTTTTCCTGTCCTCCCCGAGCGGAGGGGGCGGTCCGATGACGCGGGAGAGCGAGGCTCTGAGCCTGCGCGTGCGGCGGGTGCTCCACGCCCCGCGTGCGGTGGTGTTCCGTGCCCTCATCGACCCGGACGAACTGGCGCGGTGGTGGGGCCCGGAAGGGTTCACGATCCCGGGCGTGGAACGCGACCTCCGGCCGGGAGGTTCGTTCCGGATCACGATGAGACCCCCGGACGGGGAGGCATTCCACCTGGTAGGCGAGTACCGCCTGGTGGAACCACCGGAACGCCTCTCCTACACGTTCCGCTGGGAGGAACCCGATCCCGAGGACCGCGAGACGGTGGTCGATCTGGCACTCCGCGACCTGCCCGGCGTGGGCTGCGAACTGCACCTGGAGCAGGGCTCGTTCGCCACGCCGAGCCGCCTCGCCCTGCACGAGGAAGGCTGGTCGCAGAGCCTCGACAAGCTCGACCGCCTGCTCACGGCGGAAGGGCGCGCATGACCTGCGCCGACGGCGACGCGCGCCGGCAATCGCCCATACGAGTGACTGCCGACGGCGACGCGCGCCGGCAGTCACTCGTATGGGCGATTGCCGCCACTCACTGGCCTGGGCGAAGGCAGCTACCGGAACATCCTCGGCGAGCGGGTCATCGACTTCCCTGTCGAGGTGCGCTGGCAGCACCCAGACATGCGCCAGGCCAGGCTCCGGGTGATGCCCCAGGTCACCTGGCCTCACTTCCAGGCACCCACGGCGCCTGACTGCTCCGAGGAGACCGTCGCTAACGCTTGGCGTGTCAACCGTTACCCGTGAGCCGACACGAGGACACCGCCTCCTCGCCGCCCATCGCACCTCGTCGTCCACGGCACCTTCGCCGCCCACCGCACCTTCGGCGCCGGTCGCCGGCCTGAGCGCGAGGCCGGGCGCGTGGGGCCGTGCGGGCGGCCCCCGGCCGGCTCAGACCGGCAACTGATGCCCGACCGTAACACCCTGCAAGCTCTTGCAGAAGAGGTTGCCTGGCCGTAACTCCAGAGTTTCCGGGGTGTGTCGGGAACCCTTGACGCGGCAGCGGGCGCCTTCTACGGTCAGCTCGCCGGAAGACTTTCACGCTCTTGCAGTCTTCTTGCAATCTCACTGAACCACCCCGCACAGCCAGTTCCATCCGTCCCACGGGCGCGGCGCGTTGCCCGGAGGCACCCCCACACGTCGGCACTCCCTCAGGCAGGAGACACCGTGGCCTTCAGCTCAACCGCCGGACCGACCACCGAACCGACCGCCGAACCGACCGCCAAGCGGACCCGCAGGCCGGCCGTCGCAAGGACGCTGGCAGCGGCGCTCGCGCTGACCGCCGGAGCGGCGGGCGCGCTCGTCGCGGCGCCCACCGGGGCGCAGGCGGCACCGCCGGGCGGTAAGGACGTCACCGCCGTGATGTTCTCGTGGACGTTCGACTCGGTCGCCGAAGCGTGTACGGACACGCTCGGCCCCGCCGGGTACGGGTACGTGCAGGTCTCGCCGCCGCAGGAGCACATCCAGGGCCCGCAGTGGTGGACGGCGTACCAGCCGGTCAGCTACAGGATCGCCGGCCGGCTCGGCAACCGCAGCCAGTTCCAGTCCATGGTCGACACGTGTAACGGCGCCGGGGTGAAGGTCGTCGTCGACACCGTCATCAACCACATGAGCGCGGGCAACGGCACCGGGACCGGCGGCTCCCCGTACACGAAGTACGACTACCCGGCCGCGCCCTACAGCGACGGCGACTTCAACGACTGCCGCAGCGACAAGATCGACTACCGCGACCGCTACCAGGTGCAGAACTGCGAACTGGTGGGTCTGTCCGACCTGCGCACCGGCAAGGAGTACGTCCGGCAGCGCATCGCGGACTACATGAACGACCTGCTGTCGATGGGCGTCGCGGGCTTCCGCATCGACGCGGCCAAGCACATGCCGGCCGCCGACCTGGCCGCGATCAAGTCCAAGCTCAGCGACCCCAACGCCTACTGGAAGCAGGAGGCGATCCACGGCGCGGGCGAGGCCGTCGACCCGAGCGAGTACCTGGGCAACGGCGACGTACAGGAGTTCCGCTACGCGCGTGAGCTGAAGCAGGTGATGAACGGCGGCCGCCTCGCCGACCTGCGAAGCTTCGGCGAGGGCTGGGGCTTCATGGAGTCCGGCAAGTCCGCCGTCTTCGTGGACAACCACGACACCGAGCGGGTCGGCGACACCCTCAGCTACAAGGACGGCGCCCGCTACACGCTGGCGAACGTGTTCATGCTGGCCTGGCCGTACGGCTCGCCGGACGTGCACTCCGGCTACGAGTGGAGCGACAAGGACGCCGGACCGCCCAACAACGGTCGGGTGAACGCCTGTTACACCGACGGCTGGAAGTGCCAGCACGACTGGCGGGAGATCTCCGCGATGGTCGGCCTCCGCAACGAGGCGCGCGGCCAGTCGGTGACGAACTGGTGGGACAACGGCAGCAACGCGATCGCCTTCGGACGGGGCTCCAAGGCCTACGTGGCGATCAACCGCGAGGGCAGCCCGCTCAGCCGCACGTTCCAGACGTCGCTGCCCGCCGGTGAGTACTGCGACGTGCAGAGCGGCCGCGCGGTGACGGTGAACGGTTCCGGCCAGTTCACCGCGACGCTCGGCGCGAACACCGCGCTCGCCCTGCACACCGGCGCGCGCAGCTGCGGCGGCAACGGTGGCGGCGGCCAGGACCCGGCAGACGGCGGCGTCTCCTTCAACGTGAACGCCACCACGCAGTGGGGGCAGAACATCCACGTGGCAGGTAGCTGCCAGCAGCTCGGCGGCTGGAACACCGGCACCGCGCCGAAGCTGGACCCGGCCGCGTACCCGGTGTGGAAGGGCTCGTTCCAGATCCCGGCCGGTACGACCTGCCAGTACAAGTACCTCCGCAAGGACGCGGGCGGCGCGGTGACCTGGGAGGGCGGGACGAACCGTTCCTTCACCGTCCCGTCCGCCGGCACCGCCACGCTGAACGACACCTGGCGGAACTGACCGCGCGGCCCCCGCCGCGCGCAAACCCGCCACGCGGACCGCACGCAACCCGCCGCGCGGAACACGCCGCGCGGCCGCACGACCGGCCGTCCGACCCGTCGACCACCCCGCCGGCGGGTCGGACGTGCTGCACGTACGCCCGTTCCCGTCCCTCCGAGGAGACCGATCCGTGAGAGGCACACCCGCGCGCAGAGGCGTGGCCGCAGGCATAGCGGCGACACTTCTGACGACGCTGATGACCGCGGCGGCGGCACCCGCCAAAGCCGCACCGCCACCCCCGCGCCCACCGTCCGACGCCGCGCTGGCGGCGCTCGCGGCCGAGTCGAACCGGCACGACCTGACCAGGGAGCAGTTCTACTTCGTCCTGCCGGACCGCTTCGCCAACGGCGACCGCTCCAACGACCGCGGCGGGCTCACCGGCGGCCGCATGACCACCGGCTACGACCCGACGGACAAGGGCTTCTACCACGGCGGTGACCTCAAGGGCATCACCCGGAAGCTGGACTACATCAAGGGTCTGGGCACCACCGCGATCTGGATGGCGCCCATCTTCAAGAACAAGCCGGTGCAGGGCGAGGGCAAGGACGCCTCGGCCGGCTACCACGGCTACTGGATCACCGACTTCACCCAGGTCGATCCGCACTTCGGGACCAACGACGACCTGCGCAAGCTCATCAAGGCCGCCAAGGCCCGCGGCATGAAGGTCTTCTTCGACGTCATCACCAACCACACCGCCGACGTCGTCGGCAACAAGGAGCAGGCGTACTCCTACCTCTCCAAGGGCGCCTTCCCCTACCTCACCAAGGACGGCAAGCCGTTCGACGACACCGACTACGCCGACCGGGCAGCCGGCAAGCGCTTCCCGAAGGTCGACCTGAACTCGTTCCCGCGCACGCCCGTCGTACCGGCGGCCGAGAGGGACGTCAAGGTCCCCAAGTGGCTGAACGACCCGACGATGTACCACAACCGGGGCGACTCCACCTTCGCGGGCGAGAGCAGCGAGCAGGGTGACTTCTTCGGCCTGGACGACCTGTGGACGGAACGCCCCGAGGTCGTCGAGGGCATGAAGAAGATCTACCAGCGGTGGGTGCGGGACTTCGACATCGACGGCTTCCGCATCGACACCGTCAAGCACGTCAACATGGAGTTCTGGACCCGGTGGGCCGGCGCGCTGGACGCCTACGCGGCCAAGCGCGGGAAGAAGGACTTCTTCATGTTCGGGGAGGTCTACTCCTCGGACCCGGCCGTCAACGCCCCCTACGTCACCCGGGGTCGCCTCGACGCGACGCTCGACTTCCCCTTCCAGGACGTCGCCCGCTCCTTCGCCTCCCAGGGCGGCTCCGCCAAGCGGCTGCCCGGCCTCTTCGAGCAGGACTACCGGTACACCACCGGCCGCTCGAACGCCTACAACCAGGTGACGTTCCTCGGCAACCACGACATGGGCCGCATCGGAACGTTCCTGCGCCAGGACAACCCGAAGGCCGACGAGCGCGAGCTGCTGAAGCGCGCCACGCTCGCCAACGAGCTGATGTTCCTCAGCCGGGGCAACCCGGTCGTCTACTACGGCGACGAGCAGGGCTTCACCGGCGCCGGCGGCGACAAGGACGCCCGCCAGACCATGTTCGCCTCCCGCACCCCGGACTACCTGGACGACAAGGCGAACAAGCAGCTCGGCACCGCCCGCACGCACGCCGAGGACAGCTACGACACCCGTCACCCCCTCTACCGGTCGATCGCCGAACTCGCCAAGCTGATCAAGGCCCACCCGGCGCTGCGCGACGGCACGCACACCGACCGGTACGCCGACGACGGCGCCGGCGTCTACGCCTTCTCCCGCACGGCGGCGGGCCCGTCCCGCGCCCGCGCCCACGAGTACGTCGTCGCCGTCAACAACGCGACCACCGCGAAGACCGTCGAGCTGACGACGGACTCCGCGCGCACGACGTTCCGCCACCTCCACGGCCGCAAGGGCACCGTACGCAGCGGCGCGGACCGCACGATCACGCTCACCGTGCCCGCGCTGTCCAGCGTCGTCCTGCGCGCCGACGGTCCGACGGCCGCGACCGACGCCAGGCCCGGGCTGAAACTGACCGCCCCGGCGCCCGGCGCCACCGGCACCGTCGAGCTGGACGCCGACGTGACCGGCGGACGTCTCAACCGCGTCGTGTTCGCCGCGCAGATCGGCAACGGCCGCTGGCAGACGCTCGGCACCGCCGACCGCGCCCCGTACCGCGTCACCCAGCACCTCGGCCGGGACATCGCGCCTGGAACCGCCCTCCGTTACACGGCCGTTGTCGTGGACAGCGCCGGCCGCGCCGCCTCCGCCACGGCCACGAGCACCACCGGCCGCCCACCCGCGCCCGAGGTGCCCTCCGCCGTCGAGCGCGACTACGCCGTCGTCCACTACCGGCGCCCCGACGGCGACTACGACGGCTGGCAGCTCCGCTCCGGCGACCGCACCGCCGACCTCGTCGGCCGCGACGCCTTCGGCGCGTTCGCCTGGCTGAAGCTGCGCGACGGCGAGTCGACGTCGAAGCTGCCCTTCACCCTCGTCAAGAACGGTGACACGGACGGCCCCGAGCGCACCATCGATCTGACAGCAACCGGTCAGGTCTGGGTCACTCAGGGTGAGGACAAGATCGCCGAAGAGGCACCCGAAGGCGTCTACCCGCCGCAGGACAAGTCCAAGGCCGTCATCCACTACCACCGCCCGGACGGCGACTACGACGGCTGGGGCCTGCACACCTGGACCGGCGCCGCCGAGCCGACCGACTGGTCCAGGCCGCTGATGCCGACCCGCCGCGACGCGTTCGGCGCCACCTACGAGGTGCCGCTCGCCGACGGCGCGACCTCGCTCAGCTACATCATCCACAAGGGCGACGACAAGGACGAGTCCGCGGACCAGTCGATCGACCTCGCGACGTACGGCAACGAGGTGTGGAAGCTCAGCGCCACGCCCGGTTTCCTGCTGCCGAGCACCGGCGGCGCCGCCGACCTCGACCTGACCAAGGCCGCCGCCCAGTGGATCGACCGCGACACCGTCGCCTGGAAGATCAAGGCCACCGACGCCACCAGCCAGCAGCTCGTCTACGACGCGAAGGGCGGCATCAACGTCACGCCCGGCGGCGCGCTCTCCGACGAGGGCCGCTGGCTGCGGCTACACCCCGTCGAGGGCGGCCTCACCGAGGCCCAGCGCGCCAAGTACCCGCACCTGAAGGACTACTCCGCCTTCACCGTCGACCCGCGCGACCGCCACCGCGTCCGCGAGTCCCTGCGCGGCCAGATCGTCGCCACCCAACGGGCCGCGAACGGCGCCCTGTCGGCCGCCACCGGCGTCCAGCTCCCCGGCGTGCTCGACGACCTGTACGGCGCGAAGGCCGCCGACGCCGAACTCGGCCCGGTCTTCGACACGAAGCGCCGCCCCACGCTGTCCTTGTGGGCGCCCACCGCGCAGCACGTCGCACTGGAACTCGACGGCCGCACGGTCGCCATGCGGCGCGACCACACCACCGGCGTCTGGAGCGTGCGCGGCAACCGGAGCTGGCAGGGCAAGCCCTACCGCTACCACGTCCGCGTCTGGGCGCCGACCGTCCAGAAGATCGTCACCAACAAGGTCACCGACCCCTACTCCACCGCCCTGACCGCCGACTCCGCGCGCAGCCTCGTCGTCGACCTCGACGATCCGAAGCTCGCCCCGGCCGGCTGGCAGCAACTGGCCAAGCCGAAGCACGTCCCGCTGCGCGACGCGCAGATCCAGGAACTGCACGTCCGGGACTTCTCCATCGCCGACCGCACGGCCCGGCACACCGGCAAGTACCTCGCCTTCACGGAGAAGAACTCCGACGGCATGAAGCACCTGCGGAAGCTCGCCGACTCCGGCGCCTCCTACGTGCACCTGCTGCCGACGTACGACCTGGCCACCGTCCCCGAGAAGCCGCGCGACCAGGCCAAACCCGACTGCGACCTGCCGTCGCTGGCGCCCGACTCGCCGAAGCAGCAGGAGTGCGTCGGTGAGGTGCGCGAGCGCGACGCCTACAACTGGGGATACGACCCGCTGCACTACACCGTGCCCGAAGGCTCCTACGCCACCGACCCGAACGGGACGCGGCGGACCGTCGAGTACCGGCAGATGGTCAAGTCCCTCAACGAGGCCGGACTGCGCGTCGTCCTCGACGTCGTCTACAACCACACCTACGCCGCCGGCCAGGACGAGAAGTCCGTCCTCGACCGCGTCGTGCCCGGCTACTACCAGCGGCTGCTGGAGGACGGCAGCGTCGCCACCTCAACCTGCTGCCCCAACACGGCGCCCGAGCACACCATGATGGGCAAGCTGACCGTGGACTCGATCGTCACCTGGGCCCGGCAGTACAAGGTCGACGGCTTCCGCTTCGACCTCATGGGCCACCATCCGAAGGAGAACATCCTCGCCGTCCGCAAGGCCCTCGACCAGCTGACACCCGCCAAGGACGGCGTCGACGGAAAGAAGATCATCCTGTACGGGGAGGGCTGGAACTTCGGCGAGGTCGCCGACGACGCCCGCTTCGTCCAGGCCACCCAGCAGAACATGGCCGGTACCGGCATCGCCACCTTCTCCGACCGGGCCCGCGACGCCGTACGCGGCGGCGGCCCCTTCGACGACGACCCCGGCGTGCAGGGCTTCGCCAGCGGCCTCTACACCGAACCCAACAACTCGAAGGACAACGGCACACGCGCCGAGCAGCGCGCCCGCCTCCTCCACTACCAGGACCTCATCAAGGTCGGCCTCACCGGCAACCTCGCCGACTACACCTTCACCGACACCGCCGGCCGTACCGTCAAGGGCTCCGACGTCGACTACAACGGCTCACCCGCCGGCTACGCCGCCGCCCCCGGCGAAGCCGTCGCCTACGCCGACGCCCACGACAACGAGACCCTGTACGACGCGCTCGCCTTCAAACTCCCCGAGCGCACGTCCGCCGACGACCGGTCCCGCATGCAGGTACTCGCCATGGCCACCGCCGCGCTGTCCCAGGGCCCCGCCCTCAGCCAGGCCGGCAGCGACCTGCTGCGGTCCAAGTCCCTGGACCGCAACTCCTACAACTCCGGCGACTGGTTCAACACCATCAACTGGGACTGCCGACAGGGCAACGGCTTCGGCCGCGGCCTGCCGCCCGCCTGGGACAACAAGGACAAGTGGCCATACGCCAAGCCGTTGTTGACCCAGCCGGCACTCACCCCCGGCTGCGCACAGATCAACGGTGCCTCCGCGGCCTACCGCGACCTGCTGCGCATCCGCTCCACGGAGAAGGCGTTCTCCCTGAACAGCACGGCGAAGGTGCAGCGCGCGCTGTCCTTCCCGCTGTCCGGGACCAACGAGACGCCGGGCGTCATCACCATGCGCCTCGACGACCTGGTCGTCATCTTCAACGCCACACCCGAACAGCAACGCCAGACCCTGCCGGGCCTGGCCGGCAGCGCCCACCGCCTGCACCCCGAGCAGGCGAACGGCTCCGACCCGACGGTGCGCGCCTCGAAGTACAACCGGACGGACGGCACGTTCACCGTCCCCGGCCGCACGGTGGCGGTCTTCCAGGCGAAGTAACCGCAGACCACAACAGCCAGGGCCATCCGATCGGCATCGGATGGCCCTGGCCACGTTGCGGCAGCCTCAGGAGGACGGCCGCTCCGTATCAGCGGTCGGCCCCTTGACGGCGCCGTCACCGGCATCAGCGGGAAGCACCCACCAGCCGTCGTCCTCGGTGAGCTGCACGTACTCGGGGTGACCGCCGTCACCGGACTTGTCGAAGCCGCCCAGGCGCAGGGAAGCGACCTTTGGACTTACGTCCTGCGTGACGTCGACGACCTTCAGCCTGACACCGTCCCCCAACTCACCGAGCAGCCGCGACGCCTCAGCCTCGCGCCGATCCTCGGAGTACGTAGGTGCGAAGAGGTCCCGCAACGCCTGCCCGTTCTTGCTGTTGAGCGCCTCGACGTACGCCTCCGCCGCCGCGCGCGGCGACTCCGCACCCGCAGGGCCGCCGCCCGATGCAGCACACGCCCCCGACAGCAGGACGCCGGCGAGCACCAGCGGCACCACGTCGCGCCTACAGGACCAGCCCGACCGTCGGGTCACCGGCGTACGTCCCTGGCGTAGCGCGCGACGGCGCCGCTGTACTGGGGGAGGTGGCGCGCGAGCGCACCGAGGGTGAGGGCGGCGGCTTCCCGTTCCCGGCCGAGGTCGATCAGTGCCAGGGCCAGGAAGGCGTCAACGGCGTCATCGAGCTGGTCCTGGCCGTTTCCCTTCTCCTCGGTCAGCAGCCGGACGCTCTCGGACGCCTCTCCGAGGTTGCGCAGGGTGCTCGCGAGCTGGATCACCGCCTGCCGTCGGCGCTCACCGCCGAGCCCACCGGCCAGCGCGGCACGGTAGTGTCGCACGGCCTCCGCTTCCAGATCCGTGGCGTCGCAGGCGGACGCCCACTCGAAGAGGCCGACCGGATGTCCCTCGGGCAACTCGTGTACCAGTTCGGCGATCTCACGGCGGAAGTCGACCGGGCCGACGGTGGGGAACTCCTCCCACAGCCGCGTGCATCGGGCTTCCCAGCCCGTGGGGATCTCGGCAGGCATCGTCACATCCAACACGACCCGAGCGCGGTTCAGTTCCCGGCGGTGAGGCCGTGCCAGTAGGCGGCGGACGCGGAGGTCTGGCGGATCACCCCGTCCGGGGCCGGGGGCGCGGGCCAGAACTGGAGGAGGTAGCGGTCCACCGTCAGGTCACCCTCCAGGATCTCGGACTCCCGCTCCCGAGCCTCGTCCATGCCGAGCGCGCAGTAGCGGACGCGGTGGTCGCGGACGTCCAACCGCGTCTCGCACAGTGCCCCGTCACCCCAGGGGACCACCGCCAGCCGGGATGAGACAGGACGGAAGGAGACCTCGACGACCTCCTCCCAGTGGTCCTCGATCGGCGGTGATGTGTCGTGGAGTTCGACTGTCAGGCCGACCGTCCCGGTGTGCAGGCCGGTGACGAGGAAGAGCGCGCCGGGGGTCGTCGCTATGCACAACCCGTTGCGCTGTCCGGTGCGGCCGCCGAAGTCCACGTGGTCCTCCGTGCCGCTGACGACGTCGAACTGACAGTAGTGGACCCGCAGTTCACCGTCGTAGACCGTGCGCGGCGTGGTCATCTCCCCACCTTCCGTTGACTCGGAAGGCCAGTCTTCCCGCCGGGTCTGACAGTCCGGGGTCAGGTGATCCAGATGACGTAGGCGCTGGCGGCGCCGACGACGAGGGAAGAGATCATGAGGGCGCGGCCGGTTCGGCCGATCAGAGTCTCCTCGAAGTCGGGCCTTGAGGACCCGATCCGGGCGCCGGCCGCGTAGCAGCTTGCGACGCCGAGCACGAGGAGCCCGAAAGCGGCGGGGACGAACACCACGGCTGACGGCCTCCAACCGACAGGTTCAACGTCGTCGCGCCCGATTCGGGTGACCGGCACCCGGGTTCCGGGACTGTGCAGCTCGCTTCTTCACCGTGGCGGCACTCGCCGCCGCACTGGACGTCTCGCTGGACCGGCTGGCCGCCGCGTGCGCGGCACCGGCGGCGGACGACCCGCGCGAACAGGCGCCCGCGGCCTGAGGCACCGGGCGGCCGCGGGCTGGGCGCCGGGCGGCCGCGGGCCCCCAGGAGGGCCGGCGTTCCGGCGCGGTGGGGGCGGGAGCGCCTACGCTTCCCGCATGGCATCTGTCGAGGAGTCGGAGTCCGGGGGCGGGTCGCGGTTCTACGGGGAGCTGGCGCACTGGTGGCCGCTGATCTCGCCGGTGGCGGAGTACACCGAGGAGGCGGAGTTCGCCGCCGGGCTGCTGGAGTCGGCGGAGATCCCCGTGCGGGAGGTGCTGGAACTCGGCAGCGGCGGCGGCCACAACGCGTTCCACCTGCGGGCGCGCTTCGACATGACGCTGGTCGACCTCTCGGACCAGATGCTGGAGGTGTCGCGGCGGCTGAACCCGGGCGTGCCGCACATGCGGGGCGACATGCGGCACGTACGGCTCGGCCGGCTCTTCGACGCCGTCTTCGTGCACGACGCGATCGACTACATGACCACGCGCGGCGACCTGCTCGCCGCGTTCCGCACCGCGCACGCGCACCTGCGCCCCGGCGGGGTCGCCGTCTTCCTCCCGGACCACGTCGCCGAGGCCTTCCGCCCCGAGACGGACTGCGGCGGGAGCGACGCCGACGACGGCAGCGGCATCCGCTACCTGGAGTGGACATGGCGCCCGACGGACGCCCGGGACATCGCCCGCACCGAGTACACGTTCACCATCCGGTCGGCGGACGGCGGGATCCACGTCGTGCACGAGACGCACGAGTTCGGCCTGTTCCCGACGAGGGACTGGCGGCGCCTCCTGATCGAAGCCGGCTTCCGCGTCGAGACGGCCCGCGAACCCGCCGACACCCCCCGCACCGCCTTCGTCGGCCACCTCCCCCGGGTCTGACGCCACGGGTCTGGCACCACGGGTCTCACCAACCCGTGGTGCCACCGGCGCTCAGCAGGATCGGGAGGGCGCCCAGGACCGCCGAG
>NZ_VJYK02000133.1 GCF_007097205.2 Streptomyces alkaliterrae
GCCGATGGGGGAGCGGGGGCACTGGGCGGTGTGCACAGTCGGCTGCCAGACTGGCGGCATGCTACCCAGTGCACGTGTCCTCAGCGTCGAGGACGTATCCCGCGCCCACAAGGCGCTGTCCGGAGTCGCCCGGGTGACGGCGATGGAGGGCAGCCGTCATCTGACCGAGCTGGTCGGTTCGCCGGTGCACCTCAAGTGCGAGAACCTGCAGCGCACCGGCTCGTTCAAGATCCGCGGCGCGTACGTGCGCATCGCGGCGCTCGACGCGGAGGAGCGGGCGCGCGGCGTGGTCGCGGCCAGCGCGGGCAACCACGCGCAGGGCGTCGCGCTGGCGGCCTCGCTGCTCGGGGTGCGGTCGACGGTGTTCATGCCGGTCGGCGCGCCGCTGCCGAAGCTGGCGGCGACCCGCGACTACGGCGCGGACGTCCGGCTGCACGGCCAGGTCGTGGACGAGTCGCTGGCCGCCGCGCAGGAGTACGCGGAGCGGACGGGCGCGGTGTTCATCCACCCCTTCGACCACCCGGACGTGGTGGCCGGCCAGGGCACGGTGGGTCTGGAGATCCTGGAGCAGTGCCCGGAGGTGCGCACGATCCTGGTGGGTGTGGGCGGCGGCGGCCTGGCCGCCGGTATCGCGCTCGCGGTGAAGTCGCTGCGTCCCGACGTGCGGGTGGTGGGTGTGCAGGCCGAGGGCGCGGCGGCGTATCCGCCCTCGCTCGCGGCAGGGCACCCGGTGTCGCTGGAGTCGGTGGCGACGATGGCCGACGGCATCAAGGTCGGGCGGCCGGGGGACGTGCCGTTCGAGATCGTGCACCGGATGGTCGACGAGGTGGTGACCGTCTCCGAGGACGCGCTGTCGAGCGCGCTGCTGCTCTGCCTGGAGCGGGCGAAGCTGGTGGTCGAGCCGGCGGGTGCGAGCCCGGTGGCGGCGCTGCTCAGCCGGCCGAAGGCGTTCGAGGGGCCGCTGGTCGCGGTGCTGTCGGGCGGCAACGTCGACCCGCTGGTGCTGCAGCGGACGCTGCGGCACGGCATGGCGGCGGCGGGCCGCTACCTCTCGCTGCGGCTGCGGCTGAACGACCGGCCCGGGGCGCTCGCCGCGCTCCTGGCCGAGTTGTCAGTGGCGGACGCTAACGTCCTGGACGTGAGTCACGTCAGGACGGATCCGCGTCTGGGGCTCACCGAGGCGGAGGTGGAGCTGCATCTGGAGACGAAGGGTCCGGAGCACTGCCTCCAGGTGCAGTCCGCGCTGCGCGGCGCCGGCTACCGGGTGATGGGCTGAGTCAGCCCGAGGACATCCCGTCCCGTCCCGGCACGCCGGCCGCCGCCGTGCCGGGACGGGCGTGCCGGAGGCGGTCGGACCGGACGGTCACGGGAGTGCGCGGTGGGAAGCACTTCGAGGCACCCCGGAAGACCCGGTAACGCGATACATCGCGACACGCTACGCTGGCGGTGACGGGGAAACCCGGATGCCGTGTCGCCGGCGCGACCATACGATTCCCACATCACGACCAACCCCTTGGGAGATCCCTCATGCCAGGCGCCATCTACGCCGAAGGCCTGGTCAAGAACTTCGGTGACGTAAGGGCTCTGGACGGCGTCGATCTCGACGTCCCGGAAGGCACCGTGCTCGGGCTGCTCGGCCCGAACGGCGCGGGAAAGACGACAACGGTCCGAGTGCTCACCACACTCCTGAGACCTGACCAGGGCAAGGCGTTCGTGGCGGGCGTCGACGTGCTGGAACATCCGAACGAGGTGCGGCGGCGGATCGGGCTCTCCGGCCAGTTCGCGGCCGTCGACGAGTACCTGACCGGCCGCGAGAACCTCCAGATGGTCGGCCAGCTCTACCAGTTGAAGGCCAAGGACGCCCGTCGCCGGGCGGACGAGCTGCTGGAGCGCTTCAACCTGGCCGAGGCCGCCGACCGCACCGCGAAGACGTACTCCGGCGGTATGCGCCGCCGACTGGACCTGGCCGCCGCGCTGGTGGTCAGCCCGCCGGTGATGTTCATGGACGAGCCGACGACCGGCCTCGACCCGCGGAACCGGCAGGCGCTGTGGGAGGTCATCCAGGAGCTGGTCGCCGGCGGCACCACGCTGCTGCTGACCACGCAGTACCTGGAGGAGGCCGACCACCTGGCCGACGACATCTGCGTCGTCGACCACGGCCGCGTCATCGCACGCGGCACCTCCGACCAGCTCAAGGCGCAGACCGGCGGCGAGCGGGTGGAGGTCGTCGTCCGCGAACGCGACCACATCGGCACGGCGGAGGAGCTGCTGCGGGCGCACGCCGTCGACGGCGGCGAGGTCACCGTCGAGCAGCACACCCGCCGACTTACCGTGCCCGTCACCGGCGGCGCCAAGCTCCTCGCCGAGGTCATCCGCGACCTCGACGGGCGCGGCATCGAGATCGACGACATCGGTCTGCGCCGCCCGACCCTGGACGACGTGTTCATCTCCCTCACCGGCCACGCCGCCGAGGAGGAGACCTCGAACGGGGACGACGAGGACGGCGGCACGGGCGAGAAGAGCGAGAAGAAGGCCGGCGCGGCCGCGAAGGCGGGGAAGAAGTGACCACGACGACGACCAAGGAACCGGCCCAGGGCGCGCCGGTCGCGCCCAGCGGCAGAGGCGGCATCTCCCAGTCGGTCAACGACTCGTTGATCGTCGCCCGGCGCAACCTGATCCGCATGATGCGCATCCCGGAGATCGTGATCTTCGGACTGATCCAGCCGATCATGTTCGTGGTGCTGTTCAGCTACGTCTTCGGCGGCTCGATCAGCGTCCCGGGTCAGGGCCTGAGCGCCGAGGGATACCGCGAGTTCCTGATGGCCGGCATCTTCGCCCAGACCGTCACGTTCGCCACGGCGGGCGCCGGCGCTGGCATCGCGGAGGACATGCACAAGGGTCTGATCGACCGCTTCCGCTCCCTGCCGATGTCACGCGGCGCGGTGCTCACCGGCCGCACGCTCGCCGACGCGGTGCAGACGGCGCTCACTCTCGTCGTACTGGCCGTGGTGGCGGTGCTGGTGGGCTGGCGGGCCCACGAGGGCTTCCCGAAGATGCTCGCCGGCTTCGGCCTGCTGCTGCTCCTCGGCTACGCCTTCACCTGGATCGGCGCGCTGATCGGTCTGACCGTGCGGACGCCCGAGGCGGCCACCTCCGGCGGCCTGATCTGGCTGTTCCCGCTGACGTTCGTCTCGGTGGCGTTCGTGCCGTCGGAGAACATGCCGAACTTCCTGGCCACGATCGCCCAGTGGAACCCGTTCAGCGCGACCGTGCAGGCGGCCCGTGAATTGTTCGGCAACCTTCCGCCCGGCTACGTGGCGCCGGACGCCTGGCCGATGCAGAACCCGGTGCTCGCCTCGGTGCTGTACTCGCTGCTGATCATCGTGGTCTTCCGGACCCTGGCGGTGCGCAAGTACCGCCGCGCGGCCGCCTGATCCGCCACACTGGGGTCTGCCCGCATCCGTCGGGCAGACCCCGGGGGGAACCATGAAGGATCGGATCAAGCGGTGGCGCGACGACGACGAGGCGCTGCTCAACGCCGATGAGTGGCTGTGGAAGACCCTCGACGCGTATCCGCCGCCGAGCGTGCCCGCCACCGAGGTGTGGGAGTTCTCGATCGGATCGGTACTCAGCCGGCATCCCAAGGCGCCGGCGGGGATAGAGAAGCCGTTGAGGCTGCTGGACGGCCTGGGCGCGCTGCGCATCGGCCCGGACGACATCGGCTTCGACGGCCACAACCGCAGCTGGGACGAGGTGACCGAGCTCCGTCTGGTGGACGTGGCGAAGGTGGCCGTCCACGACGTGATCAAATCCGAACTGGCCAGATACAGCCGCGTGCTGATCGGTGTGCCGGGTCGCGGCTGGATTCTCGAGCAGCTCTCGCACGGGCTCAGCACCCTGGCCGTGCGCTATGTGGACCGGGCCCACTCCGACAAGTTCGGCACGGCCGGCCAGCGCCTCGCGCCGTTCGAGTTCGCCTACCGGGGCTCCCTCGGCCGCCAGCGGACCCGCCGGATCAGCGTCTATCCGATGCTCCTGGGCATGCAGGGGGAGGTCATCGACAGCCTGTACGCCACCGCGGAGATCCACAAGGTCCCCGTCGTCCGCGCCTGACGGACGTCTCACCACACCCGAGGGGCCGGGCGCCGCGTCAACGCGGTCGCCCGGCCCCTCGTCACGTGTGCCGACCGCCTCAGCCGCCGTACGGCTTGGCCTCCAGGATCTTCACCGAGGCCTGCTTGCCGTTCGGCAGCTCGTACTCGGCCTCGTCGCCGACCTTCTTGCCGTTGACGCCCTGGCCCAGGGGGGACTGCGGGGAGTACGTCTCCACCTCGGAGCTGGCGTACTCCCGCGAGCCGAGCAGGAAGGTCAGGGTGTCGTCCGGGTCGCCGTCGAAGGCGATGGTCACGACCATGCCGGGCTCCACCACGCCGTCGTCGGCGGGGGTTTCACCGACCCTCGCGCGCTCAAGGAGCTGCTGTAGCTGCCGCACCCGCAGCTCCTGCTTGCCCTGCTCCTCCTTGGCGGCGTGGTAGCCGCCGTTCTCCCGCAGGTCGCCCTCTTCACGGGCCGCCTCGATCTTCTTCGCGATCTCGGTACGTGCGGGACCCGACAGGTAGTCCAGCTCGGCCTTGAGCTGGTCGTACGCCTCCTGGGTGAGCCAGGTGACGTTGTCGCTGGTCTGGGTCACAGGTGCTCCTTGCAAGTACTCGGGATATAAAGCAACGCCCTGCCCTGAAGGTTGCGGTCCTCCCGGGCGGGCGAAACATCGAGCTTAACAATTCCAGCGTAAAACGGAAGAAGGTGCAGCAGGAAGTGTCGGTCCGGCCACTGTCCGTGGCCGTTGTCCGTGGCCGCCGTCAGTGGTCGGCGGGGCGGCAGCCGATGAGCTGCGCCGAGCCGGCGCGCGCAGTGGTGCGGATCGAGACGATCTCGTCCAGCCGCTTCACAGGCTGGTCGAAGGTGAACTCGCGGCGGCCCACCTCGGCCTTGTCGGTGGTCAGTGCGCGCACGGTGCACACTCCCGTCACCGACTCGCCCTTGCGGACCTCCAGATGGGCGCGCACCTCCTCGTCGGAGGTGATCTGGAACTTGATCAGCTCGGCGCTGATCTCGTTGCCGGAAGAGATGTGCGAGTAGCCGAACCAGCCGATCATGGCGAGGAAGGCCGTACCGAGCACCGCGCCGAGGATCTTCAACCGGCGGTCCGCGCGGGCGTCCCGGGCGGCGGTGTCGCCGTAACGGCCGGGGGGCGGCGACTGGGGGGCGCTGTCGGCACTGTCGCCCCGGGAGTCGGCCTGGCTCACGTCGGTCACGTCCTCGGCGGTGGTGCGGCGCGGCCCGCCCCGGAACCGGCCGGTGAGCGGAACGCGAGTGCGGACTGTCAGTGGGATGAAGGAATATATCCCCACACTCATCGGTCACTATAGAAGCCGTCTTCCGCGACACCTTACCGAGGACCCGTCTTGACTGTCTTGACAGAGCAGCTGCGACTCATGGCCGTGCACGCCCACCCCGACGACGAGTCGAGCAAGGGCGCGGCGACCATGGCCAAGTACGTTTCGGAGGGAGTGGACGTACTCGTCGCCACGTGCACGGGCGGCGAGCGGGGCTCCATCCTCAACCCCAAGCTCCAGGGGGACGCCTACATCGAGGCGAACATCCACGAGGTCCGCCGCAAGGAGATGGACGAGGCCCGGGAGATCCTGGGGGTGCGCCAGGCGTGGCTCGGCTTCGTGGACTCGGGCCTGCCCGAGGGCGACCCGCTGCCGCCGCTGCCCGAGGGCTGCTTCGCGCTCCAGGACGTGGAGGAGGCCGCCGGGGCGCTGGTGAAGCTGATCCGCGAGTTCCGTCCGCACGTGATCACCACGTACGACGAGAACGGCGGCTACCCGCACCCGGACCACATCATGACCCACCGGATCAGCATGGTGGCCTTCGACGCCGCCGCCGACCCGGACCGCTACCCGGAGGCCGGGGAGCCGTGGCGTCCGCTCAAGCTCTACTACAACCAGGGCTTCAACCGGCCGCGCACCCAGGCGCTGCACGACGCGATGCTCGAGCGCGGTCTCGAGTCGCCGTACGGGGAGTGGCTGCAGCGGTGGGACGAGTTCCAGCGCAAGGACCGCGAGCTGACGACGTACGTGCCGTGCGCCGACTTCTTCCCGCTGCGGGACAAGGCGCTCATCGCGCACGCCACGCAGATCGATCCGGACGGCGGCTGGTTCCGGGTGCCGATGGAGGTCCAGCAGGAGGTCTGGCCGACGGAGGAGTACGAGCTGGCCAAGTCGCTCGTCGAGACGTCCCTCCCCGAGGACGACCTCTTCGCAGGCATCCGCGACAATTGATGCCATGACTACCTCGGTGACCTTCGCACACGCCGCTGACCTTGTTCTTCTCGCCGACACGTTCGACAAGAACAAGGTGACGCCCGGCGTGCTCGGCTTCCTCGTCTTCGCGGTCATGGGTCTGGCGGTGTGGTGGCTGATGCGTTCCATGACGCGTCGCATGGAGGCGGTGCGGGGGCGTGAGTTCCCGGTCTCCGAGCCGGGTGCCGCGACCGGCGGCGGCCGCGAGGACTCCTGACCCACCCGGCCCTCGGACCGACCCCGCGCGGCGGTGTCGAGGGCCCGGGCCGGAGCGCCGTTCCCCGGGGTTCCCCAGGTGACGGGCCCGGCCGCTGTTGTGGCAGTTCTGTGACATCAACCTCCCCCGCGGCAGGCATACTTGCCGCAACGAGGGTACTGACCGCCCTCCTCATCACTGGTGAATGACCTCACCTGGGGGAAAGTTGACAAGTAAATCCAGAATCGGTGCTGCCTGCGTGTCCGCGGTGGCAGTGGCGACGGCCGTCACGCTGACGGTCGGCATGGCCGCGCCGGAGTCCGCAGGGGCGGGCTGGAAGGCCGGTGCGACGCCGGTCGAGCTGCCGAGCAACGCCGAGAAGGCCGCGAAGGTCCAGAGCGTGACGCTCATCACGGGCGACCGCGTCCTGGTCGGCCCGCGCGGCAAGATCGCCGGTTACATACGTGCCGAGGGGCGCGAGAACATACCCGTCCAGACCAGGCGGATAGGCAAGCGCACCTACGTCATCCCGGCCGACGCCCAGCGGTACATCGCGGCGGGCAAGGTCGACATCGCGCTGTTCGACGTCACCGAGCTGAAGCGCAAGCAGTACCGTGCGGTGGCCGGCACCGGTGTGCCGTTCATCGTCACCTACAAGGGCAAGAGCCCGGCCGCGAAGAACCGGCTGCGGGCCGCCGCCGACCCGGAGGTCCGCGCCTCCCTCGACGCGGTGAACGGCGAGGCCGTCACCGTCGCCGAGGACGACGCCTCCGCCGCCTGGAAGGCCCTGACCGGCGGTTCGGGCGTGGAGACCGTCTCGCTCGACCGTGTCCGCAAGGTCGCTCTGGACAAGAGCGTCGCGCGTGTCGGCGCCCCGAAGGTCTGGCAGGCCGGCTACGAGGGCGACGGCGTCCGCATCGCCGTCCTGGACACCGGCATCGACACCTCGCACCCCGACCTGGGTGCCGGCAAGGTCGTCGCCGCCCGTGACTTCAGCGGCTCCGGCAGCACCCGCGACCGCCAGGGCCACGGCACGCACGTCGCCTCCACCGCCGCCGGCAGCGGCGCCAAGTCCAAGGGCCGTTTCAAGGGCGTCGCCCCGAAGGCCCAGCTGATCAACGCCAAGGTCCTCGACGACAGCGGCTTCGGCATGGACTCCGGCATCATCGAGGGCATGGAGTGGGCCGTCGCGCGCGGCGCGAAGGTCGTCAACCTCAGCCTCGGCGGCTACGACCTCCCGGGCATCGACCCGATGGAGGAGGCCGTCAACCGGCTGTCCGCGAAGAGCGGCGCGCTGTTTGTCATCGCCGCCGGCAACGAGGGCCCGGGCAAGGGCACCATCTCCTCGCCGGGTAGCGCCGACGCCGCGCTGACCGTCGGCGCGGTCGACCGCCGCGACAAGATCGCCGATTTCTCCTCGATCGGCCTGCGCACCGGCGACGGCCACCTCAAGCCCGACATGACCGCGCCCGGCGTGGACATCGGCGCCGCGGCGGCCAAGGGCAGCGAGATCGAGCGGGAGGGCACCCGCGTCGCCGACGGCTACGTGGCGATCTCGGGCACCTCGATGGCCACCCCGCACGTCGCCGGCGCCGCCGCGCTGCTCGCCCAGCAGAACCCGGACTGGAGCGGCGAGCGCATCAAGGCCGCGCTGACCAGCTCCACCAAGCTCAGCGCCGGCTTCAGCGCCGTCCAGCAGGGCTCCGGCCGGCTCGACGTCGCCCGCGCCACCCGGCAGACGGTGATCGCGGAGACCCCGTCGGTGAGCTTCGGCACCACCCGGTGGCCGCACCACGACGACAAGCCGGTCAACCGCGACCTGACCTACCGGAACCTCGGTACCAAGGACGTCACGCTCAACCTGGCCACCGAGACGCACGGCCCGACCGGCAAGGCGGCCCCGAAGGCGATGTTCTCGCTGGGCGCGCGTCAGGTGACGGTCCCGGCCGGCGGCACCGCCTCGGTCCCGCTGACCGCCGACACCACCCACGGCGGCAAGCGCGACGGCGCCTACAGCATGTTCGTCACCGCGACCGGCGGCGGCCAGACCGTGCGCACCGCGGCGGCCGTCAACCGCGAGCCGGAGTCCTACGACCTGACGGTCCGCCCGATCGGCCGGGACGGCAAGCCGGCCAAGGAGTGGATGGCGGTGATCACGAGCGAGGAAGAGTGGATCTTCCTCGACAGTGAGACGGGCGTCAACAAGATGCGCCTCCCCAAGGGCCGTTACACGGTCGAGACGGCGATGCCGATCGGCAAGGACGGCAGCAAGGGCTACGACTGGCTCGTCTCGCCGGTGGTGAACCTCACCAAGAAGACCGCGATCACGCACGACTCCCGCAAGACCAAGCCGATCAACATGACCGTGCCGGACAAGAAGGCCAAGCCGGCCATGATCGCGGTCGGTTACGACATCGAGAGCAAGTCGTTCTACAACGGCAGCTCCTTCGGTGTCGACGCTGGTCTGCGTACCGCGCAGGTCGGCAAGACCCCGGCCGGCTACACCATGACCGCCACCGCCCAGTCGTTGCACACGCGCGGTGACAACGAGTACCACGTCGCCCACTCCCGCAAGGGCAGCCTCTACAACGGTCTGAAGCTGGACACGAAGAAGAGCCAGCTGGCCAAGATCACCACGCGGATGGGCTCCTCCGTCGGCAAGCGCCACGGCTACCTGTTCACCGCGCCGACGACCACCTCGTCCGCGACGGGCATCGGGCGCAAGCTGCCGAAGACCGTCACGGTCCACGTCCGCGCCGACAAGAAGACCGCCTGGAGCCAGTCCTTCGTCCAGGTCCGCAAGGACGAGGGCGAGGCGTACTACGACAGCGACGAGCGGGTGTACACCGCCGGCAAGTCCTACACCAACACCTTCAACACCGGTGTGTACGGTCCGCTGCTGAAGAAGTACGACGGTCTGTGGCGTGACGGCAACCTGCTCTACGGCGCCACCAACCCGCTGGCCGACGGCGCCGGCCACTACGGCGGCAGCGAGTACAAGTCGGGCAAGACGACCCTGTACCGCAACGGCAAGGTCTACAAGGTCGAGAAGGACGTCCTGGACTTCGTCGAGTTCAAGCTGCCCAAGGGCAAGGCCGACTACCGCCTGGTGACGACGGTCACCCGCAGCGGTGTGGCCACCGTGTCCACCAAGGTGACCAGCTCCATCAGCTTCACCTCGGCGCGCACCAAGAGCGACACCAAGCTGGCGGCGTCCGCCGTCCGCTACGCCCCGAAGCTCGGCCTGGACAGCCGGGCCAAGGCCGGCAAGACGCTGAGCGTCCCGGTCAAGGTGCAGGGTTCGGCCGCAGGCAAGAACCTGAAGTCGCTCAAGGTCGAGGTCAGCGTCAACGGCGGCAAGAGCTGGAAGAAGCTCACCGTCAGCAAGGGCAAGGTGAAGGTCAAGAACCCGAAGGCCGGCAAGTCCGTCTCCTTCCGGGCCAAGATCGTGGACAAGAAGGGCAACGCCACGACCCAGACCATCATCGACGCCTACCGCACCAAGTGAGCGACGTCCGGTGCCGGTAGCGGCACCGGACGGCGGTGAGCAGAGAACCGGGGCGCGGCCGACTGGCCGCGCCCCGGCGCGTCTCCCGGTCCCCAGCGGCTCAGACGGCCCCGGTCGCGATCACGTCCCTGGCCTGCCGGGTCGGGACCATTCCCAGGTCCCACGCCTGCCAACCGTCCTCCGACTCGACGCCGCGCTCCAGCATCAGCGCGTACGCCTCGGCGCTCTCTGTCAGCACGTGGTCCCTGGCCGGATGGCGCTCGCGCAGCAGCTGCGCCAATTCCTCCTGGGCGACCGCGACTCCCACCACCGCCCCGCCCGGCGAGGCGAAGGGCAGCAGGGTGCAGCGCAGGAAGCGCGCCCAGTCCGCGCCCCGCAGATCCGGGGCGCGCCCGCCCTTCGCCGCGTCAGCGGCGCCGGCGCCCGTGAAGAGCCGCAGGGCGTCGTCGGTGAGGTCGAGGGCCTGGGCGAGCTTGCCGTTCCCCGCGTCGATCACCGCCAGCTCCAGACACGACCACGCCTCGTGGTGCGCCACCCCGACCCGCTGGAAGTCGGTACGGGCGTCCTGCAGCAGCTGACGGGCGAAGCCGCTGTTGTGCAGGTTGCCGGTGCGCGCGGCCCGCTGGTCGCGGGTCACCCGGCCCAGGTGGTGGCGGGCGCAGGCCAGCCCGTACACGTCCCGCATCCGGCTGAAGCTCGCCCGGGCGCGTTCCAGCTCCTGTACCGCGCTGTCCCGGTCGCCGTCCTCCTCCAGCGCCAGACCCAGGTAGTACAGCGTCCAGGCCTCGCCGCGCGCGTCCTCGCTCTCCCGGTGCCGGCCGAGCGCCGCGTGCAGCTCCTCCACCGCCTCGGCGGCCTCCCCGCCGTACAGCCGCGCCCGGGCCAGCTGGGTCTGCGCCCACGCCTGGCCGCGACCGTCCTGGGTGCGCCGGTAGTCCTCCAGCGCCTGGTGCAACTCCGCCTCGGCGCTGGTGAGGTCGCCGACGCGCAGCAGCGTCTGACCGAGCTGGTAGTGCGCCCAGGCCTGGCCGTGCAGACTCTCGCTCTCCTCGTGCAGCGCCAGCGACTCCCTGAGCATGCCCAGCGCCTCGTTGATCCGCCCGCGGTCCCGCTGCACGGCGGCGAGGGCGTGCAGCGTCCACGCCCGGTCGCCGCGCAGCGCGTCGCCGGTCTGCAGGTCGAGCGCCTGCCGCAGCTTGCCCGCCGCCTCGGCCAACTGCCCCTGGTGGTGCAGGGTGACGCCCAGCTCGCGCAGCGTGCGGGCGGCGCCGGCCGGATGCTCGGCCTCCAGGTAGAGGTTGACCGCCGAGGCCAACGTGCTGTGGGACTGGTCGAGTTCACCGAGCTGCCGGGCCGCGACACCGGTACGCCACTGCACCGAACGAGTGAGCAGGCCCCGGTCCACGGCCTGCGCCAGGTCGTTCAGCTCGCCCAGCCGGTAGAGGTCGCCGCGCAGCAGGCAGTAGTCGCACAGCGCGCCCAGCAGGTGGGAGACGGCGGCCTGGTCGACGCTCTCGTCGGCGTGCCGCAGCGCCGCCGTGATGAAGCTCGACTCGTCGTCCAGCCAGCGCAGCGCGGACTCCAGCGAACGGAAGCCGTGCCCGCCGAACTGGTTGGCCCGGGTGGACGTCTTGCCGTCGACCATGCGGATCACGGTGTCGGCCAGCTCCGCGTACGAGCGGATCAACCGCTCCTGGGCCGCGCCCCGCTCCTCGGCGGCCTCCTCGTCCAGCAGTCTGGCGAGCGCGAAGTGCCTTACCAGGCCGTGCAGTCGGTAGCGGTTGCCGCGTACGTGCTGGATCAGCCCGGCCGTCGCCAGGCCCTCCAGCCGACGGGCCGCCTCCCGCTCGTCGGTGGCCAGAAGCGCCGCCCCCGCGGCGGCCCCCAGGCTCGCCCGCCCGGCCAGCGCCAGTCGGCGCAGCAGCCGGCGCCCCGGCTCTTCCTGGTCCGCGTACCGCAGGGTGAGCGCGCGCTGTACGGGGTCGAGGGCGTCGTCCGGGCCGTAGGCCGCGAGGTCGGCGGCGACGGTGGCCGCCGTACGGTCGCCGTGCATCGCCGAGCCCGCCAGGCGCAGGGCGAACGGCAGCCCGCCGCACAGCTCGGCGACCCTGTCGTAGGCGGCCGCGTCGTACGGCGCCTGCGGGGTGCGCCCGTCGGGGGTTCGGCCCTCGGGGGTGCGCCCGTCGCTCTCGGCGGCGGCCGTCGCCGCCGCGCGAAGCACCTCCTCGGCGCCGACGGCGTCCAGCGCGCCGACCTCCAGCCGGTGCACCCAGGCCGCGAGGTCGTCCGGCAGTTCCAGCGGCTCGGTGGTGGTGACGAGCACCAGGCTGTCCGAGCGCTCCGGCACCAGCGCGGCCACCTGCGCCGCATCCGTGGCGTCCTCCAGCACGACGGTGACCGGCACCCCGGTGAGCGTGCGCTGGTAGAGGTCGGACAGCCTGCGCAACTGCTGCTCGCCGGCGGCGGAGTCGTCGTCCGAGCCGCCGCGGAAGAGCAGTTGCTCGCGCGGCGCGCCGAGCCGGTTCAGCAGGTGGAGCAGCGCCTCCCTGGTGGAAAGCCGGTTGCCCTCGCGGGTGTCACCGCGCAGGTCGACGACGCAGGCACCGCGGAACTGGTCCTTCAGCTCGTGTGCGGCGCGCACGGCCAACGCGCTGCGCCCGGCGCCCGGTCGGCCGTGCAGTACGACCACCGTCGGCTGCGTCTTCGTGCTCGCCCTGGCCTGGTGCACCCACTGGGCGATCTGCCCCATGGCCTCCCGCCGCCCCGCGAACACCGCGTCGGGCGTGGGCAGATGGCGGAACGACTGCTCCAGCGCGTTGCGGCGCTTCGCCTCTCCGCTGCGGTCCCGCCCGCGAAGCTTGGGCTGCGCCCGGCGCTGGGTGCCGCCGCCCGAGCCGCCGCGCTGCCCGGGCATCACCCGGGGCGCGACCAGCCGCTGCTGCTCCAGGTACGGCCGTACGCCGCGCACGTCGAGCGCGGTCAGCCAGGCCAGTCGCAACTGCTCGACCCCGCCGGGCTGGTTGCGGGCGCCGGCGCCGTTCTGCGCCGCCCACAGATGGGCGAGGAGGATCTGGGCGAGCGCGCCGAGCACCCCGACGACCGCCACCACGGCCGCCGCGCCCATCGCGCTGCCGAAACCGTGCTCCCGGTCGAACAGCAGGATCGCCACGCCCGCGGCGAGCACCGCGCCGATCGCCGGTCCCAGCGCGCGGCCGGTGAACCGCTCGGCGAGGCGGCCGGCGGTCGTGGAATCCGCCGCCCTGACGTAGGCCGCGTACTCCTCCGCGGCGCGCCCCGTCATCTCCGGGAGCGACGCGCGGGCTCTGGAGTAGAGCACCGCGCCGTCCGTCACCCCGCCGGAGCGCCGCACCTCCTCCTCGACGGCGCGCGCCAACAGGCCCTCCACCTCCGCCCGGTCACTGTCCCTCAGCTCGATCGCAGCCCCCGACATCCGCACCCTCTTCCGTTGGACTCAACTGACGCTCAGTCTCGCGCCAATCACCGCGCGCGGCCAGCCCCGACCGTTCGGGGACGGATCCGCCGCACGCCCTAACGGCGCCGGCCGGTGCCGCTCACGCCGGCGTGTGGCGTCGGCCGCGCGCCGAGGGCCGCCAGGCGTCGCGCCCACCCCAGCGCCAGGCAGCCCAGCAGCGCCAGCCAGGCCGGCGCGCCGAGCCCGCCGCCGTTCGGGTACGCGGGCGCGGCGAGCGCCAGGACGACCAGCGGACCGCGCGCGTTCCACAGCAGCACCCCGGCCACCCCGCTCACGCCCACCGGCGGTGACGGCCCCCGGTAGGCCGTCACCAGCGCCGCCCCCACGAAGGCCGGCACCCCGGCGAGCAGCAGCGGCAGCTTCGGATGCCACAGGCCGAGCAGCGCGCAGCCGAGCAGTCCGGCGGCCGCGCCCAACCCGCAGAGCAGCGCGGGCACAAGCGCGTGGTGCAGCGCCAAGGAGGCGTGAGGCCAGGGGAGTTGGGAGGCGCGGCGGGGGTCGTCGCCGTCCGCTCGGGCGCCTTCGCACGCGCGGAGCGCCCCGAGGTAGCCCGCGTACAGCGCCGTGAGACCGAGCAGTACGGCTGCTTCGCGGGCGTCGGCCCTGGCCGCCAGAGCCAGCAGTACGACGCCCGTCGCCGACCACAGCGGCGCGCCCGGCAGCCGGCTCGGGGCGCGCAGCAGCGCGGTCAGATCGAGCCAAGGGACGAGCAGCGCCCGGCCCCGGGGCTGCGGCAGCCGCCACCGGCGGGTACGGCGGCGGTGATGGACGCTCCCGGCCAGCGAGCGGGCGTTCCGCAGGTCGAGTGCGTACAGCGCGGCGGTCACCCGGAAAGCGAGCCGGCACTGGGCGCGCAACACCCGGGCGGGCACGTGCTCCGCCGCGCGCCGGGCGCACATCAGTGCGCCGGTCGCGCACAGCACGGTGAGCGCCCCGCCCGCCAC
>NZ_VJYK02000134.1 GCF_007097205.2 Streptomyces alkaliterrae
GGCTTGGCACCATGACGCCCAGACCCGCCGCCCCGACCAGTGACGACGCCCCGCTGCCCCCTCCCCGCGCGGCGCTCAGCGCGAGCACCTGGAAGGAGATCGCCCATCTCCTGACCAACCTCCCCTTCGCGCTGCTCGGCTTTGTCTACGTGAGCGTCTGGCTGTACACGGGGCTGCTGATGGCGATCACCGTCATCGGCCTGCCGGTGGTCGCGCTCGGCCTGATGGGCTGCCGCGAGTACGGCAAGTGGGAGCGGGCCAGGGCGCGTGCTCTGCTCGGTCTTCGGGTGGAGGAGCCGACGCCGCTGCGCCGGAGCACCTACGGCGGCTTCCTGCCGTGGCTGTGGGGTGTGCTGCGGGATCCGGTGGCCTGGCGGCACGCGCTGTTTGCGTTCGTCCGGCTGCCGTGGGGTGTGCTCACCTTCACCGTCACGCTGACGGCGCTGTTCGTGGCCTGGCCCGGGCTGCCGTGGCTGGCGCGCGGACTGTCGCTGGGCGACCGGGCGATGGTGCGCGGACTGCTGGCGCCCTCGGACGAGCTGGAGCGTCGGATCGCGCAGTTGGAGGCGGGCCGACGGGTGGTGACGGACACGGCGAGTGCGGATCTGCGGCGGATCGAACGCGATCTGCACGACGGCGCGCAGGCCCGCCTGGTCGCACTCGCCATGGACCTGGGCCTGGCGAAGGAAAAACTCACCGAGGACCCCGAAGCCGCCGCCCGCATGGTCGACGAAGCCCACGGCGAAGTGAAACTCGCCCTCCAGGAACTCCGCGACCTCGCCCGAGGCATCCACCCCGCCATCCTCACCGACCGAGGACTCGGCCCCGCACTCTCCGCCCTCACCCCACGCTGCACCGTCCCCGTCACCATCCACACCGACCTCCCCACCCGCCCCGCACCCGCCATCGAAGCCATCACCTACTACACCGTCTCCGAACTCCTCCAGAACATCAGCAAACACAGCAAAGCCACCCACGCCACCGTCGAACTCTGGCACACCCCCCACCGCCTCATGCTCCAGATCACCGACAACGGCCAAGGCGGCGCCACCACCACCCACGGCACCGGACTCGCCGGACTCACCGAACGCCTCGGCTCCGTCGACGGACTCCTCCTCATCCACTCCCCCACCGGCGGACCCACCACCATCACCGCCGAACTCCCCTGGCGCGACCGACACGAGGACACACCCCGATGAACACAACCGGAAACACCCTCGCCGGAACGCTCCGCGAGGTGCTGCGCGCGCCGGTGTCCGGCTGGGCCTGGCGGGAGCTGGCGTATCTGTTCAGCGGGCTGGTCGTCGCCTCGGTCGTCTCCCCGATCGTCTACGGGCTGCTGCTGACCAGCGCCGGCCTGCTGATCACCTTCGTCGGGGTTCCGCTGCTGGCGCTGACCCTGGCCTTCTGCCGAGGCGTCGGCACCCTCGAACGGTGGCGGGCCCGGCTGCTGCTGCGGATGGCCGTCGAGGAACCGGAACCGCTGCGTCCGGCTCCCGGCCGCGGTGGCCCGCTGGCCGCCATGTGGGCGACGCTGCGCAGCGGCAGCGCCTGGCGGCACACCCTCTACACCGTGCTGCACCTGCCGTGGGCGTTCTGCTCGGCGCTGGCCGGCATGCTGCTGTGGTCCGTCGGCTGGGGGCTGCTGACCCACCCGCTGTGGTACTGGGTCTTCCCCCGCTACACCGGCCAGCCCGGCATCCAGCTCGGCGGTGAGGGCTACGGCGACGGGCGGTACGTGGACACCCCGCTGGAGATCGGCGTGGTCGCGCTGATCGGGCTCGCCCTGGTGCTGCTCACCCCGTGGGTCGTGCACGCGCTGACCTGGGTGGACCGGCTGCTGGTGCGCGGCCTGCTCGGCCCCTCACCGCTGGCCAGCAAGGTGCGCCGACTGGAGGTGGACCGCGGCCAGGTCGTGGACACGGCGAGTGCGGATCTGCGGCGGATCGAACGGGATCTGCACGACGGCGCGCAGGCCCGCCTGGTCGCACTCGCCATGGACCTGGGCCTGGCGAAGGAAAAACTCACCGAGGACCCCGAAGCCGCCGCCCGCATGGTCGACGAAGCCCACGGCGAAGTGAAACTCGCCCTCCAGGAACTCCGCGACCTCGCCCGAGGCATCCACCCCGCCATCCTCACCGACCGAGGACTCGGCCCCGCACTCTCCGCCCTCACCCCACGCTGCACCGTCCCCGTCACCATCCACACCGACCTCCCCACCCGCCCCGCACCCGCCATCGAAGCCATCACCTACTACACCGTCTCCGAACTCCTCCAGAACATCAGCAAACACAGCAAAGCCACCCACGCCACCGTCGAACTCTGGCACACCCCCCACCGCCTCATGCTCCAGATCACCGACAACGGCCAAGGCGGCGCCACCACCACCCACGGCACCGGACTCGCCGGACTCACCGAACGCCTCGGCTCCGTCGACGGACTCCTCCTCATCCACTCCCCCACCGGCGGACCCACCACCATCACCGCCGAACTCCCCTGGCGCGACCGACACGAGGACACACCCCGATGAACACAACCGGAAACCCGACCGGAAACCCGAGGTAGACCCGTCCGGATACACCCGCGCACGCGTCAGGCGCACGCCGCCGGGCGTGCGCCTGACAGCGAGCTGACAACCGCTTGACCGCCGCCCCCACTCCCCTGACGGGAGCGTCCGCCTTCTGGGATGCTGGTCCGAGCACCGTGCAGACCAGTGGTTACCGGGGGACACCGGGGGAACGAGGAGACGTGGCGGACACGGCTGACGCAGGAGTCGGCGTGCGGGTGGTGATCGCGGAGGACTCCGTCCTCCTGCGCGAGGGGCTGACCCGGCTGCTCACCGACCGGGGGCACCAGGTGGTCGCCGGCGTCGGGGACGGCGACGCGCTGGTGAAGACGGTGGTGGAGCTGCACGAGGCAGGCGAGGCGCCGGACGTCGTGGTCGCGGACGTGCGGATGCCGCCGACGCACACCGACGAGGGGGTGCGCGCGGCCGTGGAGCTGCGGGCGCGCTTCCCCGAGCTGGGGGTGCTGGTGCTGTCGCAGTACGTGGAGGAGCAGTACGCGACCGAGCTGCTCGCCGGCTCCACCCGGGGCGTCGGCTACCTGCTGAAGGACCGGGTCGCCGACGTGCGGGAGTTCGTGGACGCGGTGGCCCGGGTGGCCGCCGGCGGCACGGCGCTGGACCCGGAGGTGGTGGCCCAGCTGCTCGGGCGCAGCCGCCGGCAGGACGTCCTCGCGGGGCTGACGCCGCGCGAGCGGGAGGTGCTCGGACTGATGGCCGAGGGCCGGACGAACTCGGCGATCGCCGCCCGGCTGGTGGTCAGCGGCGGTGCCGTGGAGAAGCACGTGAGCAACATCTTCCTGAAGCTGGGCCTGGCGCAGAGTGACGCGGATCACCGCAGGGTCCTGGCAGTTCTGACGTACTTGAACGGTTGACGAGCGAAACCGGCCGACCGGGGCCCTCCCGGTCGGCTTAGCCGACGGCTAAGTCCGCCGTATGGGCCGCCCCGCACAGTGGGCGGTCCGGGGGACGGACGCCGACGGTCGGCCCGCCGCCGCGCGGGCGACCGGCACCGAGGGAGGGGGTGGACGGCGTGTCACGGCTGGTGCGCGAGGTGCCGCTGTGGCGACGTCCCGGGCGATGCGAGCCATCACCGCGGGCGTCTCACGAACGCGTCCACCATGCGAGCAGCCCCCGGTCGGCGGACCTCGCGCACGTACGATGGACAGTGAGCCGCCGCCTCAAGGGAGGTCTTTGCAAGTGACCCAACAGGTCAGCCAGGAGAGCGCCAAAGAAGTCAGGCGTCTGGACCGGGTGATCATCCGGTTCGCGGGGGATTCGGGCGACGGCATGCAGTTGACGGGGGACCGATTCACCTCCGAAACCGCGTCCTTCGGCAATGATCTCTCCACCCTGCCGAACTTTCCCGCGGAGATCCGCGCGCCCGCCGGAACCCTTCCGGGCGTCTCCTCATTCCAGTTGCATTTCGCCGATCACGACATCCTCACGCCCGGTGACGCGCCGAACGTGCTGGTCGCGATGAACCCGGCCGCCCTGAAGGCCAACGTGGGCGACCTGCCCAGGGGCGCGGAGATCATCGTCAACACCGACGAGTTCACCAAGCGCGCGATGGCCAAGGTCGGCTACGACACCAGCCCGATCGAGGACGGCTCACTCGACGGCTACAGGGTCCACCCGGTGCCGCTGACGACGCTCACCGTCGAGGCGCTGAAGGACTTCGACCTCGGCCGCAAGGAAGCCGGGCGAAGCAAGAACATGTTCGCCCTCGGCCTGCTCTCCTGGATGTACAACCGTCCGGTGGAGGGCACCGAGCGCTTTCTCCGGTCGAAGTTCGCGAAGAAGCCGGAAATCGCGGAGGCGAACGTCACCGCTTTCCGCGCGGGGTGGAACTTCGGCGAGACCACGGAGGACTTCGCGGTCTCCTACGAGGTCGCGCCGGCCTCGAAGGCATTCCCGCCCGGCACCTACCGGAACGTCTCGGGCAACCTCGCGCTGTCTTACGGATTGGTCGCGGCGTCTCAGCAGGCGGACCTCCCGCTCTTCCTCGGGTCCTACCCGATCACCCCGGCGTCCGACATCCTCCACGAGCTGTCGAAGCACAAGAACTTCGGTGTGCGCACCTTCCAGGCGGAGGACGAGATCGCCGGTATCGGCGCCGCGCTCGGCGCCGCGTTCGGCGGTTCACTCGCGGTGACCACCACCTCCGGGCCCGGTGTCGCGCTGAAGTCCGAGACGATCGGGCTCGCCGTCTCGCTGGAACTGCCGCTGCTGATCGTGGACATCCAGCGCGGCGGTCCGTCCACCGGACTGCCGACCAAGACCGAGCAGGCCGACCTCCTCCAGGCCATGTACGGCCGCAACGGCGAGGCGCCGGTCCCGATCGTGGCTCCGGCCACGCCGGGCGACTGCTTCGACGCCGCGCTGGAGGCTACCCGGATCGCGCTCACCTACCGCACGCCGGTGTTCCTCCTCTCCGACGGCTACCTGGCCAACGGCTCCGAGCCGTGGCGTGTCCCGGAGATCGACGAACTCCCCGACCTGCGGGTGCAGTTCACCACCTCGCCGAACCACGTGCTGGAGGACGGCAGCGAGGTCTTCTGGCCCTACAAGCGCGACCCGGAGACGCTGGCCCGCCCCTGGGCCGTGCCCGGCACGCCCGGACTCGAACACCGCATCGGCGGCATCGAGAAGCAGGACGGCACCGGCAACATCTCCTACGACCCCGCCAACCACGAGTACATGGTCCGCACCCGGCAGGCCAAGGTGGACGGCGTCACGGTGCCCGACCTGACAGTCGACGACCCGGACGGCGAGGCGAAGGTACTGGTCATCGGCTGGGGTTCGACCTACGGGCCGATCACCGCCGGAGTGCGCCGGGTCCGCCGCGAAGGACTGCACGTCGCCCAGGCCCACCTGCGGCACCTGAACCCCTTCCCCGCGAACCTCGGAGAGGTCCTGCGCTCCTACGACAGGGTGATCGTGCCCGAGATGAACCTCGGCCAGCTCGCCACCCTGCTGCGGGCCCGCTACCTCGTCGACGCGCAGCCCCACACCCAGGTCAACGGCATGCCCTTCAAGGCCGAGCAGCTCGCCCACGTCCTCAAGGAGGCCATCGAACATGGCTGACGTCCTCACCGGGGGAAGCCAGGAGCGTGAGCACCACCCGCTCACCCTGGTCCCCAAGGCCGACGCCAAGCAGTCGGCCAAGGACTTCAAGTCCGACCAGGAGGTCCGCTGGTGCCCCGGCTGCGGCGACTACGCCGTGCTGGCGGCAGTGCAGGGCTTCATGCCGGAACTCGGCCTGGCGAAGGAGAACGTCGTCTTCGTCTCGGGCATCGGCTGCTCGTCCCGCTTCCCGTACTACATGAACACGTTCGGGATGCACTCCATCCACGGACGCGCCCCGGCCATCGCCACCGGCCTGGCCGCCGCCCGGCGCGACCTGTCCGTGTGGGTCGTGACGGGCGACGGTGACGCCCTGTCCATCGGCGGCAACCACCTCATCCACGCGCTGCGCCGCAACGTCAACCTGAAGATCCTGCTGTTCAACAACCGGATCTACGGGCTGACGAAGGGGCAGTACTCGCCGACCTCCGAGGCCGGCAAGCTGACCAAGTCCAGCCCGATGGGCTCGCTCGACGCACCCTTCAACCCGGTCTCGCTGGCCATCGGCGCCGAGGCGTCGTTTGTCGCCCGCACGGTCGACTCCGACCGCAAGCACCTCACCGAGGTGCTGCGCGCGGCCGCCGACCACCCCGGCACGGCGCTGGTGGAGATCTACCAGAACTGCAACATCTTCAACGACGGCGCGTTCGAGGCGTTGAAGGACAAGCAGCAGGCGCAGGAGGCCGTGATCCGGCTGGAGCACGGGCAGCCGATCCGCTTCGGTGTACCGGGCGAGGACGGCCTCGGCGGCAAGGGCGTCGTACGCGACCCGGTGACCGGCGATCTGAAGGTGGTCGACGTCGCCGAGCACGGCACGGACGGCATCCTCGTCCACGACGCGCACAGCGCCTCGCCGACGCAGGCGTTCGCCCTGTCCCGGCTCGCCGACCCGGACACCCTGCACCGGACGCCCGTCGGCGTCTTCCGCGACGTGCGCCGACCGGTGTACGAGACGGAGATGGCCGAGCAGTTGGAGCAGGCCGTGGAGCGGTACGGCAAGGGCGAGCTCGCGACGCTGCTCGCCGGAAACGACACCTGGACGGTCCTGTAGACCCTCCGGCCCGCGGCGGCCCGGGCGCCGATCCTCCACGGGGATCGGCGCCCGGGCCGCCGCCCGTTCGCGGACGCGTACGCGTGTCCCTCCGGACGTCGGACGTGACGCTCGGCAGCGACAGTAGCGTCCCGCGTAACGGGAATGACAAAGCGGCCGCGGCGCGTTACCTTGCCAGGGGCGTCGGCTGTGACGCTCATGGCACGTGGAAGCACAGCGGGAGGCGTCGTGTCGGCGAGGAGCGAGACCCGGACGGGACTCATATTCGGGTTCGCCGCCTTCGGCATGTGGGGCCTGCTGCCGCTCTACTGGCACCTCCTGTCCGCCACCCCGGCCGCCGAGGTGCTCGCCCACCGCATGGTCTGGTCGCTGCCCGTCGCCGCGCTCATCCTGCTCGCGGTACGCCGCTGGGCGTGGATACGCCCGCTGCTGCGCGACCCCCGCAAGCTCGGTATGGCCGCGCTGTCCGCGCTGCTGATCTCGGCGAACTGGTACCTGTTCATCTGGGCCGTGAGCTCCGGGCTCGTCCTGGAGGCGTCGCTCGGCTACTTCATCAACCCGCTGATCACGATCGCCATCGGCGTACTGCTGCTGCGGGAGCGGCTGCGCCCCTTCCAGTGGGTGGCCGTCGGCGTGGGCGCCAGCTCGGTCGCCGTGATGACCTTCGCCTACGGTCAGGTCCCCTGGGTGGCGCTCGGCCTGAGCACCAGCTTCGCCGCCTACGGACTGCTGAAGAAGAAGTCGCTGCTGGACGGCCTCGAGGGCTTCAGCGCGGACGCGCTTCTCCAGTTCCTGCCCGCGCTCGGATTCCTGCTGCTGCTCTCGGCGCGCGGCGACTCGACGTTCACCGCCGAGGGCCCGACGCACGCCCTGCTGCTGGCCGGCGCCGGACTGGCCACCGCCCTGCCGCTGATCCTGTTCGGCGCCGCCACCATGCGGGTGCCGCTGTCGACGATCGGCATGATGCAGTATCTCGGCCCGGCGACGATGTTCCTGCTGGGTCTCACCGTCTTCCACGAGGAGATGCCGCCGGCGCGACTGGCCGGCTTCCTGCTGGTGTGGGCGGCGCTGCTGATCCTCACGTTCGACGCCCTGCGCACGGCCCGCCGCAACCGGGCGGCGCTGCGGGCGGCCCGCGCCCAGGCGGCGAACGACGCAGCCGCGGTGCCGGCGGACGCGGACGTGGCGGCGGGGGAGGCCGCGCCGGTAGGGGAGCCCGCGCCGGCGGGAGAGGCCGCCGTCGGTAACGCGTCACATCGGCGGGAGCCCGCAGAGCGCTGACCGCGCCCCGGCGGCACCCGTGGGGCGGGAGTCGCCTCCCGATGCGGCAGTGCGTTCGCTGGGCGGACACTGGAAACCGGCCACCGACCGGTGCCTTGACAGTCCACAGAACCGGGAAGAGCATCATGCCCACGTCAAACTGACCTGGGAGGCTCCCCCACATGCCTGTCATGCCCCCACGATCCAGGCGACGGAAGGCCCTCGGCACGGGCCTGGCCGCCGCCCTCCTCACCGGCGCGCTCGCCGCCTTTCCGGCCTCCGCCGCACCGGCATCGGCACCGGCCATCGCTCCGGCGGCGCACACCACCGCCGCACCGGACATACCTGTCGCCAACGTCAGGGCCCATCTCGACGCACTCAACTCCATAGCCGCCGCCAACGGCGGCAACCGCGCACACGGCCGGCCCGGCTACCGGGCCTCCGTCGACTACGTCAAGAAGCGGCTCGACGACGCCGGCTTCCGCACCACCGTGCAGACCTTCACCGCCAACGGCGCCACCGGCTACAACCTGATCGCCGACTGGCCGGGCGCCTCCGACCGCGTCCTGATGGCCGGCGCCCACCTGGACTCCGTCACCCGCGGCGCCGGCATCAACGACAACGCCTCCGGCTCCGCCGCCGTGCTGGAGACCGCCCTCGCCGTCTCCCGCGAGAACCTCAAACCGGACAAGACCCTGCGCTTCGCCTGGTGGGGCGCCGAGGAACTCGGCCTCGTCGGCTCCCGCCACTACGTCAACACCCTGCCGCGCACCGAACTCAACCGCGTCACCGGCTACCTCAACTTCGACATGATCGGCTCGATCAACGCCGGCTACTTCGTCTACAACGACAACCCCGCGCTGGAGAAGGTCTTCACCCAGTGGTTCGCCGACCGCGGCGTGCCCACCGAACCGGCCACCGAGACCAGCGGCCGCTCGGACCACGCCAGCTTCCAGCGGGTCGGGGTGCCCGTCGGAGGCCTGTTCACCGGCGCCGGCCGGACGAAGACGGCAGCCCAGGCGCGGAAGTGGGGCGGACAGGCGGGCCGGTCGTTCGACCCGTGCTACCACTCCGCCTGCGACGGCACGAGCAACATCAACACCACCGCCCTGGACCGCAACAGCGACGCCCTCGCCCACGCCGTGTGGACCCTGTCAGCCGACTGACAGGCCCGGCGTCGCGAGTGGCCACGCGGGCCGCCGCACCCGCCGATGCGGCGGCCCGTGGCCGTCCGGCGCGAACGAGCGCCGGACGGGCTCAGCCGAAGAAGGCCTTGTCGCCACCGGTGTTCACCGCGAGGTAGTACGCGTCGGCCGCCGTCTCACACGACTTCTTGTGCCAGTTGCTGTTCTTGCAGGCGCGGTACATCTCCTGCTTGAAGCGACGGTCGAGCCAGTTCTTCGTCGACCTGGTCTTGCTGAGCTTCAGCCCGTTGCCGCCGTAGTTGCGGTAGCCGAAGTCGTGCTGGTTGCACGCCCTCGTGAAGGTCACCTTGAAGGGCGCGTAGCTGTTGCCGGGCACCGAGCAGCCGTTGTTCTTGAAGTTGAACGGGCCCGTCTTCCTCGCGTTGTGGTAGTCGTTGTAGGTCATGTTCATGTAGCGGTCCGCCTGCTTGCGCAGCTCCGCCTTGGAGGGTGCTGCGGCGGCGGTGGGCGCCGTGAGCACCGCGCCGCCGAGCGTCGCGGTCAGGGCCAGTGCCAGGCCCGCGAAGGCCCGCGAGTGGTTTCCACGCATCGGTCGTCCCCGTTTCTCTGCTGGTCGTACTCAGGGAGAACGTCACGAAGTGACGTCCGGGAGCGCGGAGTTCAGCCTCCGGTCACGGCCGCTCGGGCCCCCGGCATCCCCGAGGTTCCCGGAAGCAACCCGTCCTGTCGTTGACCCTCGGCGACAAGGGCTTGCGCCAGCGCGCCGACCTCCAGCGCCCGCCACCGGTACTCGCTCGGCGGCATCCCGTACTCGGCGCGGAAGGCCCGGCTGAAATGCGCCATGGCGGGGAAGCCCCAGCGCGCCGCGATCGCGTGGATGGGCGTCGTCCGGCACGCCGGATCGGCCAGGTCCCGGCGAACGCGCTCGAGGCGCCGGTGCCGGATCAGTGACGCCACCGTCATCTCCTCCTCCTTGAAGAGCCGGTGGAGTTGGCGTGTCGACAGGTGATGGGCGGCGGCGATCGCGCCGGGAGTCAGCCGCGGATCGCCCAGATGCCGCTCGACGAAGGCCCGGATCCGGAGGAGCAGATTGCGCCGCCGGGTGTCGTACGGCAGCAGCCCGGTGGCGTCCAGATGCTGCGCGAACAGCCCGGATACAAGATCGAGCAGGACCGTGCCAAGCCGGCCCGCGTCCGCCGAGCGGTAGCGGTCGGTCTCCGTGCTCAGGGAGAGCAGGAACTGAGCGAGCAGTCCGCCGAAGCCGTCCTGCCCGCTCAGCGGCATGCCCAGCAGCGAGTCGGTCCGCCTGCCCGGCACGGCCGGCAGCAGCACCTTGGGGACCTCCACGCCCACACCCACCAGCACTCCGTCCCCGATCGACCGCACCTCGCAGGGCACCGAGGTGTCGATCACGTACAGCCCGGGTCCGTCGTGCAGGTCGTCGCGCTCGCCGTGGTTGACCCGCAACGGCGAGGAGCCCGGCAGCAGCAGCGTCAGGTGGTAGCGCTCGGGGTCCGAGTGCCGGATCATCCGCTCGGTCCGCCGGTAGCACGAGGGCCCCACCGTCGTCGGCCACACGGACGACTCCCCCAGTCCGAGGAGCCGCTGGTTCGCGGCGAACTCCGTCTCCCCCTCGCTGGTCACCTCCATCGGCGCGATCGTCTGCTCCATCAACTCCCGCCACCAGTCGAGCCGTTCGCCCGCCGGCACGTCATCAGTCCGGTGCACCGTCTCTGACAGCACTGTCATCTCCCCGTTCCCGCCCCCGTGGGCGCCCAGCTCGCATCGCGATCCCGGTTCGCGGCGCGGGTCGCGCACGTTGGTCGACCGAGCCGGACGGCAGCCCCCGGGCGTCGCCGGTCGCGTCCGCCGCACGGCCGATCCTGGTCTGTGCCGACCCGCGTCCACGGTGCGATGATCGCAGGTGGCGGGCAGCAGCCCGGCACGGTACGGCGAGGGCGGCGGTATGGACGAGTGGCAGCGGCTGGCGTCGGATGTACGGGAACGCCTGACGGCGGCGTCCTCCGGTGAGCGGACCGTCTTCGCCGCCGGAGTGGCGGAACGTCTGATGCGCAGGCACGAGTCCCTGCCGCCGGAGCAGCGCTCCCCCTTCACACTCGGCCTGCGCCCGCTGCTGGACGCGGTGTGGGAGGCCGCGCTCGGCGACACGGCCGCGTTCGCGGCCGTCAAGCGCGGCATGGGCGAGTACTTGCTGAGCGACTACTTCCACAACGACGGGCAGGACGGCCCGGACGACGCCGACGAACCGGCCGCCACCGCCGTACTGCACGCCACCGCCTCCCACCTGTACGGCTGCGCGGACTTCGCCGTCTGGGCGGGGATGCGCGCCGTCGACGCCGTCGCCCAGCACGTCGAGTACCTGGCCGACCTGGCGGACCTGGCGGACCTGACGGAAGGCCCGGGCTCCCCGGCCCCCGCACCCCTCGGCGACCCGGAGAAGGCACCGCTCGAGGAGCTGCGCCGCCAGCTCCTCGACCTCGACCTCATCGCCGCCCGCTCCGACCAGCTCCGCTACGCCTCCTGCGGTCTCCCCGTCGCCGCCACCGCCCGTCTGCAGACCGAACTCCGCGACCCCCTCTCCCGCCAGGACTGAGCCGCGCCGGACGACGGACTCCGCACCGACTCTGGTTGTTTCTGCTCTCAACTGGCGCTTTTCAAACAGGTATTGACACGCGGCCGTCACGCCGGGACAGTCATGTCGCCCGGTAGTCCCGGAGTACGCACGGTCCCCAGCACGGTCCTCGGTGTCACATCTGTCCACGTCCTTCACAAGGGGTGCTCAGCCATGCCGGAAAAGCCCGCGGTGTCACGACGTTCGGTTCTGGGAGGGGCCCTGGCCGGCGGGGCGGCGGCCGCCGGAGTGGGCGCCGGGGTGATGGGTGCCGCCGCCCCGCCGGCCCTCGCGGCGGACGGCGCCCCGCCGGCGGCCGCCGCCGGGTGGCGGCCGCGCCGGCCCGGGCAGAAGTCGATGATCGGCGTACCGTACGAGCCGCACCGCACGGTCCGCGTCGCGATCATCGGCCTCGGCCAGCGCGGCAGCTCGATGACCACGGGCTGGTCCGTCGTACCGGGCAGCGTCGTCACCGCCGTCTGCGACATCCGCACCGAGCGGGCCGAACGCACGGCGGACCGGCTCGTCGCCGCCGGCAAACCCCGCCCGGCCGTCTACGGCGGCGACGCCGGGGCCCACCGCCGGATGCTCCGCAGGGACGACGTCGACCTCGTGTACATCGCCACCCCGTGGGAGTTCCACCACCGGCAGGGCCGCGACGCCCTGCTCGCCGGCAAGCACGCCCTCGTCGAACTGCCCGTCGCCACCGAACTCCACGAACTGTGGGACCTCGTCGACACCTCCGAACGCACCCGCCGCCACCTCTTCCTCGCCGAGAACTGCTCCTACGGGCGCAACGAACTGGCCATGCTGAAGATGGCGCACGAAGGACTGTTCGGCGACGTCACCAACGGGCACGGCGGCTACCTGCACGACCTCCGTGCGCTGCTGTTCTCCGACACCTACTACACCGACTCCTGGCGGCGGCTGTGGCACACCCGCAGCACCGCCTCCCTCTACCCGATGCACGGCCTCGCCCCCATCGCGGCCGCCATGGACGTGAACCGCGGCGACCGCATGACCACCCTGCGCGCCACCGCCACCGAGGCACGCGGCCTCGCCGACTACCGGGCCCGCCACATCCCGAGGTCGCACCCCTCCTGGCGGGAGACGTACGTCAACGGAGACCTGATCACCTGCCTCATCGACACCCACCAGGGCCGGGTCATCCGCGCCGAGCACGACGTCAGCTCACCCCGCCCGTACAGCAGGATCAACAGCCTCGCCGGCACCCGCGGCATCTTCGAGGACTACGCCGGCACGTCGCGCACCGGCGGACGCGTCTACCTCGAACCCGACCACACCGACCACCGCTGGCGGGACTTCGAGCGGCTGCGCGCGGAGTTCGACCACTGGCTGTGGAGGAAGGTCGGCGACGACGCCGCCAACAACGGCGGCCACGGCGGGATGGACTACATCCTCCAGTGGCGCACGGTCCAGCAGATGCGGGCCGGCCTGGTACCCGACATCGACGTGTACGACTCGGCCGCGTGGTGCGCGCCGATCCCGCTCAGCGCGGCGTCGCTGCGGGCCGGCGGACGCCCGGTGCCCTTCCCGGACTTCACCCGGGGCTCGTGGGTCAACAAGCGCCCCGGCCTCGACTCCCGCCCCTCCGACATGCCCGCCGCGGCGACCCGCTGAACGCGGCCGCCCTCGGCACACGGCGGAACAGCCCGCCCGGCCGTCGCCGCCTCGAAGACAGGCCCTACACGCTCACCACCCGCACACCCGCCTCCCCGAGCCGGGCCGCCGCCTCCTCCGACACCCCCGTGTCGGTGACCAGCACGTCCACCCGGTCCAGCCCGCAGATCCGGGCGAACGCCCGGCGGCCCAGCTTGGAGGAGTCGGTTGCCACCACCACCCGCTGCGCGCGTTCGACGAACAGCCGGCTCACCGCCGCCTCGTCCTCGTGGTGCGCCATCACCCCGAGCCGGGGGTCGACGCCGTCGACCCCGAGCACCACGGCGTCGAGCACCACCTCGCTCAACACGCCCATGGTCAGCGGGCCCACCAGCTCGTAGGTCTGCGGCCGGGCCACCCCGCCGGTGGTGACCGTCTTGACGTGCGGCCGGACAGCCAACTCCCCGGCGATGTTGAGCGCGTTGGTCACCACGGTGAGCACCGGCGAGCCAGGCGGGGTGGCGGCGGCCCTCTCGCCGCCCCGCCCGTTCCCGCCGGCGCGGTGCGCGAGCGTCCGCGCGACCTCGGTGGTCGTGGTGCCGCCGTTGAGGCCCACCACCTCGTTGTCGCCGATCAGATCGGCCACGGCCGCGGCGATGCGCCGCTTCTCGGCGGCACGCCTGGTCGACTTGTAGCGCAGCGGCAGCTCGTAGGAGACACCGTGCGCGACGGCCCCGCCCCGGGTGCGGACGAGCATCTGCTGCTCGGCCAGTTCGTCGAGGTCCCGCCGGATGGTGGCGCTGGAGACCTCCAACGCGCCCGCCGCCTCCTCGACGTCCAACTTCCCCTCGCTGGCAAGGAGTTCCAGCAGTGTCTGCCACCGCTCCGGCTTGGACATCGACATGGGCTTCGAACTCCTCGGGCTGGCCGGCGTCCGCCCGATCCTAGTAGCCGCGACCAGCGGCGCCCCCGGCCGGAGAGCGTGGACGCCTGGACCCCGGACCACCGCTACTGGATACTCGACCCCAGGCAGGCAACCTGCGTGAATCTGCGCGCGGTGGAGACTTACGCGCAGGAACACACAGCACACCCTCCGCCATTGCCCCGCCC
>NZ_VJYK02000135.1 GCF_007097205.2 Streptomyces alkaliterrae
TTCCGTGGCCGCGCCACCCTCCGCCACCACCCACCTCTCCCGCTCCTCCCGTACCCTCATAGCCATGTCGCTCTACGCCGCATACGCCGGGAACCTCGACGCCCGGCTGATGTCACGCCGGGCTCCGCACTCTCCGCTGCGGGGCACCGGCTGGGTCTCCGGTTGGCGGCTCACGTTCGGCGGCGAGCACATGGGCTGGGAAGGCGCGCTCGCGACGATCGTCGAGGCGCCCAGGTCGCAGGTCTTCGTCGCGCTGTACGACATCGCGCCGATGGACGAGGACGCCATGGACCGCTGGGAGGGCGTCGGGCTCGACATCTACCGGCGCATGCGGATCAAGGTGCACACACTGGACGGCGATCTGGCGGCGTGGGTGTACGTGCTCAACGGCTACGAGGGCGGGTTGCCGTCGCCCCGCTACCTGGGTGAGATCGCCGACGCCGCCGAGTCCGCCGGCGCGCCCCACGACTACATCACGGAACTCCGCAAACGCCCCTGCTGAGCGGCCGGACACGGTCGGCGGGAACGCCGACGGTCTCGGGCCGGGCGGTTCCGCCGCCCCGGGGCCTGGGCGGTTCCGCCGCCGTGCCTGCCCGGTCGCGACCGGCGCCGGATGACGTCAGTGGCCGCTACCGGGGGTCAGCCGCGTCGCGTGCCCTTCCTCGTCGCGCTCGATCTCCATGACCCGTGTCACCGCGTCGCGGTTGATCTCGCCGTAGACGTGGGGGAAGAGCGTCGCACCGCGGGCTTCGGCGGCCGGTCGCCCGTCCGCCGTCTCCCAGCGGACCGGGGCGTCGAGTGCGTCCTCGTCGATCACGAGTGCCAGCAGCGGGCCTTCCACGTCGCGGAAGAGGGACGACACGACCGCGAGGGCGGTCGGCTCGTCGGGTGAGCAGTGCACGAACCCCTCATTCCGCAGCGAGGAGGGGGCGTAGGGGCGGTCGGGCGCGGCTAGCCAGTCGTCCGCCGCCATCGCGTGATAGATCATGCCCGATCCTCTCCCGGGTGACGGGGAGGAGGCCAACCGTCCGGCGCCCCACCGGCACGCACAATGGCCTGAACCTGCCATCAGGCGGCTGATCTGCGCGTTTCCGGACGGCGGCGAGGTTTCGGCAGATGGCACAAACCACAGGTTCCGACCGCCCTGGATTGTGGTTTCCGCCGTACTCACCCATCTGGTCTACGCGCGTAGGCAATCTCGCGCTACCCTCGTCGAGTGACTTCCGATATCTCCACCGACCCCCACCGGGCTGCCGACGCCGCAGCCGCCCGGCTGCGTGAGCTGACCGGCACCGAGACCCACGACGTCGCCCTGGTCATGGGCTCCGGCTGGGTGCCGGCCGCCGAGGCGCTCGGCGCGCCCGAGCAGGAGTTCCCGGTCACCGAGCTGCCGGGCTTCCCGCCGCCCGCCGTGGCCGGGCACGCCGGCAAGATCCGCTCCTACCGCCTGGGCGACAAGCGCGCGCTGGTCTTCCTCGGCCGGACGCACTACTACGAGGGCCGCGGCGTCGCCGCCGTGGCGCACGGTGTGCGTACGGCGGTGGCCGCCGGCTGCAAGACGATCGTCCTGACCAACGGTTGCGGCGGCCTGCGCGAGGGCATGCGTCCCGGTCAGCCCGTGCTGATCAGCGACCACCTCAACCTCACCGCCGCGTCGCCGATCGTCGGCGCGAACTTCGTCGACCTCACCGACCTGTACTCGCCGCGGCTGCGCGCGCTGTGCCAGGAGATCGACCCGACGCTCGAAGAGGGCGTGTACGTCCAGTTCCCCGGCCCGCACTACGAGACGCCGGCGGAGATCCACATGACCCGGGTGCTCGGCGGCGACCTGGTCGGCATGTCGACGGTCCTGGAGGCCATCGCGGCCCGTGAGGCCGGCGCCGAGGTGCTGGGCATCTCCCTGGTGACCAACCTCGCCGCCGGTATGACCGGCGAGCCGCTGAACCACGAGGAGGTCCTCCAGGCCGGCCGCGACTCGGCGGCCCGGATGGGCAGCCTGCTGGCCCAGGTGCTCGGCCGCATCTGACGCGAGCATCGCGAGCACGCGGCATCGCGAGCACGCAGCATCTCCCCCGCCGTCGCGTCCGGCGGGCCACGTCCGGAGCAACCGGCGTGCGCCCGACGGGCGCGACGGGCACATCTGCTGACGGGAGCCGCCGCCGTCCGTGGGCGCGGCCCCACACGACGCGCGAGAGGCGGACAACCGTGACGGTGCAGAACCAGGTGGTCGAGCGGGCCCGGGCCTGGCTGGCGGAGGACCCCGACCCGGACACGCGGGCGGAGCTCTCCGCGCTGCTGGCCGGCGCGGAGGCGGAGGGCCCGGACGGCGAGGCCGCCCTCGCGGAGCTGGCCGACCGGTTCACCGGCACGCTGCGCTTCGGCACCGCCGGACTGCGCGGCGAACTGGGCGCCGGCCCGATGCGGATGAACCGCGCGGTGGTCGTCCGGGCCGCCGCCGGACTGGCCGCGTACCTCCGCGAGCACGCGGAGCGGCCGGCCGGTTCACCGCCCGGGCTGGTCGTGGTCGGCTATGACGCCCGGTGCAAGAGCGCCGACTTCGCCCGCGACACCGCCGCCGTCATGACCGGTGCCGGGCTGCGCGCGGCGCTGCTGCCCAGGCCGCTGCCGACGCCGGTGCTGGCGTTCGCGATCCGGCACCTGGGCGCGGTCGCCGGCGTGACGGTGACCGCGAGCCACAACCCGCCCCGCGACAACGGCTACAAGGTCTACCTCGGCGACGGCGCCCAGATCGTGCCGCCGGCGGACGAGCTGATCGCGGCCGAGATCGACGCCGTCGGCGCGCTGGCGGACGTGCCGCTGGCGGAGGACGGCTGGCAGGTACTGGACGAGGACATCGTCCGCGCCTACCTGGACCGCGCGGTCACCGTCCTGGACCCGGCGTCGCCGCGCGACCTGCGGGTCGTGCACACCTCGCTGCACGGCGTCGGCGGTGACACGGTCGCCGCCGCGTTCGAGCTGGCCGGCTTCCCGCCGCTGGTACCGGTGCCCGAGCAGCAGGAGCCCGACCCGGACTTCCCCACGGTCGACTTCCCCAACCCCGAGGAGCCCGGCGCGATGGACCTGGCATACGCCACGGCCCGCACCGCCGCCCAGGACGCCCCGGTGGACCTGATCATCGCCAACGACCCGGACGCCGACCGCTGCGCGGTGGCCGTCCCCGACGCGGACAACGCCGACGGCTGGCGGATGCTGCACGGCGACGAGGTCGGCGCGCTGCTCGCCGAACACCTCGTGCGCAAGGGCGCGCGGGGCACGTTCGCCGAGTCGATCGTCTCCTCCAGCCTGCTGGGCCGCATCGCGGCGGCGGCCGGCGTGGATCACACGGAGACGCTCACCGGCTTCAAGTGGATCTCCCGCGCCCCCGGCCTGCGCTACGGGTACGAGGAGGCGCTGGGCTACTGCGTCGACCCGGACGGCGTACGGGACAAGGACGGCGTCACCGCCGCCCTGCTCGTCGCCGAGCTGGCCGCCGCACAGCGCGCCGAGGGTCGCACGCTCACGGACCTGCTCGACGAGCTGGCCGTCCGGCACGGCCTGCACGCCACCGACCAGCTTTCCGTACGGGTGCGGGACCTCTCCCTGATCGCCGCCGCGATGCGCCGCCTCCGGGAGGAGCCGCCGACCGAGCTGGCCGGTCTGAAGGTCGTCTCCGCCGAGGACCTGAACGAGGGAGGCGGCGACCTGCCGCCGACCGACGGCCTGCGCTACGCCCTGCGCGGTGAGACCGACGCCCGGGTCATCGTCCGCCCCAGCGGCACCGAGCCCAAGCTCAAGTGCTACCTGGAGGTCGTCGTCCCGGTCGCCGACGCTGCGGCGCTGCCCGCCGCCCGCTCCCACGCCGCCGACGTCCTGGCACGGCTGAAGACCGACCTGTCCGCCGCAGCCGGCATCTGACCCGCCGGACAGTCCCTGACCGGCGGCGGGCACCCGGCCCGCCGCCGGTCAGGCGGTGAGGAGGAGTACCGCGAGGGCGAGGGCGCCGGCGGCCGCGGGGGCGATGATCTCGTAGGCCCAGCGCACGGTCGGCGTCCCGGTCTTCTTCGCGTGGCGCTCGGCGAGTTCGCGCAGTTCCTCGACGGTCCGGTCGGAGGGGGCCTGGCGCGGCCCCTGGTCGGCGTCCACACTGCCCAGACCGAGCACGCCGCGCGGGGGGCGGCCGGACTCCAGACGCTGGTTGTGCCGGTTGGCCTTCTTCCGTTCGCGCAGCGAGACGGGGATCGACCACAGCTGGTACTTCACGCCGTCGGCGACGACCTCGCAGGAGTAGGCGGCCCGGATCAGCTCGATCGACCCCCAGGGGAGGGTGATCGTGCGGAACGGGTTGCGCACCCGAAGCCGCTCGGCGCCCGCGTAGACGGCGGGTCGCAGGGTGAAGGCGACGATCAGCGGCACCGCGCAGAGCAGCGCGGCGGCCGCGACCGCCGGGGTGCGGCCCTCGCCGCGCAGGAGCGCGTCGCCGCCCAGCCAGGCGGCCAGACCGAGCAGCAGCACACCGCCGGCGAGCGCGCCGCCCGAGCGGTAACAGCGGTCGGCGTACACGGGCTCCGGTGAGGTCATGCGGTTGATTGTGCCGCACGGCCCGACGGGCGGGCACGGCGAGGAACCCGTGCGTTGCGGACGGCTTCCGGTCGGGCGTCCGCGGTCGCGCACATGTCACGGGCGCGTACGTCGAAACGGCCGGCGGAGTTCCGGTTAAATGGTCTGCCGAGCTTTGGCCAAGGGAGATACCAGTGATCCGGTTGTCCGACGTCCGGAAGGGACGGCCCGGACGCTTCCTCGGGCGGCGTCTGCTCACGCTCTCCCCCCGCACCGAGAACCTGCTGGTCCTGTGCCCGTCGGCGCTCGAACTGCTGACGATCCTGTCCTTCGCCTCGGCATGGGAGATCGCCACGCACACCGCGACTGTCGCCGCGCTGCTGCTGCGGCGCCGCTGGCCGTTCGTGGTGCTGCTGCTGACGCTGCCGGTGGCGTTCTCCGGCTATCTGCTGATCGCGCCGATGGCGGCGCTGTACCAGGTGGCGAAGGACGTGCCGAACCCGAGGCTCGTCGCGTTCGGCGCGCTGCTGCTGTTCGCGGCCGGGCTCGGACCGTGGCTGCCCACCGCCGAGGAGCCGTTCTCCTACGAGGACGGGCTGTTCGGCCTGCTGTCGGCGGCGATGCTCAGCGCAGGTCCGACGGCGGTGGGACGGCTGCTGCGGACGCGCGGCGAGCTGTCCGAACGGCTGGCCGACCTGGCCCGCACGCAGGAACGCGAGCGGCAGCTGCTGGCGGAACGCGCGGTCGCGGAGGAGCGGGCGCGGCTGGCCAGGGAGATGCACGACGTGGTATCGCACAAGGTGAGCATGATCTGTGTGCAGGCCGGGGCGCTGCAGGTGACCACGGCCGAGCCGAACAGTCGGGAGATCGCGGGCACGGTGCGCCGGCTGAGCGTCGACACCCTTGAGGAGCTGCGGCACCTGGTGGGCGTGCTGCGGTCGGCCCGGGAGGAGCCGGGGCTGGCGGACGTGGCCGCGCTGGTGGAGACCAGCGGGCTGGACGCCCGGTTGGAGACGGACGTACCGGTCGGCGACCGTGGGCGCGGTGCCGGCGACGCCGACTCCGGCACGGACGACTCCGGAGCGGGCGCCGTCGGGGCGGGCGCCGTCGGGGCGCGTGGCGCTCGCGGGTGCTGCTGGTCGGCGGACGTGCAGCGGGCGGCGTACCGGACGGTGCAGGAGGCGTTGACCAACGTCCGCAAGTACGCGCCGGAGTCGACGGTCGTCGTGCGGCTGGACGTCGTGGAGCACGGCGGTGAGTCGGCGGGGGCGCTGCGGGTCGAGGTGCGCAACAGCGCGCCCGCCTGTCCGTCGTCGGCCGACCGCCGGTCCGGTCTGCCGACGGGCGGTCACGGGCTCACCGGGCTGCGGGAGCGGGCGGAGTTGCTGGGCGGCCGGCTCGACGCGGGGCCGGCGGAGGACGGCGGCTTCCGCGTGGCGGCCGTACTGCCGGCCGGCGGCCGCCAGAGCCGCGCCGTGGACGTCGTGAATCCGGGTAGCGCCTGATTCCCGGGCCGTAAACCGGACCGACCGTAAACCGGACCGGCCGTCATCCGGACCGGCCGTCATCCCGGCCGATCGGATTCGGCCATGGCTCCACGGCCGAATCCGCCCCGTGGCCGTGGCTCATCTTCGCCCCGGGGGATGACAGGCCGCTACGCGCGTAGATATGCTCGTCTGGTGACCATGCCCTCCGTGACATCCACACCCACCGCAGGGACCGCCGCGCTGGCCGACGCCACCGCGTCCGACGCCGCGCTGCGCCGCTTCCTCCACGGCCTGCCCGGTGTCGACGCGGTCGGGCTGGAGGCCCGCGCCGCCATGCTCGGCACCCGATCCATCAAGACGACGGCCAAGGCGTACGCCATCGATCTGGCGATCTCCATGATCGACCTGACGACGCTGGAAGGCGCCGACACCGCCGGCAAGGTCCGGTCGCTGTCGGCCAAGGGCCGCCGTCCCGACCCGACCGACCCGGAAACCCCGAAGGTCGCCGCGATCTGCGTCTATCCGGACATGGTCGCGACCGCGAAGGAGGCCCTGGCCGGCAGCGGCGTCAAGGTCGCCTCGGTCGCCACCGCGTTCCCGGCCGGCCGTGCCGCGCTGCCGGTCAAGCTGGCCGACACCCGCGACGCGGTCGCCGCCGGCGCCGACGAGATCGACATGGTGATCGACCGCGGCGCCTTCCTCTCCGGCCGCTACCTGCAGGTCTTCGAGGAGATCAGGGCCGTGAAGGAGGCGTGCGCCCGCGAGGACGGCAGCGCCGCCCGGCTCAAGGTCATCTTCGAGACCGGCGAGCTGTCCACGTACGACAACATCCGCCGCGCGTGCTGGCTGGCGATGCTCGCCGGCGCCGACTTCATCAAGACCTCCACCGGCAAGGTCGGCGTCAACGCCACCCCGCCGAACACGCTGCTGCTGATGGAGGCCGCCCGCGACTTCCACGCCGCGACCGGCACCCGGATCGGGGTGAAGCCGGCCGGCGGTATCCGCACCACCAAGGACGCCGTCAAGTACCTCGTGATGGTGAACGAGACGCTCGGCGAGGACTGGCTGAGCAACGAGTGGTTCCGCTTCGGCGCGTCCAGCCTGCTGAACGACCTGCTCATGCAGCGCCAGAAGCTGCGCACCGGGCGCTACTCCGGTCCCGACTACGTGACGGTGGACTAAGGGCAATCATGGCTTTTGAATACGCACCCGCACCCGAGTCCCGGGCGGTCGTCGACATCAGGCCCACCTACGGGCTCTTCATCGACGGCGAGTTCCGCGACGCCGCCGACGGCAAGGTCTTCAAGACCGTCTCCCCGTCCACCGAGGAGGTGCTGGCCGAGGTCGCCGACGCCGGCGCCGCCGACGTGGACGCGGCCGTCGCCGCCGCCCGCCGCGCCTTCGGGCCCTGGTCGGCGCTGCCCGGCGCCGAGCGCGGCAAGTACCTGTACCGCATCGCGCGGATCATCCAGGAGCGCTCGCGCGAGCTGGCCGTCCTGGAGACGCTGGACAACGGCAAGCCGATCCGGGAGACCCGGGACGCCGACCTGCCGCTCGTCGCCGCGCACTTCTTCTACTACGCCGGCTGGGCCGACAAGCTCAAGCACGCCGGGTTCGGCCCCGAGCCGCGCCCGCTGGGCGTGGCCGGCCAGGTCATCCCGTGGAACTTCCCGCTGCTGATGCTGGCGTGGAAGATCGCCCCGGCGCTGGCCACCGGCAACACCGTGGTGCTCAAGCCCGCCGAGACGACACCGCTGTCCGCGTTGTTCTTCGCCGACATCTGTCGCCAGGCCGGGCTGCCGAAGGGCGTGGTGAACATCCTGACCGGCGACGGCCGGGCGGGCGCCGCGCTCGTCGCGCACGAGGGCGTCGACAAGGTGGCCTTCACCGGCTCCACCGCCGTCGGCAAGGAGATCGCCCGCACGGTCGCCGGCACCCGCAAGAAGGTCACGCTGGAACTCGGCGGCAAGGGCGCCAACATCGTCTTCGACGACGCGCCGATCGACCAGGCCGTCGAGGGCATCGTCAACGGCATCTTCTTCAACCAGGGTCAGGTCTGCTGCGCGGGCTCCCGCCTGCTGGTCCAGGAGTCGATCCAGGACGAGCTGCTGGACTCCCTGAAGCGGCGGCTGGCCACGCTGCGCGTCGGCGACCCGCTGGACAAGAACACCGACGTCGGGGCCATCAACTCCGCCGAGCAGCTGGCGCGGATCACCGCGCTCGCCGAGACCGGTGAGGCCGAGGGCGCCGAGCGCTGGTCGGCGCCGTGTGAACTGCCCGACTCCGGCTACTGGTTCGCGCCGACGCTGTTCACCGGCGTCAGCCAGGCGCACACGGTCGCCCGCGAGGAGATCTTCGGCCCGGTGCTGTCCGTGCTCACCTTCCGCACCCCCGACGAGGCGGTCGCCAAGGCGAACAACACGCCCTACGGCCTGTCCGCCGGCATCTGGACCGAGAAGGGTTCGCGCATCCTCGCGGTCGCGAACAAGCTGCGGGCCGGCGTCGTCTGGGCGAACACGTTCAACAAGTTCGACCCGACCTCGCCGTTCGGCGGATACAAGGAGTCGGGCTCCGGCCGCGAGGGCGGCCGCCACGGTCTGGAGGCGTACCTCGATGTCTGAGCAGGACGAGCGGGCCACGAAGGCGGCCGGGAAGGCCGCGAAGACAAAGCCGAAGGCAAAAGGCGCCAAGGCCGGTGCGGCGGCGGAGGTCACCGCCACCGGGCGGCTGAGCGTGCTCAAGACCTACAAGCTCTTCGTCGGGGGCAAGTTCCCCCGCTCGGAGAGCGGACGGGTGTACGAGGTGACGGACTCCGAGGGCAACTGGCTGGCCAACGCACCGCTGGCGTCCCGCAAGGACGCCCGGGACGCGGTCGTCGCGGCGCGCAAGGCGTTCGGCGGCTGGTCCGGCGCCACCGCGTACAACCGGGGCCAGGTGCTCTACCGCGTCGCGGAGATGCTGGAGGGCCGCCGCGAGCAGTTCGTCGGCGAGGTCGCCGACGCCGAGGGGCTGTCCCGGGCGAAGGCCGCCGAGCAGGTGGACGCCGCCGTCGACCGCTGGGTCTGGTACGCGGGCTGGACCGACAAGGTCGCACAGGTCGCGGGCGGCGCGAACCCGGTCGCCGGGCCCTACTTCAACCTCTCCACACCCGAACCGACGGGTATCGTCGCGGTGCTGGCGCCGCAGGACTCCTCGTTCCTCGGCCTGGTCTCGGTGCTCGCACCCGCCATCGCGACGGGCAACACGGTCGTCGCGGTCGCCGCCGAGCGGGCCCCGCTGCCGGCGCTCTCGCTCGCCGAGGTGCTGGCCACCTCAGACGTGCCGGGCGGTGTGGTCAACCTGCTCTCCGGCCGCGCCGCCGAACTCGGCCCGCCGCTCGCCGCGCACCAGGACGTGAACGCGATCGACCTCACGGGCGCCGACGCCGAGCTCGCACGCGAGCTGGAGATCGCCGCCGCCGACAACCTCAAGCGCGTGGTACGCCCCGGCCTCACCTCCGACTGGGCCGTCGAGCCGGGCCTCGAACGGATGCTGGCCTACCTGGAGACCAAGACCGTCTGGCACCCCACCGGCAGCCTCGGCGCGGCGGGCTCCGCCTACTGAGGCGCCTCCTCGCCGACACACGTACGTCGGCCTTCGAACCGGCCCTGCTCCCCTGCCGTCCGGGGAGCAGGGCCGCCGCATGTTTCGGTGAAACCACAGCACACAGCTGTACATTTCTGCACACCACAGTGTGTGACTGAGCCCTACCCGATGACCACGGCCCGGGCCGACTTCGGCTCTGAGCTCCTGGCCGCCAGGCAGGCGGCCAGGGCCTCCCGCCTTAGCGCGAACGCGAGTTGACCGGCCCCGAGTCAGGGGCCGCGCCCGACGGGCCGGCCGACACGGGAAGCAGGCCCGCGTCCTGGGCGCGCAGCACCGCGCTGAGCCGGTCCGCGGCCCCGAGCTTCCGGTACAGCGCGTTGAGGTGCTTGTGGACGGTGCGCGGCGAGATTCCCAGCCTGCGTCCGATCACCTCGGCGGTCAGCCCCGTGGCCAGCAGGTGCAGCACGTTCGTTTCGCGCGGGGTAAGCGGCACCGCCAAGGCGTGGTTGGCCTGCCGCCTGCGCTCGCTGCCGGTGGACGCACGCAGCGCCGTCAGGAGAGACCGGTGGGCCGTCGCGGCCTTGAGCAGTGGCTGGACGCGTGCGGCGTAGCGCTCGTCGTGCCGTGAGAAGTCGCCGCCTGCCCGGTGCACCAGGAACCCGCTGACGTGCGGCCCGCTGCTCGGCAACGGCAGGCCGAACACGTGCCGGGTACCGAACGCCTGGCGGAGAGCATCGGCGGTCGGACTGTTCTGCCACGTCCGCGCCCCCACCACACGTGCGGCACTCTGCGGCGCCCAGTCGGCACCGGCCCCGTAGCGGTCGATGAAGGGGTACCCCGAACGGATGTGGGCCTGCACCGAGTCGCCACCGACGCCGACTTCCGACGGTCGTCTCGGGGACCGGATCACCACATCACCCTGCTCCCGCGTCCAGGGCACCTCCTTGACCACGATCAGCTCCCCGTCGAGAGCCGCGAGCAGTTCGTCGGTGAGCAACGGCCAGACGGCCTCAGGGGCCTCGGTGCTCATCACCCCGACCGCCAGGTCAAGCATGCGTGCGTACCGATCCGGCATGACGACTTCCCCCGACGTCCCCGTGACAGTGCGCCTTTCACCTTAACCCGCGGTTGTCCATACGCACTTCTCCCCATGGTCCGGCGCAGTGCGCTCCCGCCACGATCGGCTCAGGGCGGTCCGCGGGGGTCGGCCGGTCCCACGGGGGAGGACGCGTCCTCAGCTCCGCCCGGGCCGTGGAGAGCGGCCGGGCGGAGCCGGACCGTCCGGACGCGTAACCCCTTGGGCGGAGAGACGTTCCAGCTGTTTGGTGCTCCCCCTCCACGGCGCCCGTGGCCGATCACCGTCGCCGTACCAATCCAGCCGTACCAGTCCAGCCGTACCTGTCCGATCGAACAAGAACCGAGGATGACCGTGCCTTTGTCGTCACACCGCCGTCTGACCGTGAGTGCGGCTCTGATCGCCGCTCTCGCCGGTGCTCTCACTCCCGTCACCACCGCCTCCGCGGCCCCCACGGCCTCAGCGGCCCCCGCCGCCACCCGGACGCCCGCGCCAGACATGGCCGGCGTCGTCGCTGCTCTCGAGTCCGCGATGGCCAACGGGGCGCCGGGGGCGATGGCCCGCTACTCCGGCCCGGACGGGACCAGGGCACGGGCGGTCGGTGTCCGTGATCGGGAGTCGGGCGCGGCCATGGACACCCGGGCGCGGTTCCGGATCGGCAGCGTCAGCAAGACGTTCTCCAGCGTCGTGCTGCTCCAACTGGTCGAAGAGGGCCGCCTGAAGCTGGACGCGCCCGTCAACAGGTATCTCGAAGGACTGCTGCCCGACGACCGGATCACGGTCCGTCACCTCCTCACCCATCGCAGTGGCTTGGCCGACTACACCGACGCCATGTTCGACCAGACCGTGCCGGGCTTCGAGGCGGTACGCAACCGCGTGTTCAGCTACCGGGAACTGCTCGACCTCTCCCTCGCCGAACCCCGGACCACCGAGCCCGGTGCCGCGTACAAGTACTCGAACGCCAACTTCGTCGTCGTCGGCATGCTGATCGAGAAGCTGACAGGACGCCCGGTGGCCGACGCCTACCAGCGTCGCGTCATCAAGCCGCTGGGGCTGCGCGACACCGCCTACGTCCACCCCGACACGCGCATCAAGGGCACACACGTGCGCGGCTATCTGCACCCCGACGAGGCCGGTGCGCCACTCGTCGACTCCACCGAGCAGACCGTGTCCTGGGCGCAGTCCGCAGGCGCCGTCATCTCCAACACCGCAGACCTCAACACCTTCACCGGGGCCCTGATGCGCGGCCGACTGCTGTCCCCGGCAACGCTGGAGGCGATGACCACGGTCACGCCCACGGACGCCACCGGCACCCGGTTCTACGGCCTCGGTCTGCGCCGCTACGACCTGTCCTGCGGCACCCAGGTGTACGGGCACACCGGCACCGTCCAGGGCTTCTACACCTACGCCTTCTCCACCCGCGACGGCCGCCGCAGCCTCTCGGCGCTGGCCAACACTTCCAACCGCGGCTCCGCGAACACCGCTCTGGGCGGCACCCTGGAGGCCGCCTTCTGCGGCAAGAAGCCGGCACCCGCCTCGACCGCGCGTTCCACGGCGCCCTCCGGCGTCTCTGCCGACGCACCGCTACCCGCCGAGCGTGACCTGCCCGAGCGCCACTGAGGTCCGGCACGGCCGGCCGACCCGCCGGAACTCGTCGGCCGGCCCTCGCCTCGGGCTTTCGACGAAGCAGGTTGTCACAGGAGTGGCCGCGCAACCGAGAAGCGCCTCTGACCTGCAAGGACGCGGAGGAACCGGGTCCGGGGTGGAGCCCCGGGACCGGGAGGGGAGGAGCCGGGGAGGCTACTCCGCCGGCTCAGCGGCCCGGGAGGTCGGTGGCGCGGCCGACGAGGTCGGAGAGGTTGGAGCCGGAGGAGAGGGGCTCTGTGAGGGCTGTGGTGGTGATCGGTTGGAAGTCGGCGATCTGGGTGCCGACGCCGTTGTCCAGCGGGTCGACGCCGGTCTTGGCCAGCGGGTGCAGCTGGAGGTTGGTGAACGGCGCGACGGCGTGGCCCAAGGAGCCGACCGGGTCGTCGACGATCGCCGCCTGTGCGGCCCCGGCGGCGGAGAGTGCCACGCCGGCCGCGGCGGACAGGGTGACACCGGCGCGCAGCAGGCGCGGGGCGGCGGGGCGGGCGTGACGGGGGCGCGAGGCCATGCGGAATGCCACCTTCGAGGGTCGGGTCCCGGCGCGACGCGAGGCGGCGCCGGATGGTCAGCGGTCGCCAACGGAGCGTAGTCGAGTGGGGAGTTTCTTCACATTCCATGTCCCTGGTGGTCACCCGGACGAAGGAATGCGGGACAATGCTGTTCCGTGACCGTCTCCGCTCGCGTGATCCTGCTGACCGGCCCCTCCGGCTCCGGAAAGTCCTCCCTCGCCGCCCGCACCGGGCTACCGGTGCTTCGGCTCGACGACTTCTACAAGGACGCGGGCGACCCGACCCTGCCGCTCCTCGCCGACGGGTCGACCGACTGGGACCACGTCGACTCCTGGGACTCCGCCGCCGCCGTCGCGGCGATCGGCGAACTCTGCTCCGAGGGTCGGACGTTCGCCCCGGTCTACGACATCTCCACCTCCGCCCGCACGGGCGGGGGCGAGCTGCGGCTCGGCGGCGCGCCGGTGTTCATCGCGGAGGGCATCTTCGCGGCGGACATCGCCGCCCGTTGCGCGGATGCCGGGTTGCTGGCGGACGCGCTCTGCCTGCGCGGCCGTCCGTCGACGACCTTCCGGCGGCGGTTGCTGCGGGACGTGCGGGAGGGGCGCAAGTCGCTTCCGGTACTGGTGCGGCGCGGCTGGCGGCTGATGCGCGCCGAGCCGGGCATCGTGCGCCGGCACGCGGCGCTGGGCGCGCGCCCCTGCCGCAAGCAGGAGGCGCTGGCCGCCATCGCCGCAGCCGAACGTACCGGCGGCCGCACCCCCAGCGTCGTCTGAGCGGCGGCGTCGTCTGAGCGGCGACGTCTGAGCGGCGACGTCGACGGGAAAACGGAGGAGGCGTGGACCCGACCAGACCCCCCGGCCGGCCGCGTCCACGCCTCGTTTTCCCCTGTCCCCTTTTCCCATCCCCTCGGGTTTCCCCGCTTTGCCGCTCTCCCCAGAGCGGCTGGTGCCGCTCCCCCCATGGAGCGGCCCCCGGCTTCGCCGGACCGGTCAGGCGACCAGTTCGCCGAAGCACTCCTGCTGGTCCCGGCCGAAGGCCAGCACCTCGTCGTCACGCAGTCGCCGCAGCGACCGCCAGATCCCGCTCTTCACGGTGCCGACGCTGATACCCAGGATCTCGGCGATCTCCGGGTCCGTGCGGCCCTCGTAGTAGCGCAGGACGAGCATCGTCCGGTGCAGCTCGGGCAGCCGGGCCAGGGCCTGCCACAGGACGGTGCGCAGTTCGGTGCCGCGCATCGCGTCGCTCTGGCCGGTGGCCGGCGGCTCGGGCAGTTCCTCGGTCGGGTACTCGTTGAGCTTGCGGCGGCGCCACGCGCTGATGTGCAGGTTTGTCATCGTGCGCCGCAGGTAGCCGCCGACGGCGGCCTTGTCGCTGATCCGGTCCCACGCCCTGTAGGTGGAGAACAGCGCGTTCTGCAGCAGGTCCTCCGCCTCGAAGCGGTCGCCGGTCAGGTGGTAGGCGGTGGCGTACAGGGAGGCGCGGCGTTCGCGGACGTAGGCGACGAACTCCGCCTCCGACACGCCTTCCTGCCGCTCTCCCGTTGCCTCCCTGTCAACGCCTTCGCCCTGGCGGCCCACTCGGGCCGCCCGTTCCCCCGGATTCCCCCCACGGGC
>NZ_VJYK02000136.1 GCF_007097205.2 Streptomyces alkaliterrae
GGGCCACCCCGCCCAGCCAGCGCCCCTCGGAACTGCGGTACAGCTTGCGCAGCGGAGGGACGGGCACGGCCTCGGGCGCCCCGGCAACAGTGGTCATGACCCGATCGTCACACGGGCACCCGGGGCGGTACATCCGGGTAACCCCCGGAAGGAACCCTGAGGACGGAAGTCAGGGACGCGTCCGGGCCGGTCCCCGATACCGCTGGTGCGGGTGAGTCGCCAGTATGGACGCATGACAGAGCAGCGGTGGGGCGCCGGCGCGGGTGCCGGCGGCCCGGTGGGCGGCGGCGCCCGGCGGAGCACGGCGGGCGCGGGCGGCGCGGACGACGTGACCGGCGGGACCGGCGCGGACGGCACGCGTGGCGACGGTGGTGTCGGCGGGCCGGACTCCGGCGCCGGTGGCGGCTGGGGGCCGCACCAGCCGCCGCCGGGGCGCGCCCACGGGCGGCTGGAACGCAGCCGACGCCACAAGGTCGTCGGCGGTGTGTGCGGCGGCCTCGGCCGGCACTTCGACGTGGACCCGATCATCTTCCGGGTGCCCGTCGCCGCGCTGGCCGTGCTCAGCGGCCTCGGGCTGCTCTTCTACGGCTTCGCCTGGCTCTTCATGCCGATGGAGGACGAGGACGAGAACGAGGTGCGGCGGCTGCTGTCCGGCCGCGTGGAGCTGAGTTCGCTGGCGGCCGTGCTGTGCGCGCTGGCCGGTACGGGGTTGGTGCTCGCCTCGCTGGACAACAGCCGGGTGCTGACGTTCGGCGTACTGGTCGGCGCTGCGGTCGGCGCCGCCGCGTACTGGTCGCAGAACAGGCGTACGGACGCGGAGGAGGGCGCGGAGTCGCGCCCCCAGGCGCCCCCCGAGGCGCAGGCGCCCCCCGCACCGGCTGGACCCTCGTGGTGGCGGGAGCCGCAGACCGCCGACTCCTACCTGTGGGGCCCGGAGGAGATGGACGGCGGTGCCGCCGACGAGCTGTGGCGGCCGCCGGAGGGCAGACCGGCGCCACCGGTGGAGAAGGCGCCGCCGCGTCCGGCCTCGCTCGGCGGGCTCGTCTTCACCGGCGCGCTGGCGGCCGCCGTCGCCGGCGGGGCCCTCGCATGGCCGACGCAGCCGCTGGGCACCGCCCTGGTGATCGCGTTCGGCTGCGCCCTGGCCGTGTTCGGCCTCGGACTCCTGATCAGCGCGTTCATCGGTCGGCTGGGCGGCGGCACGATTGTCAACGTCGTACTGACCGGCGTCCTGCTGGTCGGCGCCGCCGCGCTGCCGAGCGACATCACGACAAACTGGGGCGAGCGCTTCTGGCGTCCCGCGACGGCCGCCGAGCTGCGCACGGACTACCGCATCGGCACCGGCCGCGGCGTGCTGGACCTCAGCGGCCTGGAACTCGAGGACGACCAGACGGTCCGCACCTCGGTGCGGGTGGCAGCCGGCGAGCTGGAAGTGATCGTCCCGAAGGACGCCCTGGTCGAGGTCGACCTCAGCGTCGGCCTCGGCGGCTACCAGCTTCCGCAGGCCACGACGGGCTCCGGTGACGGCTCGGTGCACGGCGGCGGATTCCGCGTCACCGAGAAGTACAGCATCGCGCCGAGCGGGCGCGGCGACCCCAAGGGCACGATCGAGCTGCGGCTCGACCTCGGGCTCGGCGGTGCGAACGTGGTCCGGGAAGGCGAGACCGCCTGGGAAGGGAGCCGACCGTGAGTGCCCGCAACCCCTTCGACCCGGCCAGGTTCGTCCTCGGCCTCGCGCTGATCGCCGTGGCGGCGGGCTTCGTCCTGCGCTCGCTGGACCGGCTCACGGTGCCGTACGCGGTGCTCGCCCTGCTGATCCCGGCCGCCCTGCTGCTGTCCGGCCTCGTCGCGGCGACGGACCGGCTGGTGCGCCGCCGCAGCCGCACGGCGGTCCCCGGCCACCACCCGACCGACCTCCCGCCGGGCCGCGAGTAGCCCCGGCAGGGGCGCGCGGCGACGCGCGGCACCCCCTCCGCGCGGCGGGCTCGCCCGGTCCTGTCTCTCTCCGATCCCGTCTCACTCCGATCCCGGGCTGGGCCCCGGACGGCACCGCCCGGTCCGCCCGGACCCGGACCCGCGAGTGCCGGCCCGTCGCGTGGGGAGCACGCGCTGGGTCCCTCCGTGCGACGGGACGGGCATGGACGGGCCCGGCGGCCCTGACATCCGCCGGGCGCCTCCGGCGGTGGAACACCTCGAGCGCCGGGCACGTGGTGTGGTTCCGCGCGCTGGGCGTGTACCGACGCCGGGGTCCTGCCTGTGTCGGCTCTCTTGCGGCGGCGGAACTCCGCGAGTGGGGCCGGGGCCCCGGCACCCGACGCCCCCGCGTGTGGGGGCCCCGCGTGTGGAGGCCCCGCGTGGCGGCATGTCACGGGGAGGGGCCGCTCCGATGGCGGGCACGGTCGCGTCGGCGGCTCGGGGCGGTGGCGTCGCGCCGCCCAGACGGGTTGCGCACGCTGCGGTGTGGGGCGTGTCGTTCGGGTCCGAGCGGTCGCCCACCGAGGGCCTCCGGCGGCCCGCCTCGCCTCCTGTGCCGAGCCGGGCCGTCGAATGTCGTCGGGGCCCTGGGCCGCGTGGCCGGGCCGGCCCGGGGCGGCCACGTCGCGAGGGGGCCCACCGGGCGAGGGGGCGCCGCCACCCGGGCTCCCGGCGGGGCGAGCCGCGCGCCGCCCGGTCCCCTCGTACCCGCGCCTCACGTACCTGCGCCCTACCTGCCCGCGGTGTGCGGCCTCGCCCCGGAGCCTTCGGTCCGCCCGTCGGGCGGGCGTGCGCGGTCAGGCGGTGTCGGCCGCGCCCGCGGTGGCCTCGCGACGCCGGGCGCGGTAGGCGGCCAGGAGGGCGTCGAGGGAGTAGAGGCGGGCGCCGGCGATGATCAGGGGGATCCAGGCCATCAGGTACGGCAGGTCCTGGCTGTAGTAGTAGGTGTCGATGTTCCAGCTGATGGTGAGCCAGAACGACAGGGAGATCAGCGCGCCGCCGACGGCCGCCACTCTGGTGAACAGACCGGCCAGCGTGCCGAGGCCGACGGCCAGTTCGCCGAAGGCGATGGCGTAGCCGAAGGTGTCCGGGTCGGTCAGCGCGAGGTCGAGCAGCCAGGGCGCGGCGGCTCCCTGCACCGAGTTCAGCAGGCCTTCCATCAGTCCGGGGAAGGCCGGGTCGGTGAGCTTGTCGAGACCGGCGTAGCAGAACGTCACGCCGAGGAAGAGGCGTAGCGGCAGCAGTGCGACGTCGGCGAGGCCCGGCGCGGTGCTTCGGGCCGCGCGGGTGGCCCGTGCGGCGTGCCGGCCGCCGCCGCCCTCCTGCGGGTCCGGTTCGCGGCCCGCGTGGGAGTGCGGGTTCCGGTCGGGTCCGGGGTTCGGGTTCCGGTTGGGGAGAGTCACGGTACTGCCCCTCTTCCGTTGTGACAGCCTGGTACCAGCGTGCGGAGAGTGTGCGCTCACCGCATGCCAGGCAGTACGGGCCGGTGGGCCGCGCCGTTCAGCACGCGGCCGGGGGCTTCGAGGGGCCGGACGCTTCGAGGGGGCCGGGCACGTTGAGTGGCCCGGCTGGGCTCAGGCGACGCGGACGGCCGTGTTGAACGGCATCTCGGTGATCGGCGCGTAGCGTACCGGCGTGCCGGGGCGGGGCGCGTGGATCATCTGGCCGTTGCCGACGTACAGCCCGACGTGGGTGAGTCCGGAGTAGAAGAACACCAGGTCGCCGGGGGCGAGCTGGTCGCGGGAGATCCGGCGGCCGGCGTTGACCTGGGTGTAGGTGGTGCGGGGGAGGGAGACGCCGGCGGACCGCCAGGCGGCCTGGGTGAGGCCTGAGCAGTCGAAGGAGTTGGGGCCCGTGGCGCCCCAGACGTACGGCTTGCCGAGTGCGCCGCGCGCGTAGGCGATGGCCTGCGCGGCCCGGCCGGCGGCCGGCGGCGGAGTGCCGAGGTCGGGGCGGGGCTCGGAACGGTCGCCCCGGGTGGGGGCCGGGGCGTCCAGGACGCGGGCGCGCTGTTCGGCGGTGAGCCGGTCCAACAGCCGCTGAGCGCGGGCGAGTTTGGTCTCGGCGGAGCGGCGGTGCTCCCGGGCGGTGCGGCGTGCCTCCTGTACTTCGGCCGTGCGCTTCGCGGCCTCCGCGCGGAGCTGCCGCACCTCGCGGAGCCGGGACTGGAGCTGTCCGAGGACGTGGGCCTGGCGGGCCCCGGCCTGCTCGGCTGCCGCCGCGTGGCGCAGGTACTGCTCGGGCGACTCGGACAGCGCCAGCCGCAGCACCGAGCTTCCGGTGCCGGACCGGTACTGGGCGGTGGCGACGGCGCCCAGAGTGCGGCGTGCCTTGTTGGCCTCGGCGGTCGTCCGGGCGGCCCGGTCGCGGAGTCCTTCCAGCCGGCGTTCGGCGGTACGGGCGCGGTCCCCGGCGGCGTGGTGCGCCTCGGCGGCCTCCTCCGCCTGCCGGTGCAGCCGGTCGACCTCGGCCTTGACCCCGTCGACGGTGGGCTTCGGCTCGGCCTGGGCGGCGCCGCCACCGAGGGTGGTGGTCGTGGCCGCCCCGGCGAGGACCAGCGCGGCCCACGCGGTGGAGCCGGCGGGCCCTGCCGGGAGGGTCCGGACGGACCGGGGGCGTCGGTGTCTGTGCTGCGCTGCCATGTCCCGGGACGCTACGACCGGCGCCCCGGCGCGGGTTGCCGATTGACCGGCACTGGCCGTCGCCGACCGCTTGGTGCCGTGAGGCGACACCATCCCCGTCGGTGTGGACCGATACACGGCGGAGAACGACCGGTTCCCGGTGTTCGACTGAGGGTCACCTCACCTCCGGCGCCCGCCCGTCGCCCGGATACGCTCCCGGCATGGACGTCGTCATCAAGATCTTCGTGGCCCTGCACATCATCGGTATCGCGGCCCTGCTCGGTGGCTTCCTCGCGCAGATGAAGTCGCTGCGGACCGGCGAAGGCCGGATGACACCCGGGATGCTGCACGGCGCCTTCACCATGCTGGCCACCGGCATCATCCTCGTGGGTCTCAACCAGGCCGACGGAGGCGACCTCAACCACATAAAGATCGGCATCAAGACGGCGGTGCTGGTGGTGATCCTCGGCCTGGTCTACGTCAAGCGCGACGAGGAGAAGGTGCCGTCCGGCCTGCTCGGCGCCGTCGCCGGACTGACCACCTTCAACATCTTCCTCGCCACCATCTGGACCTGAGCACCGCCAGGCCTCCGAACTCTGCCGGGCCTCTGCCCCACGTCCGAGCCCGAACTGACCCGCCAGGCCCCGCCTGGCGGGTCAGTTGTCCTTGCGGCGCCAGAGTTCCCAGCGGTTGGGGTAGCGGACGCGGACGTCGCCGAGCCCGGCGCGGCCGGTGATCTCCAGGGTGGGGGCGGCGGGGTCCCCGGGCTCGGTGGCCTTGTTGCGGACGGTGCCGATGTTGGCCCGCATGGCGTGCGAGCGGACCGTCCAGCCGTGCGGGACGATCACGGTGACCTCGCCGACGCCCGCGTTGATGTCCAGGGAGACCTCCGAGTGGCGGCAGACGGCCTCGGAGAAGTCGATCTTGATGTCGCCGAGCCGGCTGGTGACGCTGATCCGCGACGGGACCACCCAGTGGCCCTTCTGCACGATGTCGCCCGCCCCGGCCTTGATCACCATCGGTTCACCGGGGTCGGCGGGCGCGGCGGTGGCACCGGACGGCAGGTCGGCCGTCAGCGGGGCCAGATCCCCGTACGTCTTGGCGTTGAACGCCTTCTCCAGCCGCTCCTCCAGCTCGTCGAGGTCGAGACGGCCGTCTCCTGCGGCCTCGCGCAGCCGCTCGGCGACCGCCTCCCGGTCACTGTGGGAGGCCCGCAGGTCCGCGTCGCGCCTGGGTCGGGGGGCGGGAGCGGAGGAGGGATCAGTCATGGTCGCCAGTCTATGAGCCGGTCGGGGGCGGTGGCGGGGGTGTGCGTGACCTTCCGGCCGCAGGGAAGCCGGGGACGCTGTCGTACGGGGGCTCTAGACTCGGTCAGCGATGAGCAGCCTCTTCGACGACAGTTTCCTGGCCCACCTCGAGCCCCCGGCGGAGGAGGAGCCTCCGCCTCCGCCCGAGGACCATCTGGCGCCCCCGGCGGAGGAGCTTCCCGAGGGCTTCTTCGCCGCCACCCATCTCCGGGAGGACGGCCGGGACGCCTACCACCACGGTGGTGCGCCGCGTGTGGTCATCGACCCCGACGCGCTGCTTGAGGGGTTGAACGACCAGCAGCGGGCCGCCGTGCTGCACAGCGGGTCGCCGCTGCTCATCGTCGCCGGCGCCGGTTCCGGCAAGACGCGGGTCCTCACCCACCGCATCGCACACCTGCTGGGCGCCCGTGGCGTGCACCCGGGGCAGGTCCTGGCGATCACGTTCACCAACAAGGCCGCCGGCGAGATGAAGGAGCGGGTGGCCGAGTTGGTCGGCCCGCGCGCGCAGTCGATGTGGGTGTCGACGTTCCACAGCGCGTGTGTGCGCATCCTGCGCCGGGAGAGCAAGAAGCTCGGCTTCACCTCGTCGTTCTCGATCTACGACGCCGCCGACTCCAAGCGGCTGATGGCGCTCGTCTGCCGGGACCTCGACCTGGACCCGAAGCGCTTCCCGCCGAAGGCGTTCAGCGCGAAGATCTCGAACCTGAAGAACGAGCTGGTCGACGAGGAGGACTTCGCCGGTCAGGCCCAGGAGCCCTTCGAGAAGACGCTCGCCGAGGCGTACACGCTGTACCAGTCGCGGCTGCGCGAGGCGAACGCGCTGGACTTCGACGACATCATCATGACCACCGTGCACCTGCTCCAGGCGTTCCCCGAGGTCGCCGAGCACTACCGCAGGCGCTTCCGGCACGTCCTGGTCGACGAGTACCAGGACACCAACCACGCCCAGTACACCCTGATCAGGGAACTGGTCGGGGTCACCGGCGGGGAGCCGGCGGAGGACGCCGGCCCGGCCGAGCGCGCCGAACTGTGCGTCGTGGGTGACGCGGACCAGAGCATCTACGCCTTCCGGGGCGCCACGATCCGCAACATCCTCCAGTTCGAGGAGGACTACCCCGACGCCACCACGATCCTGCTGGAGCAGAACTACCGCTCCACGCAGACCATCCTCAGCGCCGCCAACGCCGTCATCGAGCGCAACGAGAACCGCCGGCCGAAGAACCTGTGGACGCAGGCCGGCACCGGCGCCCGCATCACCGGCTACGTCGCGGACACCGAGCACGACGAGGCCCAGTTCGTCGCCGACGAGATCGACCGGCTCACCGACGCCGGCAAGGCGCGCGCCGGCGACGTCGCCGTCTTCTACCGCACCAACGCGCAGTCCCGGGTGTTCGAGGAGGTCTTCATCCGGGTCGGGCTGCCCTACAAGGTCGTCGGGGGCGTGCGCTTCTACGAGCGCAAGGAGGTCCGGGACGTCCTGGCCTACCTGCGGGTCCTGGCGAACCCGGAGGACGCCGTACCGCTGCGGCGCATCCTCAACGTGCCCAAGCGCGGCATCGGCGACCGCGCCGAGGCGATGATCGAGGCGCTGTCGGCGCGGGAGCGCATCACCTTCCCCGAGGCGCTGCGCCGCGTCGACGAGGCGTACGGCATGGCCGCCCGCTCGGCGAACGCCGTCAAGCGGTTCAACGCCCTGATGGAGGAGCTGCGCACGATCGTGGAGTCGGGCGCGGGCCCGGCCACCGTGCTGGAGGCCGTCCTGGAGCGGACGGGCTACCTCGCCGAACTCCAGGCGTCCACCGACCCGCAGGACGAGACGCGCGTCGAGAACCTCCAGGAACTCGCCGCCGTGGCCCTGGAGTTCGAGCAGGAGCGCGGGGAGGACGAACCGGGCACGCTCGCCGAGTTCCTGGAGCAGGTGGCGCTCGTCGCCGACTCCGACCAGATCCCGGACGAGGAGGAGCGGGAGGACGGCAGCGGCGTCATCACGCTGATGACCCTGCACACCGCCAAGGGACTGGAGTTCCCCGTCGTCTTCCTCACCGGCATGGAGGACGGCGTCTTCCCGCACATGCGGGCGCTCGGGCAGAACAAGGAGCTGGAGGAGGAGCGGCGGCTGGCCTACGTCGGCATCACCCGGGCCAGGGAGCGCCTGTACCTCAGCCGCTCCACCATGCGCAGCGCCTGGGGCCAGCCGGCGTACAACCCGCCCTCGCGGTTCCTGGAGGAGATCCCCGCCGAGTACGTCGACTGGCGGCGCACGGGCGCGGCGGCCCGCGCGCCGATGGCCCCGACCAGCGGCCTCACCTCCGCCTCGGGCGGCGGGCGGCGCGGCGCGTCCGGCTTCGCCACGCGGCGGGCCGGCCGGGAGAAGCCGGTGGTGTCGCTGTCCGTGGGCGACCGCGTGACGCACGACAGCTTCGGCCTCGGCCGGGTCGTCGCGGTGAAGGGCAGCGGGGAGGGCGCGGAGGCGACGATCGACTTCGGCGACCCGAAGCCGAAGCGGCTGCTGCTGCGGTACGCGCCGGTGGAGAAGCTGTAGCGGGTGCGGGCGGCGCGGGGGCGCCGGTGCCGTCGGGTACCGGCCTCCGCGCGTCGGCGCGGGGCGGGGACCGTCAGGTGGGGTCGAGGCCCTTGGAACGGAACCAGGCGACAGGGTCCACCGCAGAACCGCCGCCCGGACGCACCTCGAAGTGCAGGTGCGGGCCGGTGGAGTTGCCCGAGTTGCCGGAGTAGGCGATCGTGTCGCCGGCCTTGACCGGGCCGGAGCGGATCTTCGTGCTGCTCAGGTGGCAGTACCAGGTCTGGGTGCCGTCGGCGGCGGTGACGATCGCCATGTTGCCGTACGCGAGGTCCCACTTGGTGGTGACCGTGCCGTCCGTGGCGGCCAGCACCGGCGTGCCGTAGCCGACGGGGAAGTCGATGCCGGTGTGCAGGGACATCCAGTTGATGCCCGCCTGGCCGTAGTACGCGCTCAGCCCGGGGCGGACGGGCAGCGCGAACTTCGGACGCATCGCCTCCTTGCGCGCGGCCTCCGCCTCCTTGCGTTTGCGCTCCGCCTCCTGGCGTTCCTTGAGGTCGATGCGCTCCTGCGTGCGGCTGGCGCGGCCCGCGAAGTCCCCGGCGTCGGCGGAGACCCCGGCGAGCTGGCTGTCGAGCTTGCGGTTCGCCTTCGACGGCTGGACGGGCACACCCTCGTCGGGCGCGGCCTGCGTGGACTTGTCGTCGTCCTTGGAGATCCCGGTGACCGAGGCGGCGGCGATGCCGGCGACGCCCATCACGGCCACGGACGGCACGGCGACCGTCAGCAGCGCCGAACGCTTCGGCTTCGCCGCCCGCCGCCGACTGGCCCGGCCGCCGCCACCCGGCGCGTGGCCCACCGCCGCGACGGTGTCGTCCAGCTCGTACGGCGCTTCCTCCGCCGGGTGGCTGTCGTCGAGGCGGCCGTGGTCGTGGTGGTCGTGGTCGTAGTCCCGGTCGTGGCCTTGCTCGGGGCCGTGGCCGTTCTCATGCCCGTGCTCGTGTTCGTGCTCGCCGTGGGAGTGGGCGGCCTGGCCGGAGTCCTCGAGGCGGCCGACGTCGTCGGTGCCGGGGTCGTCTTCCGCGTTGTGGGCGGCACGGAGTGTGGAGACGTCCCAGGAGCCGCTTCCCCAGGTGCTGGTCGTCTCGGCCTCCGGGACGGAGCTGCCGGCGCCGGTGTCGTCCGCCGTCTGCCAGCCGCCGTGCTCGGAGCCGCCGTGCTCGACCGTCGGGTACGCGCCGGAGTCGTAGACGTCGTAGCCGCCGGTGTCGTACGGGACGTTGTCGTACGAGACGTTGTCGTACGAGGTGGTCTGCGGTCCGGCGTCGTAACTGGTGGCGTCGTACGAGGCGTTGTCGTAGGACGCCGTGCCGTACGTGCCCGTGTCGTATCCGGCTGACTCGTACCCGGCCGTGTCGTACGAACCGCCGCCGTACTGGCCGCTGTTGTACTGGTCGCTGTTGTACTGGTCGCCGTTGTACGAATCGGTGTCAGGCGTGCCCGTCCCGAACGCCTCGGGGGTGTAGGCGGGGTGGTTCACCGTCGCGTGGCCGCCGGTGTCCGGGCTGTCGGCCGGGTACTCGGAAGCGGTGTCGCCGCCCGTCGAGTAGGCGTCGGCGGCCCAACTGTGGTCCGGCTGGCTGGGGATGCCGGGCGAGGCCTGGTAGGTGCCGTCCGCCCACAGGGCGCTGGTGTCGTAGGCACCGCTGTCGTAGGCGGCGCTGTCGTGGAAGCCTCCCCCGGTCTCCGGCCGGGAGGTGCCCCCGTGGGTCTGCCCGTAGTCCGGGTACTGCTGGTGTCCCTGGGTGTCGACCGTGGAGTGCGCGCCGGTGTCGTAGCCGGGGTAGCCGTATCCGGTGTCGGTGCCGTGCTGCTGGTAGGTGGCGTCCGTGCCGTAGGCCGGCTCCTGGGCCGTCGCCGTGTAGCCGCCTTCGAAGGTGGTGGCGTAGCCGTCGAACGAGGCGTCGTAGGCGGTGTCGCTCGGGTTCGCGGAGCCCGACGGGGGACGGTCGTTCACCACCAACTTCTCTTTCGCCTCGGAGACAGGACCTGGCGCATCAGTGCGGCGACTGTACCCGGCGGTATGCGGCAACGACAATCTTCCCAGGGTTTTGGGGTGGTGAAAGCCGGGCAATAGGACGCCTTTCGGCGGACTACGGACCGGTAGCCGACGGGGCGTTCGAAACGTGTTCGAATCCCGCACTCGGGGCCTGGTCTAGGCGACGTCCCCGCGCGCGTCCTGGACGGCGGGGCCGACACCCGGATCGACCAGTTCCTGCCGGATTCGGGCGATGACCGCCCAGTGCGCGGGCATCGCCAGGTGGCCGACGCCGTGCACCGGGACCTCCCGGACGGACAGGTCGGGATGGTCGAGCCGGGCCGTCCCGGTCGGGTTCATCACCGGGTCGTGATCGCTCCAGAACGAGACGAATCGCGTGTCGCACCCCGGCGTCGGCTCGGTCAGCTCCGAGAGCACCGGGGACCCGGGCCTGATCTGCCGCACCAGCGGATGCACGGACAGCAGCACACCGGCGTCCGTGCCCTGGTGCGGGGTGCCGAGCGTCACCAGCGTGTGGACGCGGCGGTGACCGCCCAGCCGCTGGACGGCGTAGCGGGCGACGAGTCCGCCCAGACTGTGGCTCACGACGTCCACTCGCGGGTGACCCGTGCGCTCCCGGACCGCGTCGATCTCCGCGAGCAGCGCCTGTGCGGCGGCCCGCAGGTCGGTGGTGAACGGGGAGTAGTTGACACCGGCGACCGCCTGCCAGCCGTTCCTGAGCAGGGACAGCCGCAGCAGCGTGAAGACACTGCGGTTGTCCACGAAGCCGTGCAGCAGGAGGACCGGGCGCGGGCCGCGAAAGCCCTCCGGCGGTACCGGCACCGGCGCGTCCCGCCGCAGGCCCGTCGGGTACAGCAGCAGGTGGCCGGCGAGCGCGGTCGCCTCCAGCGCCGTGACCCGCATCGCTCTGACGAGCGCAGGCTCCCGCATGCCGAACCCCCGGTCGTGACTGCACCGCCGCCGCGTGAACGGTGACTGCTGGGTGGAGACGCGGCGTCCCGGCCGGTCGGCCGGCAGCTGATCGTGGAGCGGGCGGCGGGCCGATGGCCGTGGTCGACGACCCCCGCCACGAGGCGGATCCGGGCGGGATGGCCTGCCGCCTGCGGATGACGCCCCTGGGTGGTGCCCGTGGATGATGTTGTCCTGGATGTGATTTCCCCCTCCCGCTCTGCTGCGAAACGAACCCGTGGGCGATGCTGGGGTGAAGAGTGTCCGCTCACCGGGCCCGAACAGGGCGGCCCGGGCCGCAGTCAATGACGATGGAGGCAGCGATGGGTGTGTCGGGTCCGATCCGTGTGGTGGTCGCCAAGCCGGGGCTCGACGGCCACGACCGGGGTGCGAAGGTGATCGCGCGAGCGCTGCGCGACGCCGGCATGGAGGTCATCTACACCGGGCTGCACCAGACGCCCGAGCAGATCGTGGACACCGCCATCCAGGAGGACGCCGACGCCATCGGCCTGTCGATTCTCTCCGGCGCGCACAACACGCTGTTCGCGAAGGTGCTGGAACTGCTGAGCGAGCGGGACGCGGCGGACATCAAGGTCTTCGGCGGCGGGATCATCCCGGAGGAGGACATCCCGCCGCTCAAGGAGCAGGGCGTCGCGGCGCTCTTCACCCCGGGCGCGACCACCGGCGAGATCGTCGAGTGGGTCCGCACCCACGTCGGCCCGGTAGCCGCCTGACACCGCCGCCCCCGGGGACTCCGGCCCCCGGGGCTGACGGCATCCGCGCCGGAAGCCGGCCGTCTACCGGCCGGCGCCGGGCGTCGGGTCTGCGCCCTGGGCGTCGGCGGGTCGTTCCGCGCGCGGCGGTCCCGCGTGCATCTCGGCGCGCATCTCGGCGCGTATCCGCAGGGTGCACACCAGTCGGTCGAAGGCGTCCGACCAGTAGCCGGCGGCCCCGGGCGCCGCGTCCTCCGGCTCGTCCGGACGGGCGGCGAGCGGGGCGAGCCGGTCGGCCTGCGCCGGGTCGAGACATCGCTCGGCCAGGCCCAGCACACCGCTGAAACTCCACGGGTAGCTGCCGGCCTCCCTCGCTATCTCCAGGGCGTCGACCACCACCTGCCCGAGCCCGGTGGTCCACGGCACCGCGCAGCTGCCGAGCACCCGGAACGCGTCGGACAGGCCGTGCGCCCCCACAAAGCCGGCGACCCACTCGGCGCGGGCGTCGGCCGGCAGCACCGCGAGCAGCCGGGCGGGGTCGCCCGGGGTCTCGTCGACCGGGCCTGCGGGGCTGCCGAGCAGCGCCGCCGCCCACTCCGCGTTCCGCTGCCGGACGGCCGCCCAGGCCCATGACGCGTGCAGGTCCGCCCGCCAGTCGTCGGCGACCGGCAGCGCCACCAGCTCCGCCGGGCTGCGGCCGCCCAGACGCGCGGCCCAGTCCGCGAGCGGCGCCGACTCCACGACCTGCACCAGCCACCAGGAACGCGCTCCCCGCCCGGCCGGCGGCTCAGGCGAGACGCCGTCCCGGCGCATGCCGTTGTCGCACTCGTACGGCGGCTCCACCACCAGCCGGCCCGCCTGTCCCGAAGCGCGGTCCAGACTGACGCACCCCCTGGCGCGCAAGGACATCCGGCGGGCGAGCCTGCTGTCCGGGAGCGCGGACAGCAGCTCGGCGGCGGTGGAGCGGACGTTCCTGCTGCGGTCGCCGAGAGCGGCTTCCAGGAACGGCTCGTCAGCCACGGACAGCCCGGCCCGCAGCGAGTCCAGGAACATCAGCCGGTCCTCCGCCCGCTCCGTCGACCAGGTGGAGGCCAGCAGCTCCCGGCCCGCGGCCGGGTCCTGCCCGCGTACGGCCGTCAGCAGCGCCACACGTTCGGCGAACAACCCCTCCTCCCAGGTACGGCGGACGTCGGCGGCGCTCTGGGGCGTGTCGCCCGGCCCGTGGGCGGCGGTACGCAGCGCGAACCGCCACTCGCTTCTGCGCTCCGCCAACCAGCGGCCCCGGGGACCGATGAACGCCAGTACCTCGGTGCGCAGGTCGGTGCGGGCCCGCGCGGCATCCAGCAGCGCCGGTATCAGTGCGGGCGGCGCCCGGTAGCCCCGCTCCCTGGCGAGGGTGAGCCATTCGGGCAGCAGCTCGCCGAGGTCGAGCCGCAGACTTGTCGGTCCCGTGGCCTGGCCGTGGCGGCCGGACCTGCTGAGCAGGTGTTCCAGCCGGGCGACGGCGGCGGCCGGCAGCGGCCCGCGCGGATCGGGCGCGGCGGGCTCGGGCCGGGTCCGCGCGGCGGCCGGACGCAGGCCCGCCCGAGCCCGGACGGTGGCGACCGCCGCCCGGTCGAGCAGCGCCCGCGGCGAGCCGCCCGGCGGCCTCCGCCGCTCGGCGCCCAACAGCGCGGCCGTCACCAGCTCCTCCCACGACGCCGGCTCGGCCTCGGCGGTGGTCCCCGGCTCGGCCCCCGGCCCGGCAGCGGACCGCGCCGTAGACCCCTCCGCGGACCCCTCCGCGGACCCCTCCGCAGACCGCTCCGCAGACCCCGCCGCCCATCCGGCCGACAGTGCGGCCGGCCGTGGTGCCCGTGTGGTGCCGTGTGACGTCACAGCATGACCGCCTCTCCCTCTGACCAGACCGTGTGCGGCACAAAGCCCTCCGGACCGCACTCACCGAACACCGTGAGCGGATCGCCGCCGGAGACCGCCGCCAAGGTCCACCGGCCCGCTCCCGTGGCGCGGTGCAGCGGCAGCGCGTCCTCGCCGTCCGACTCGGCGAGCTGCCAACCCTCCCCACCCTCGCCGGGTATCGGC
>NZ_VJYK02000137.1 GCF_007097205.2 Streptomyces alkaliterrae
GGGTGGGACTCTCGCCGCGCTCGGTGGGCTCAGCGGTGGTGGGCGTGGGGTCGTCGGTCGGGCCGTTCCCGGTGGCCGGACCGCCGGCGCAGGCGGCGGTCAGCAGCAGCGCGGCGGCCGTCAGCGCGACCCCGGGCAGGGCCGTCGGACCTGAGCGTCGCACGGTGTTCCTCTCGTCGGAGTTACCCCGGCCAGCACATCACACCCGAAGGACGATCGGGCGGCGTCCGGTGTTCCCCGCGCGGCAGCCGGTGCGGGAGGGTTCCCGGACCTCACACCCAGGAGTCCTGGGCGGGTGGCAGCGCGTTGATCTCCGCCAGGTCGGCCGGTGTCAGCCGCAGCCGGGTGGCGACCGCGTTCTCCCGCGCCCAGCCGGGCTTCTTGGTGCCGGGGACGGGGATCACGTGCGGGCTCCGCGCGAGCAGCCAGGCCAGCGCGACCTGGGCGGGCGTCACCGCGTCCGGTCCGGTGGGCTCGCCGTGCCGCGCGGCCACGCGTCGCAGTCCGGCGACGATCGGCTGGTTCGCGGCCATGATCTCGGCGGTGAAACGCGGGTGCCTGGCCCGGACGTCGTCCGGTTCGAAACCGCTGCCGGGGGTGAGCCGGCCGCTGAGGAAGCCGTTGCCGAGCGGCATCGCCGCGAGCAGCCCCACCCCGCGCGCCGTGCACCAGGGCAGCAGGGTGTCCAGCGCCTCGCGCGACCAGACGGACAGTTCGGCCTGTACGGCGCTGACCGGGAACACCTGCTGGACGCGGCGCAGTTGGGCCAGTGTCGAGGAGTGCAGGCCGTCACGGGCGGGCCGTCGGCCGCCGCGGGCCCCGACGGCGCACAGCCCGAGCGCCCGCACCTTCCCGGCCCGGACCAGGTCGGCCATCGCGCCCCAGGTCTCCTCGACCGGGACCTCGGGGTCGGCGCGGTGCAGCTGGTACAGGTCGATGACGTCGGTCTGGAGGCGTCGCAGCGAGGCGTCGCAGGCCCGCCGTACGTAGCCGGGGCGGCCGTTGGCCACGACGTGTCCGTCGCCGACGAGCAGGCCGACCTTCGTGGAGACGAAGGCCTCCGCCCGGCGCTGCTTGAGCACCCGGCCGACGAGCAGTTCGTTGGTGAAGGGGCCGTACATGTCGGCGGTGTCCAGCAGAGTCGGCAGGCGGCCGGCGGAAGAGGAGCCGGGGGCGGCGGAGGAGTCGGCGGCGCCCGCGTCCAGCGCGGCGTGCAGCGCCCGCAGGGACGTTTCGCCGCGCTGCTCGGAGGCGCTGTAGGCCCAACTCATCGGCATGCAGCCCAGTCCGATCGCCGCCACCTCGAGCGCCCCCGCGCCGATTGTCCTGCGCTCCACCTGGACGTGCTCCCTCCTGCCCCGCCGGAGACAGACCCTAGTCGGTCGCCGGTGACGGTCCGTCGGTGGGCCGCCGGGGCGGTGGAGCTCCGTCGGGTCGTCCTACGCTGAGCGCATGGCTTCTTCCGAGGTGTGGCTCCCGATACCCGCGACCGAGATCGACGGACTGCCCGACGCGTTCGAGTACCGCTTCTGGGAGGGCGGTGAGTTCCCGGCCGACCCGGCGGACTGCGTGCTCTACACCGTGCCGTACATGAAGGGCCCGGTGATCGCGGTCGAGCCGCTGCCGCACATGCCGGCCGTGCGCGTCGTCCAGACGCTGACAGCCGGGGTGGACCACGTCGCGCCCGCGCTGGAGACTATGCGGCCGGGGGTGCGGCTGTGCAACGCCAGGGGGGTGCACGAGACCTCCACCGCCGAGCTGGCGCTGACCCTGATCCTGGCGTCACTGCGCGGACTGCCGGACTTCCTCGCCGACCAGGTCGAGGGGCGCTGGCGTCCGGTCATCCGGCCCGCGCTGGCGGACCGCAACGTGCTGATCGTCGGCTACGGGGCGATCGGCGCCGCGATCGAGGAGCGGCTGCTCCCGTTCGAGGTCGCCCGGGTGGACCGGGTGGCCCGCCGCGCCCGCGAGGTCGGGCGCGGAGAGGTGCGTGCGCTGTCCGAGCTGCCGGAGCTGCTGCCGCACGCCGACGTCGTCGTGCTGACCGTACCGCTCACCGAGGAAACCCGGGGGCTGGTCGACGCCGGCTTCCTGTCCCGGATGAAGGACGGCGCGCTGCTGGTGAACGTCGCCCGGGGCGGCGTCGTGGACACCAAGGCGCTGCTCGCCGAGACCCGCGCCGGCCGCCTGCTGGCCGCGCTGGACGTGACGGACCCCGAGCCGCTGCCCGTCGGACACCCGCTGTGGGGGACGCCCGGAGTGATCGTCACCCCGCACGTGGGCGGCCCGAGTTCGGCGTTCCTGCCGCGCGCGAAGCGGCTGCTGGCGGACCAGCTGCGGCGGTTCGCGGACGGGGAGCCGCTACGGAACGTGGTGGCGGTGAGCGGTGAGCCGCCTTCGCAGGGCTGAGTGGACCGTCGGCGACGCATCGGTGGAGGCGGGACGGGCGACGCGCGGCGCCCGTCCCGCCCGTGCGCCGTAGGGGGCGCCGCCCGGCGCGTGTTGGGGCGCCTGTTGTTCCCTCGCGCCCCCTATACCACGCTTCGAACGCGAATGTGCGCGATGCGTAGCAGAATACCCCCGGTAAGTCACGCTCTGTAGAGGCGCTATGTCGCTGAGTGACCGATTGGTGTATGGTCCGGACGGGGCGATACCAGGACACCCAGGGGGGCGACGGGCGAATGCGCGGCCAATGGACGAACTATCGGATGACGGACGCCGGACTCACGCTGAGTGTACGGCGGGTGCGGCCGACCCGGCGGGAGCCGGCGCGATGAGCGCGCACGGCGCCCACGGGCTCTCCGGCGCGCGACCGGTCGGCGGCGTCCCCGGCGTGCGCACCTCCCCGTCCACCGTCGACCGCGACCCGCCGGGCGCCGCCGGAGCCCGCCCGCCGGCCCTGCTCGGCCGTCATCCACTGCTGCCGCAGCTCCTGCTGGTCGTCGGCTGCACCGGATACGCCACCGGCGCGGCGCTCGGCTGGGGCTCGGACCGGCTGGCCGTCTTCATGGGCGACTTCGGGCTGGCCGCCGCCGCGTTCCTGGCCGCCTACTCCTGTCTGCTCTACGCGCGCCGTGCCGCCGGCCGGCACCGGCCCGCCTGGCTGCTCTTCGCCGTCTCCTCCGCCATGGTCGGCATGGGGAACGCCGTCTGGGGCTGGTACGAGTTCGTCCTCGGGCAACCCGTGCCCGAGACGTCCCTGGCCGACTTCTTCTTCCTGCTCTTCGCCCCGACCGCCATCGTCGGGCTGTTGGTACTGGCCAAGCGGCCGGTCACGACGGCCGGCTGGGTGTGCCTGGGGCTGGACGTCTGGCTGATCGCCGGCTCGCTGCTCACACTCTGCTGGAGCCTGGCGCTGACCCACGCGGACGACTGGCGGGACGGCTCCGTCGCCCAGGCCGCCACCCAACTCGCCTATCCGCTGCTGGACATCGTGCTGGTCAGCATGGTCCTCGCCCTGCACTTCCGGCGCTCCTCGGTGGACCGCTCGGTGATCAACACGGCGGCCGGGGCGCTCGGCCTGACCGTACTGTGCGACGCGCTGTTCACCGCGCCGCTCTTCCAGCAGAGCTACGCCTCCGGGCAGTTGCTGGACGCCGGCTGGTTCGCCGGTTCGCTGCTGCTCGCCTACGCGCCCTGGGCGGGCGGGGTTCCGCAGCGCGCCGCGCCGAACCGGGAGGAGGAGACCAGGCAGGTGGCGGGCGTGTTCGCCGCGCTCACGCCCTATCTCGCCGCCGCGGTGTGCATCCTGGGCGCGCTCTACAACTTCGGCGACCGGCGCGAGGTGGACCAGGTCGTCCTGGCCACCGCCTGCACCGTCGCGCTCGCGCTGGTGGTCCGGCAGGCCATCATGCTGCTGGACAACATCCGCCTCGCCCGTGAACTCGCCCACAAAGAGCACCACTTCAGGTCGCTGGTGCAGGGGTCGAGCGACGTCATCATGATCGCCTCCTGCGAGGGCGTACTGCGCTACGTCAGCCCGGCCGCGGCCGGGGTGTACGGGCGGCCCGCGGCCGAACTCGTCGGCTCGCCGCTCTCCGCGCTGATCCACCCCGAGGACCTCGGCAGGTTCCTGCACGAGGTCCGGCGTTATCTCACCACTCCGCCGGGGCAGGAGGCCTCCACCCGCGTGGAGTGCCGCTTCCAGCACGGCAACGGCAGCTGGCTCAACGTGGAGTCCACCGTCAGCCGCTACCGCGACGGGCTGATCTTCAACAGCCGCGACGTCACCGAACGCGTACGCCTCCAGGCCCAGTTGCAGCACAACGCCTCCCACGACCCGCTCACCGACCTGCCGAACCGCGCGCTGTTCACCGAGCGCGTCAAGCAGGCGCTCGGCGGCCGCCGCGACACCGACGGGCCCGACCGGGACGCCGCCGTCCTCTACATCGACCTCGACGGCTTCAAGGCCGTCAACGACACCATCGGACACCAGGCCGGCGACGAACTGCTCGTCCAGGCCGGCCGCCGCCTCCTGGAGTCGGTCCGCGCCCAGGACACCGCCGCCCGCCTCGGCGGCGACGAGTTCGCCACCCTGATCATCGGCGAGGGAAGCCCGGACCGCGCCGAACGCGAGATGCGGGTGCTGGAGATCGCCGACCGGCTGCGACTGAAGCTCTCCGAGCCCTACGTCGTGGAGTCGGGTACCGAAGTGCGGGTGGCGGCGTCCATCGGCGTGGCGTTCGCCGAGCCCGGCATCGCGCCCAGCACCCTGCTGCGCAACGCCGACCTGGCGATGTACCGCGCCAAGCAGGCCGGCAAGGGCCGCGTCGAGCTCTACGCGCCGCAGCTCCAGGCGGAGATGGCGCAGCGCTCCCAGCTCGCCGGCCGGCTGCGGACCGCGCTCGCCGAGGGCCAGTTCGTCCTGCTGCACCAGCCGGTCGTCTCCCTGGAGAGCGGGCGCATCGCCGCCGTCGCCGCGCAGCCCCGGTGGCGGTCCTCCCAGGGCATCCTCTTCACCCCCGGCGAGTTCCTGCGGCAGGGCCAGCGGCGGGCCGCCGACTCCCGGAGCGAGGAGCGGATCGCCGAGGTGGACCGCTGGATGCTGGAGGAGGCGGTGATGAGGGCCGCCGCCCGGCGCGGTGCGGGGCTCGGGGTGCCGGTCGTCGTACGGGTGCCCGCCGGCCGGTTGACCGACCGCGCGCTGGACGGCCGTGCGTTCGCCGCCCTGCTGGAGCGGCACGGCCTGCCGCCGGAGGACGTGGTCGTGGAGCTGTCCGAGCACGATCCCCGGGTGAGCCTGGGCGAGCTGGAGGTCAGGCTGGCCGCATTGCGCCGCCTCGGCGTACGCATCGCGCTGGACGCGATGGGCTGCGGCCACGGCACGGTCGCCGCGCTGCGCGCCCTCCAGATCGACGTCCTGCGGCTGGACCGCGCGCTGGTGGAGAGCCTGACCGAGTCAGGCCGGCTGTACAAGCTGACCGCCGGGCTGCTGCGCATCGCCCGGGAGCTCGGCACGGACTCCTACGCCGAAGGGGTCGACCTGCCCGAGCAGGCGGCGGCGCTCCGCGCGCTGGGCTGTACGCACGCCCAGGGCGCGGTGTTCTCCAGCGCGCTGGACGAGCACCGGCTGCGTCGGGCGCTGGGCGGCGGAGCCTATCCGCTGCCGGTCGCCGGCGTGCCCGCGCAGCCCAGCCGGGGCGGCGGTCGCTCGGTGGTGGTCGCCGGATCGCTGCCGGTCAGAAGGGGTGGCGCGGCCACTCCGGACCCCGTGGTGCACTCCCCGCTCCGACCACATTCTGAGACTTCCGTCCCACCCACTTGACACCCGGTGGGTGATCGGAGGAAGGTCGGTGCCATGCGCACCCGACTTCTCGTAATTGGAAAGCGCGTCGACTGAACCGGGCCACGACGATGACCCGCGACGACAGCGACGCGCTCCCCTCGCCTGCCTCACGGCACGAGGGGTTTTTTGTTGCACCAGTGACCTGGCGCGACACGACCGAACCTCCCGAAACCGACTCAAAGCCACCAGCCGCCGACCACCGGGTTCCGTAACCATCAGCAACCCTCAGGAACCCTCAGTGCTCGACCGACACCGCACAGCGGCGGCGCCGCATCACATCCGAGTGCCACCACCCTCACCTCAGCCGGGAAGAGAAGACCGATGACCGAGCAGGCCACCGGGGCCCCCCGACCGCAGCCGCGGGCCCGTAGCGGCGGGCAGCAGCCCGCCCCCGTCGAGCACCTGACGGGCGCCCAGTCCCTCATCCGTTCGCTCGAGGAAGTCGGCGCCGACACCGTGTTCGGCATCCCGGGCGGTGCGATCCTGCCCGCGTACGACCCGATGATGGACTCCTCGCGCGTCCGCCACATCCTCGTCCGCCACGAGCAGGGCGCCGGCCACGCCGCCACCGGCTACGCCCAGGCCACCGGCCGCGTCGGCGTCTGCATGGCGACCTCGGGGCCCGGCGCCACCAACCTGGTGACGCCCATCGCCGACGCGCACATGGACTCCGTGCCGCTCGTCGCGATCACCGGCCAGGTCTCCTCCAAGGCCATCGGCACCGACGCCTTCCAGGAAGCCGACATCTGCGGCATCACGATGCCGATCACCAAGCACAACTTCCTGGTCACCGACCCGGCCGAGATTCCCCGGACCATCGCCGAGGCGTTCCACATCGCCTCCACCGGCCGGCCGGGACCGGTCCTGGTGGACATCTCCAAGGACGCGCTCCAGGCGCAGACCACCTTCAGCTGGCCGCCCACCCCGGACCTGCCCGGCTACCGTCCGGTCACCAAGCCGCACGCCAAGCAGATCCGCGAGGCGGCCCGGCTGATCAGCGGCTCGCAGCGACCGGTCCTCTACGTCGGCGGCGGAGTCCTCAAGGCCCGCGCGACCGCCGAGCTGAAGGTCCTGGCCGAGCTGACCGGCGCGCCCGTCGTCACCACCCTGATGGCACTCGGCGCCTTCCCCGACTCCCACCCGCAGCACCTGGGCATGCCCGGCATGCACGGCACGGTCGCCGCCGTCACCGCGCTCCAGAAGGCCGACCTGATCGTCGCCCTCGGCGCCCGCTTCGACGACCGGGTCACCGGCAAGCTGGACTCCTTCGCCCCCTTCGCGAAGGTCGTCCACGCCGACATCGACCCGGCGGAGATCGGCAAGAACCGCGAGGCGGACGTGCCGATCGTCGGCGACGCCCGCGAGGTCATCGCCGACCTGGTGGTCGCCGTCCAGGCCGAGCAGGCCGCCGGCAACACCGGGGACCACAGCGAGTGGTGGCAGCAGCTGAACCGCTGGCGGGAGACCTACCCGCTCGGCTACGACCTGCCCGAGGACGGCTCGCTCTCCCCGCAGCAGGTCATCGAGCGCATCGGACAGCTCGCGCCCGAGGACACGATCTACGCCGCCGGCGTCGGCCAGCACCAGATGTGGGCCGCCCACTTCATCCAGTACGACCAGCCCGCCACCTGGCTCAACTCCGGCGGCCTGGGCACCATGGGCTACGCGGTGCCCGCCGCGCTGGGCGCCAAAGCCGGCGCGCCGGACCGCACGGTCTGGGCCGTCGACGGCGACGGCTGCTTCCAGATGACCAACCAGGAACTGGTCACCGCCGCGCTCAACAACATCCCGATCAAGGTCGCCATCATCAACAACGGCGCCCTGGGCATGGTCCGCCAGTGGCAGACCCTGTTCTACAACCAGCGGTACTCCAACACCGTCCTGCACAGCGGCCCGGACGCCGAACCGGCCGAGACCCCGCCGCAGGGCACCCGCTGCCCCGACTTCGTCAAGCTGGCCGAGGCCATGGGCTGCGTCGGCATCCGCTGCGAGGACCCGGCCGACCTGGACGCGGTCATCGAGAAGGCCAACGCCATCAACGACCGCCCGGTCGTCGTGGACTTCATCGTCCACGAGGACGCCATGGTCTGGCCCATGGTCGCGGCCGGCACCTCCAACGACGAGGTCATGGCGGCCCGAGGCGTCCGCCCCGACTTCGGCGACAGCGACGACTGACCAGCGAGCGAGAGAGTAACCAGACATGTCCAAGCACACGCTCTCCGTCCTCGTGGAGAACAAGCCCGGCGTCCTGGCCCGGATCACCGCGCTGTTCTCCCGCCGCGGCTTCAACATCGACTCGCTGGCGGTCGGCACGACCGAGCACCCGGAGATCTCCCGCATCACCATCGTGGTGAACGTCGAGGACCTGCCGCTGGAGCAGGTCACCAAGCAGCTCAACAAGCTCGTCAACGTGCTGAAGATCGTCGAGCTGGAACCCGCGGCCGCCGTCCAGCGGGAACTCGTTCTGGTGAAGGTGCGCGCCGACAACGAGTCCCGCTCGCAGATCGTGGAGATCGTCCAGCTCTTCCGCGCCAAGACCGTCGACGTCTCCCCGGAGGCCGTCACCATCGAGGCCACCGGAAGCAGCGACAAGCTGGAGGCCATGCTGCGGATGCTGGAACCGTTCGGCATCAAGGAGCTGGTCCAGTCCGGCACGATCGCCATCGGGCGCGGCTCGCGGTCCATCACCGACCGCTCGCTGCGTGCCCTGGAACGCAGCGCCTGACCCACCCCGCCGCGCGTTCGCCCGTCAAGGCGACGCGCGGCGGGCCGCCCGCATCGCAAGACCGCGGACCGCGACCACCGCCGACGGGCATAACGTGTTCCCCAGCGGTGGACCGGTCGCCCCAGACCCACCACCGACACAGGCAAGACTCGACAAGGAGTAACCCAAGTGGCCGAGCTGTTCTACGACGACGACGCCGATCTCTCGATCATCCAGGGCCGCAAGGTCGCGGTCCTCGGCTACGGCAGCCAGGGCCACGCCCACGCGCTCTCCCTGCGCGACTCCGGTGTCGACGTGCGCGTCGGGCTCCACGAGGGCTCGAAGTCCCGCGCCAAGGCCGAGGAGCAGGGCCTGCGGGTCGTCACCCCGGCCGAGGCCGCCGCCGAGGCCGACGTCATCATGATCCTCGTGCCGGACCCGATCCAGGCGAAGGTCTACGAGGAGTCCGTCAAGGACAACCTCAAGGACGGCGACGCCCTCTTCTTCGGCCACGGCTTCAACATCCGCTTCGGCTTCATCAAGCCGCCGGCCGGCGTGGACGTCTGCATGGTCGCCCCCAAGGGACCGGGCCACCTGGTCCGCCGGCAGTTCGAGGAGGGCCGCGGCGTTCCGTGCATCGCCGCCGTCGAGCAGGACGCCACCGGCAACGCCTTCCAACTCGCCCTCTCCTACGCCAAGGGCATCGGCGGCACCCGCGCCGGCGTCATCAAGACCACCTTCACCGAGGAGACCGAAACCGACCTGTTCGGTGAGCAGGCGGTGCTCTGCGGCGGCGCCTCCGCCCTCGTCAAGGCCGGTTTCGAGACCCTGGTCGAGGCGGGCTACCAGCCGGAGATCGCCTACTTCGAGTGCCTCCACGAGCTGAAGCTCATCGTCGACCTCATGTACGAGGGCGGCCTGGAGAAGATGCGCTGGTCCGTCTCCGAGACGGCCGAGTGGGGCGACTACGTCACCGGCCCGCGCATCATCAACGACCAGACCAAGGTCGAGATGAAGAAGGTCCTCGCCGAGATCCAGGACGGCACCTTCGCCAAGAACTGGATGGCCGAGTACAACGCCGGTCTGCCGAAGTACAACGAGTACAAGAAGGCCGACGGCGACCACCTCCTGGAGACCACCGGCAAGGAGCTGCGCAAGCTCATGAGCTGGGTCGACGACGAGGCCTGAGCCGCCCAGGGGTCGCACAGCGATGCGAGCCGTTAGCTCGATGGTGCGGCTGCCCCGGGATACCGCTCCCGGGGCGGCCGCACGCCGTTACACTGCATGCCAATAGCGCGTCACAGGCTCACAGCGTCGTGCGTCTCCACGCGGCTGCATACCTCCACCGCCTTCGGCCGACGGGACGCGGCCGTTATCCCCCACGTCCAGGCGGCCGTGGGAGGGACACCCAGGACCAGTGAGGACTGAGACCGAAGTGAGCAAGCCTGTAGTACTCATCGCCGAGGAGCTGTCCCCGGCCACGATCGACGCCCTCGGCCCCGACTTCGAGATCCGCCACTGCAACGGCGCGGACCGGGGCGAGCTGCTGAGCGCGATCGCCGACGTCGACGCCATCCTGATCCGCAGCGCCACCAAGGTCGACGCGGAGGCCGTCGCGGCCGCCCGCCGGCTGCGCGTGGTCGCCCGGGCAGGCGTCGGACTCGACAACGTCGACGTCTCCGCCGCCACCAAGGCCGGCGTCATGGTCGTCAACGCGCCGACCTCCAACATCGTCACCGCCGCCGAGCTCGCCTGCGGACTGATCGTCGCCACCGCGCGCAACATCCCGCAGGCCAACGCCGCGCTCAAGGGCGGCGAGTGGAAGCGCAGCAAGTACACCGGCGTCGAGCTGTCCGAGAAGATCCTCGGCGTGGTCGGCCTCGGCCGCATCGGCGTGCTGGTCGCCCAGCGCATGTCCGCCTTCGGTATGAAGATCGTCGCCTACGACCCGTACGTGCAGCCGGCGCGGGCCGCGCAGATGGGCGTCAAGCTGGTCACGCTCGACGAGCTGCTGGAGGTCTCCGACTTCATCACCGTCCACCTGCCGAAGACGCCCGAGACGCTCGGCCTCATCGGCGACGAGGCGCTGCGCAAGGTCAAGCCGTCGGTGCGCGTCATCAACGCCGCGCGCGGCGGCATCGTCGACGAGGACGCCCTGGCGGCCGCCCTCAAGGACGGCCGGGTCGCCGGCGCCGGCCTCGACGTCTACGCGACCGAGCCGTGCACCGACTCCCCGCTCTTCGCCTTCGACCAGGTCGTCGCCACCCCGCACCTGGGCGCCTCCACCGGTGAGGCGCAGGAGAAGGCCGGCGTCGCCGTGGCCCGCTCGGTGCGGCTCGCCCTCGCCGGCGAACTGGTGCCCGACGCGGTCAACGTCCAGGGCGGCGTCATCGCCGAGGACGTCCGCCCCGGCCTGCCGCTCGCCGAGAAGCTCGGCCGCATCTTCACCGCGCTCGCCGGCGAGGTGGCCGTCCGGCTCGACGTCGAGGTGTACGGCGAGCTGACCCAGCACGACGTCAAGGTGCTCGAACTCTCCGCGCTCAAGGGCGTGTTCGAGGACGTGGTGGACGAGACCGTCTCCTACGTCAACGCGCCGCTGTTCGCCCAGGAGCGGGGGGTGGAGGTCCGCCTCACCACCTCCAGCGACTCGCCCGACCACCGCAACGTGGTGACCGTCCGGGGCACCCTGGGCAGCGGCGAGGAGGTCTCGGTCTCCGGTACGCTCGCCGGTCCCAAGCACCAGCAGAAGATCGTCGGCGTCGGCGAGCACGACATCGACCTCAACCTCGCCGACCACATGGCCTTCCTGCGGTACGCCGACCGGCCCGGTGTCGTCGGCACCGTCGGCAAGGTGCTCGGCGAGGCCGGCATCAACATCGCCGGCATGCAGGTCTCGCGCGCCGAGGAGGGCGGCGAGGCCCTGGTGGCGCTGACCGTGGACGACACGGTGCCGCCGGCCGTCCTCACGGAGATCGCCGAGCAGATCGGCGCCACCTCCGCCCGCACGGTCAACCTCGTCTGACGCGCGCGCTTCCGCGCACCCGGCACAGGACACCCGCGCCCCCGGTCGCCTCGGCGACCGGGGGCGCGGGTGTCCTGTCGTCGACGGGTCACAGGCGGGCCGCTTTGAGCGCCATGTGGAGGAGGAGGCGGGACTCGCCGTCCGCCAGGTCCAGGCCGGTCAGCTGCTCGACGCGGGAGAGGCGGTAGTACAGCGTCTGGCGGTGGATGCCGAGCTCCGCGGCGGTGCGGCCGGCCTGACCGGCGAGGTCCAGGAAGACCTCGGCCGTTCTGGCCATCTCCCGATGCGCCGGCTCCAGCAGCCGCCGCACGGCCGGGTCGACGGCGACCCCGGCGGGCAGCGCGGACAGCAGCCGGTAGGGCCCGAGGCCCGGCCAGGTCGCGATCGGTGCGAGCCGGCGCTCGGCGTGTGCCGCCCGTAGCGCGGCCTGCGCCTCGTACCAGGCGGCGTCCAGCTCGACCAAGCCCGAGCGCGGCGCGCTGACGCCGACGCACAGCGGGCCGCGCTCGCCGCCGCCCGTGGGGCCGCCGCCCGTCGGACCGCCGCCCGTGGGGCCGCCGCCCGTGGGGCCGCCGCCCGTCGGACCGCCGCCCGTGGGGCCGCCACCCGTCGGGCCGCCGCCCGTGGGGCCGCCGGTCGGGCCGGCGCGGAGCAGCCGGTGGGCGGCGGCCACCGCCGGTTCCAGTGAGCCGGCCGCCCGCAGCCGTACCAGCGCGGCCAGCGCCGGGCCCCGCGGCGCCTGCCGCCCGGCCTCCTCGGCGTCCAGCACGGTCAGCACCGGCACGTTCGGCACGGCGGCGGGCGTCGCCGCCGGCGAGTCGCCGCCCGCCCGGCCCGGTTCGGCGACCGCGGCCCGCCTCCGCCCGCCGGCCGCACGGCCGTTTCCCGCGCGCGGGTCCTCGACCCGCCACGGCCCGACGGCCAGCAGCGCCATCGGTGCATCCGCCGCCGAGCCCAGTTCGGCGCGCAGTTCGGCGGTGGCCGCCTCCCGGCCCTGCCGGGGCCCGGCCAGCGCGGCCCGCAGCAGCCCGCCGAGCCGGGCGCCGGTCCTGGCCTGCCCGGCCAGCAGCGCGCCGATGCGGGCGGCGGTGGCCATGGCCTCCCGCAGCCGGGGGTCCTCCAGCGGTCGGCTGCCGTCGTCGAGCAGCCAGACGTAGCCGTAGACCACCCCGCCGTGCCGGACCGGCAGGCAGATCCGGCCCTTGACCACGCCGGCCGCCGGGTCCGGCGGGATGCGCACGGGTCCCGCCGCGCGGGTGATGCCGAAGCGCTCGAACCAGGCGCGGACCGCCGCCGTGGAGCGGCGCTGCATGATCGACCGGGTCCGGACCGGGTCCATGACCAGCTCGGCGTCGTCCCCGGCGCTTTCGTGGGCGCCGAAGGCGATCAGCTCGAAGTCCCGGTTCTCCAGCGTCGCCGGCGTGCCCAGCAGCGCCGAGACCTCGTCGATCAGCGTCTGGAAGTCCTCGCTCATGCCGCCATTCTCATACACGTGTCTGAGATCCGGGACACGGATGCCTGACAGCTGTCGATGGTCCGAGAACAGCGCGATCCTTAGGTTTCACGGTGGCTCACCTTGCCGTTCAACCGACAGTCTTGTGGAGGTGCCCCGTGCTGGGTCCCGTGCTTCTCGCCGCCTCGCGCAGCGACGGCATCCGCCGTATCGTTTCGGCCGCACCGGTCACCCGCCCCGTGGTGGACCGCTTCGTCGCCGGTGAGCGTCTGGGGGAGTGCCTGACGGCCGTCCGCGCGCTGGCCCGGCGCGGCATCGACGTCACCATCGACTTCCTCGGTGAGGACATCACCGACGCCTCCGAGGCGACCCGCACCCGCGACGCCTACCTGGCGCTCGCCGAGGCCCTGGCCGGCGAGGGGCTGGGGGAGCGCGCCGAGATGTCGGTGAAGCTCTCCGCCTTCGGCCAGGCCCTGCCCGACGGCCACGACCTCGCGTACCGCAACGTGCTGCCCGTCGTGGAGGCCGCCGCCGAGGCCGGGACGACGGTCACCCTCGACATGGAGGACCACACGACCGTCGACTCCACCCTCGCCATCCTCGGCGACCTGCGGACCCGCTTCCCGCAGACCGGCGCCGTCCTCCAGTCCTACCTGTTCCGCACCGAGGAGGACTGCCGGGCGCTGGCCGGGGAAGGCTCCCGGGTACGACTGGTCAAGGGGGCCTACAAGGAGCCCGCCACGGTCGCCTACCAGGACAAGCACGAGGTGGACCGCGCCTACGTCCGCTGCCTGAAGATCCTCATGGCGGGCAAGGGCTACCCGATGATCGGCTCGCATGACCCGCGGATGGTCGCCATCACCCAGGAGCTCGCGCACCGAGGCGGCCGCAAGCCCGACGAGTACGAGTTCCAGATGCTGTACGGCATCCGCGAGGCGGAGCAGGAGCGGCTCGTCGCGGAAGGACACCGGATGCGCGCCTACGTCCCGTACGGCACCGACTGGTACGGCTACTTCATGCGACGGCTCGCCGAGCGCCCGGCCAACCTCGCCTTCTTCCTGCGCTCGCTGCTCACCCGAGGCTGACCCCAGTGGCGGACGACCCCGACCGCCCGTCCCCCTCC
>NZ_VJYK02000138.1 GCF_007097205.2 Streptomyces alkaliterrae
GGGTGAGGAGCAGGTCGACGAGGTCGCCGAGCCGGACGGAGGCGGGGGTGCGCGGCCCGGTGCCCCTGGCGAAGAAGGCGTCGGTGACCCTGGTGGCGCGTTCGAGCGGTTCGGGCAGGATCGGGTGGAGGAGTTGGCCGTAGAGGTCGAGGCCGACGCGGGCGGCGGGCGTGGCGAACGCCTGGCGGTCCTGTTCGGCGCGGAAGATCGGGCCGGCGTCCAGCAGCCGGGACTGGAGCTGGGTGTGGCGCCGGATGCAGTCCTTGACGATGTCGACCAGCTCGGCGGCGCGCAGTTTGTGGTCGGGGTGGCGTTCGTCGCCGGTCTCGTCGCGGACCCGGCGGATGTTGGTGAGGATGGCGTTCTCGTGCCGGTAGCGGTCGGCGACGTGGTCCAGGGCCTCGGAGATCATGTCGGGCACGGTTTTCAGCCAGTCCACCGAGCGGACGTTGCGACGGGTGGCCTCCAGGGCGCGGCGCAGCGTCTCGGCGTACTGGACGGTGCGGTACCTGGCCTGTTCGGCGGCGAGCTGGGCGTCGGCGAGGCGGCCCCGGTTGACCAGGACCTCCAGTTTGACCTCGGCGGCGATCTGGGCGCTGGTGACGTCCGTGTCGAGTGCGCCGACCAGGACGTTCACGGCCTCGTCCGTGGTGCGCAGATAGACCGTGCCGCCGGGGCCCGGCACCTCCTCGATGAGCTTGAAGTCGTAGTCGCGGCGGACGTAGGCGCCGTCCGGTCCGAAGGTGCCGTAGACGGCGCGGAACCCGCGGTCGACGCTGCCGACGTTGATCAGGTTCTCCAGGACCCAGCGGGCGACGCGTTCGTGCTCGGCGGCGGGGCGGTCGGGGGCCTGGGCGGCGATGCGCGGCAGCAGCCGGGCGATCGTCTCCTCCTGGTCGGCGCCGGTGTCGAAGTCCATCTGGAGGGTGACGACGTCGATGGCGGCGAGCGCCACCTCGGCCATCGCGTAGGTGCTGTACTCGCCGGCCAGGTTCGCCTTGCGGACGTCGAGGTCGTGCAGCGGGGCGGTGCAGGCGAGGGCACGCAGCCGGCGGGCCAGGCCCTCGTCTGCGGCCGGGCCCGGCGCGGGGCGGGGCGCGCCGGGCTGTGCGGCGGATACTGCGGTGGTCACCACGACAGGTTAGGCGCTTGGTGTGACATCGACCGAACTGCCCGGCGTCGCCGGGGCGGGGCCGTAGCCTCCGCCGCCCGGTGTCTCGATCCGCAGGACGTCGCCGGTGGCGGCTTCGGCGGCGGCCACTCCGGGGAGTTCGGTGACCCGGCCGTCCGCGTGCTCGATGGCGTTGCGGCCGGGCGCGCCGGGTCGGCCGCCGGCCATGCCGTAGGGCGGGACCCGGCGGTGGCCGGTGAGCAGGGCGATCGTCATGGGGCGCAGGAAGCGCAGCCGCCGCACCACGCCGTCGCCGCCTGGCCAGGTGCCGTCGCCGCCGCTGCCGGTGCGGACGGTGAACTCCTCGACGCGTACCGGGTAGCGCCATTCGAGAACTTCGGGGTCGGTGAGCCGGGAGTTGGTCATGTGGGTCTGGACGGCGTCGGTGCCGGGGAAGCCGTCGCCGGCGCCGGAGCCGGAGGCGATCGTCTCGTAGTACTGCACGCGGTCGTCGCCGAAGGTGACGTTGTTCATCGTGCCGGAGCCCTCGGCCTGGACGCCCAGGGCCGCGTACAGCGCTCCGGTGACGGCCTGGGAGGTCTCGACGTTCCCGGCGACGGTGGCCGCCGGGTACGTCGGGGAGAGCATGGATCCCTCGGGGACGCGGACGGTCAGCGGGACCAGGCAGCCGCTGTTGAGCGGGATGTCCTCGGCGACGAGGGTGCGGAAGACGTAGAGGACGGCGGCCATCACCACCGAGTGGGGGGCGTTGAAGTTGTCCTCTCGCTGCGCGGAGGTGCCGGTGAAGTCGATGACGGCGGCCCGGGCGGCGCGGTCGACGGTGACGGTGACCTGGATGACCGCGCCGCTGTCCGTCTTGTACTGGTACGTCCCGTCCTGTAGTCCGGTGACGATGCGGCGGACGGACTCCTCGGCGTTGGCCCGTACGTGCCGCATGTAGGCCTGGACGACGTCGATGCCGAACTGGTCGATCATGGCCCGCAGTTCGCCGATGCCCTTCTCGTTGGCGGCGATCTGGGCGCGCAGGTCGGCCAGGTTGGCGTCGGGGTTGCGGGAGGGGTACGGCCCCTGGGCGAGCAGTTCGCGGGTGGCCTCCTCGCGCAGCACGCCGTCGCGTACGAGCAGCCAGTTGTCGAAGAGCACTCCCTCGTCGTGCACGCTGCGGCTGAACGCCGGCATCGAGCCGGGTGTCAGTCCGCCGATCTCGGCGTGGTGGCCGCGGGAGGCGACCAGGAACAGCAGCGCGGTCCCGCTCTCGTCGAAGACCGGGGTGACCACCGTGACATCGGGCAGGTGGGTGCCGCCGTGGTACGGGTCGTTGATGGCGTACACGTCGCCCGGCCGCATCGCGCCCTCGTTGCGTCGCAGCACCTCCTTGATCGACTCGCCCATCGAGCCGAGGTGGACGGGGATGTGCGGGGCGTTGGCGATGAGGTTGCCGTCGGCGTCGAAGAGGGCGCAGGAGAAGTCGAGCCGCTCCTTGATGTTGACCGAGTGGGCGGTGTTCTCCAGGCGCACGCCCATCTGCTCGGCGACCGCCATGAACAGGTTGTTGAAGACCTCCAGTTTCACCGGGTCCACCTCGGTGCCCACCGCGCTGGTGGCGGGCCGCGGGGTGACCCGGTCGAGCAGCAGGTGTCCGCGCGGGTCGACGTGGGCGCGCCAGCCGGGGTCGACGACGGTGGTGGCGTCGGCCTCGGCGATGACGGCGGGGCCGGTGACCGTGTCCGTCGGGCGCAGATCGTCGCGGTGGCGCAGATCGACGTCCTGCCAGCGGCCCTCGGTGTACATCCGCACCCGCTGCGGGGGCCGGTCGGTCACGGGCTCGCTCGCGGCGGCGGTGCGCGGTGCGTGGCCGCCGGCGGAGCCGACCGACTCCACCACCACGGTCGCCGCGACGAGCGGCTTGTCCATGGTGAAGCCGTAGCGCGCCCGGTGGGCGCGCTGGAACTCCGCCGTCATGGCGTCCGGTTCGCCGAGGGGTACCGGCAGGGTGGCGTCGGTGCCGGCGTAGCGCAGGTGGAGGGTGGCGGTGGTGCGGACGGTGTCGGGGGCGACGCCGTCCTCGGCGAGTTGGCGCGAGGTGCGGCCCGCCAGCTCGTCGGCCAGCCGGCGCACGGTGGCCAGGGTGGCCGCGTCCAGTTCGCGTTCGACGGACTGCTCGCGCAGCGCGGTGGCATCCGCGACGCCGATGCCGTACGCGGAAAGCACACCGGCGAGCGGCGGCACCACGACGCTGTCCACGCCGAGCGCGTCGGCGACCGCGCAGGCGTGCTGCCCGCCGGCGCCGCCGAAGCTGGCGAGCGCGTAGCGGGTGACGTCGTGGCCGCGCTGGACGGAGATCTTCTTCACCGCGTTGGCCATGTTGAGCACGGCGATCTCCAGGAAGCCCGCGGCGACCTCCTCGGGAGTGCGCCGCACGCCGGTCGCCTCGGCCGCGCGGACGGACAGTTCGGCGAACCGCTCGCGGACCGCGCCGGCGTCCAGCGGCAGGTCGCCGCTCTCCCCGAAGACGTGCGGGAAGTGGGCGGGTTGCACGCGGCCGAGCAGCACGTTGGCGTCGGTGACGGTGAGCGGCCCGCCGCGCCGGTAGCTCGCCGGTCCGGGCACCGCGCCGGCGGAGTCCGGGCCGACCCGGAAGCGGGCGCCGTCGAAGTGCAGCACCGAACCGCCGCCGGCGGCGACGGTGTGGATGTCCATCATCGGCGCGCGCATCCGCACCCCGGCGACGTGGGTGTCGAAGGTGCGTTCCAGCTTCCCCGCGTAGTGCGAGACGTCGGTGGAGGTCCCGCCCATGTCGAAGCCGATCACTCGGTGCCGGTCGACCTCCGCGCAGGAGCGGGCCATGCCGACCACTCCCCCGGCCGGTCCGGACAGCACGGCGTCCTTGCCGCGGAAGTGCCCGGCCTCCCGCAGCCCGCCGCCGGACTGCATGAACATCAGTCGCACGCCCCGCAGTTCGCTCGCCACCTCCTCGACGTAGCGGCGCAGCACGGGTGAGAGGTAGGCGTCGACGACGGTGGTGTCGCCGCGCGGCACGAGCTTGATCAACGGGCTGACCTCGTGCGAGCAGCTGACCTGGCGGAATCCGGCCTCGGCGGCCAGGCGGGCGATCTCCCGCTCGTGGTCGGGGTGCCGGTAGCCGTGCAGGCAGACCACGGCGGCCGAGCGCAGACCGCGTCGGTGCGCGGCGCGCAGCCGGGCGGCGGTCTCCCGGGCGTCCAGCGGGCGCACGGTGCTCCCGTCGGCGGCGACGCGTTCGGGCACCTCGACGACCTCGTCGTACAACGCCTCGGGCAGCACGATGTGCCGGTCGAACAGCCGCGGCCGGTTCTGGTAGGCGATGCGCAGCGCGTCGCGGAAGCCCTCGGTGATCACCAGTGCGGTGGGCTCGCCCCGGCGTTCGAGCAGGGCGTTGGTGGCCACCGTGGTGCCCATCTTGACCATCGCGACGCGCTCGGCGGGTACCGGTTCGCCGGGGGCGAGTCCGAGCATCCGGCGGATGCCGGCGACGGCGGCGTCCCGGTAGCGCTCGGGGTCGTGGGAGAGCAGTTTCTCGGTGACAAGGCCGCCGTCGGGTCGGCGGCCCACCACGTCGGTGAAGGTGCCGCCCCGGTCGATCCAGAATTCCCAGCGTCCGCTCATGCGGTCATCGTGCCAGGGCCCGCCCGCGCTCCGGGCAGGTGTCCGGCGGTCGGCACGGGCCCGTGGCGCGGTGGGTCAGGGCCTGTCCGGCGGGTCGGAGTGGGTGAAGGAGCGGCGTCTGGTGCCTGCGATCTGGGGGTGCCGGCGAATGACGACAACACGGAGAGCGCTGGTGCCAGGCGTCGCGACGCCGCTCCGATCCGCCGGACAGGCCCTGGGCGGGTCAGCCCGCGGTGCGCGGGCGCAGTCGGCCGCGTACGGCGCTCTGCACACCCGCCTCCTCGGCGGGATCGGCCGCCAGGTTGCGCAGCCGTTCGACGACCCGGTCCTCGCCCGTGGCGGCGAAACGGGCGGCGATCTCCCGGGTGGACTGCTCGCAGTCCCACAGGCACTCGACGGCGAAGCCGGCGGCGAAGGCCGGATCGGTGGCGGCGAGCGCGCCGGCGAGCCGGCCGCGCAGCTGCGAGGAGGACGTCTCCCGGTAGAGGTGGCGCAGTACGGGCGCGGCGCAGCCGATGGCGAGTCTGCCGACGCCGTCGACCAGCGCGGGGAGGGCGGGCGCGTCGGCGCCCTGGAGACGGACCGTCCGGCGCAGTGCGCCGAGCACCGCCGGGGCGTCCCGCTCACCGCCGCGGCAGGCCAGCATGACGGCGGCCGCTTCGGCGAGTTCGTCGTCGCCGTCGGCCCAGGAGCGGGCCCGGGCCAACGCGGCCTCGCCGCGCATCCGGCCGAACGCCGCACGGGCGGCCTCGGCGACCTGGTGGGGGGCGGCGGCGTTGGCCGTCTCGACCAGGTCGAGGACCGCCGGGTCGTCGCGTTCCGCCAGGTAGCGCAGGGCGGCGACCCGGGCGGCCGGCGGTCCGTCGGCGGCCGCGGCCAGCAGCAGCGGGCGGTCCTCGGGTCCGGCGACGGCGGCCAGGCAGCGGGCGGCGGCCGCCTCCCGCCGTCGGCAGAGCTGGTCGGGGGCGCCGTACTGCCCGGCGGCCGGGTCGCCGTCGGCGGCCTCGGGAGCCTGCTGGGCCCACTCCAGCACCTCCGCGACGCTCCAGCCCGGGCGGGGGCCCTGGGAGCGCAGCTGTCGGGACCACCGGTCGAAGGAGTGCTGCTCGCGGACCCGGGCCAGGCGCTCCCGTTGGCCGCGCCGGTGCGGGTCCTCCTCCCACAGCCGCCACGGCCGGGGCTCGTACGCCTCGCGCATGGCCTCGGCGAGCGCGGTGTCCCCCTGTGAGTCGTCGGGGAAGCGGGCGAGCACGGCGGGGCCGAGGGAGCGCAGCCCGGCGTCGTCGTCGCGGACGGCGAGCTCGTCCAGGGCCCACTGCCAGTTGTGCCCCTCGGCGGTGTAGCGGCGCAGTACGCGCAGCGCGCCGGCGTCGCCGTAGGAAAGGAGGTGGCCGAGTACGGACAGGGCCAGGCCGGTGCGCTCCTCGCGGTGGTCGAGGTGGTCCTGGTCGCTGAAGAGGTGGGCCTCCAGCTCGGCCAGGCCGGCCCTGAGGTCGCGGTGCAGTCGCGCGTAGTAGAGGGAGCGGTGCTCGATCTGCCAGTCGCGCCGCGGGTCGTGTCGCAGACAGTGGTGGAGCGCGGCGAGCGCCTCTGAGCGGGGCGCCGCCAGAGCATGCAGCGTGCCGTCTCCACGGCCGCGCTGTAGCAGGCCCAGCAGCGTTCCGCTGGGCGCTATGTCTGGAACGACGTATTCGGCGAACATGTGGTCAGCATCCGGTGCGGGAGACAGGACTGGCAACGGGATTTCCGCTTTGTGACCTGCGCGGGTCGTCGGTTGCCCGTGCGCGGCTTGCGGCACCATACCCGCCCCGGACGGGTCGGTAACCACCCTGGGAGCCACGGGGCGGTCCCGGCGGAGGGGTATGCCACCCGAGAGCCAGCGGCATATGCCAGAAGCACCACCGTAACGGGTATTGCCAAATCCCTTACAGGCCGTCGCGCACTGTGCAAGAGTCGTTACCCGGCCGCCCCGACCGGCGCCGGACCGGACACGGCTCACTTCGGAGTACGCGATGCCCTCCCATCCCTCCGCGGACCGTCCCGCGACGCCAGCCGAGCACGGCACCCTCGACAGCCTCATCTCCCAGGCCCGCCGACTCCGCGGCCGGGTGGAGGCGGTGCGGCGCACGACCGGCGGCGCGGAGCCGGACGACGCGCTCAGCAGCGAGCGCCGCTGGCAGCGGGCGCTGTGCGAACTCGCCGTCCACCACCTCGAGGACCTGGGCCGCCACCTCGGCCAACTGCGCGACGGGCCGCCTGCCCGGTCGACCGGCACCGCGACGCTCGACCACCCGGTCCAGCCCTCGCCGGCCGCCGCCGTGGGCCGGGCCGGCAGCGCCGAGTGGAACCTGCTCACCGACGAGGTCACCTGGTCGCCCGAGCTGTACACCGTGCTCGGCCGCGAGCTCGCCGACGGCCCGCTCACCCTCGACGAGCTCCCCGCCCTGCTGCTTCCCGAGGACCAGCCCTGGCTGATGACCGCCTTCACCGACTGCCTGGTGGACGGCAAGCCGGTCGACGGCGAGTTCCGCGTCCGCCGGCCCGACGGCGAGGTGCGCACGGTCCACCTGGCCGCCGAGCCGGTACTGGACTCCGACGGCAGCTGCGTCGCGATGTGGGGCGTCCTGCGGGACGTCAGCGAACTCCGCCTCAGCGAACGCGCGCTGGAACAGACAAGCGAACGCTACGCACGTGAGCGACACCGGGCGCAGACCGAACACCGGGTCGCCGTCGAACTCCAGGAGGCCGTGCTCCCGCCCCGCCGGCAGACCCTGCGGCACCCCCGGCACAGCCGGGAGACGACCGGCACCCTGGAGATCGCCGCCCACTACCTGCCCTCGGCGACCAGCGCCCTCATCGGCGGCGACTGGTACGACGCCATGGAGCTGCCCGGCGGCGCCACCATGCTCACCGTGGGCGACCTCACCGGCCACGGTGTCGAGGCGACCTCCGGCATGGCGATGCTGCTCGGCGCGGTCCGCGGCATGGCCCTCGCCGGGGTGGAGCCGGGCACGCTCATGGGCCACCTGAACCAGCTGCTCGACAGCGCGGCGCAGCCCGCCCTCGGCAGCGCGCTGTGCTGCCACTACGACCCCCGCACCCGCAACCTCACCTGGTCGCAGGCCGGTCACCCGGCCCCGCTGCTGTACCGCGCCGGCCAGGGCCGCCCGCTCGCCCAGCCCGAAGGCGTCCTGCTCGGCGCGATGAGCGGTGCCCGCTACGGGCAGTGCAGCCAGCAGCTGGAGGCCGGCGACCTGCTCGTACTGCACACCGACGGGCTGGCGCCGCGCAGCGCCAGCCTGGAGGACGGCGCCCGGTCGAGCGCCGCCCGGCTGCTGGAGCTGGCCCCCCGGTTCGCGGAGGCCAGGACCGCCCGGGAGTGTGTGCGCGTGGTGGTGGAGGAGTTCGGCGAGGCCGAACGCGAGGACGACGCCTGCGCGTTGATCGCACGCGTCTCCGAATGACCCGGTGCGGTTCCGTGTCACACGGCGCGGTTCCGTGTGACACGGCGCGGTGCGGGCCGGGGGTCCGGGGCCGCGCCGCGCCCTGTTCAGATCTTCAGGGTGCGCGGTGACTTGACCGTGCCCGTGCCGGCGGGGCTGTGCGGGGCCCTGGGCAGGGTCTCCTGCAGCTCCTCCCGCAGATCCTCGATCTTGGGATAGCCGGCGTACTGGCCGGTCAGCCGGTACATCTCACGCAGCCGGTCCCAGGTGCGGTGCGAGGACGTCTCGCCGATCGACACCAGCGCGAGCCGGGCGTAGCGGTCGGCCTGCTCGGGGTCGTCGGCGATGAAGCAGGCCGACGCGAGCGAGATGTAGTCGAAGATCTGCGACCGCTGGTGTCCGTTCTTCCGCAGCTCAAGCGCGAGCTTCGCGTGCTTCTCCGCCGTCTTCGCGGCGGGCGGGTCGAACTCGGCCAGGGTCCGGAAGGCCAGGGCCTGCATGCCGTGCAGGTCGGCCTCGTCGAACATCTGCATCCAGCTCGGCGGCGGCACGTCGCCCTTGTCGGAGACGAACAGCTCCTCGGCCTGGCCGAGGGTGCGGCGCATCGCCTGACCGCGCCCCATGGACGCCTGCGCCCAGGCCTCGATGGTGTGCAGCATCGCCCGGGTGCGCGGCAGGGTCTCCTCGCCCGAGCCCGCCTTGGCCAGCTTCATCAGGTCCAACGCGTCGTCGGGGCGGCCCAGGTGGACCATCTGACGAGCCGCCCGGGAGAGCGCCTCACCGGCGCGCGGCCGGTCGCCGCCCTCACGGGCTGCGTGCGCGGCGATCACGAAGTACTTCTGGGCCGTGGGTTCCAGACCGACGTCGTGGGACATCCAGCCGGCGAGCACCGCGAGGTTCGCGGCCACCCCCCACAGCCGGCGCCGCAGGTGCGCGGGATGGTCCTGGTAGGCGAGCAGGCCGCCCACCTCGTTGAGTTGGCCGACGACCGCCTTGCGCTGGAGGCCGCCGCCCCTGGCGGCGTCCCAGGCGCGGAAGACCTCCACGGAGCGTTCCAGTGCCTCGACCTCCAGCGAGCCCACCGGGGTGGCCTCGTAGCGGTCGGAGACGGCGTCCAGGTGGTGCGCGGCCGGGCCGGGGGCGTGCGCGTGGTCGGGGTCGGTCTGGATCCAGTCGTACAGGGAGCTGTTGAGTGCGGAGCCGGCGGTGAGCGCGGCGCCCGCGCCCACCAGGCCGCGGCGGTTGAGCATGAGGTCCATTCCCGTGAATTCGGCGAGGACCGCGGCGATCTGGTCAGGTGCCCACGGCAACCCGTGTACGGGTTGCCTGCTGCCGGCCGGCAGTCTTCCCGGTGCGTTCCTGCCCATCCCGAGATCCTCGATGGTCACGACACGGCCGAGACGCTCGGTGAACAGGGAGGCCAACACCCTGGGCACCGGGTCGCGCGGGGTCTCGCCCCGCTCGATCCAGCGCCGTACGCGGGAGGTGTCCGTCGACAGCTGCTGGTGGCCCATGGCCGCCGCGTGGCGGTTGACCAGCCGGGCGAGTTCGCCCTTTGACCAGCCGGTGAGGCCGAACAGGTCCGCCAGGCGGGAGTTGGGTCCTTTGTTCACGTCAAGCCCCCAGGTTCTCGGCTGAGTTGACAGTAACGGCCGCACAGGGGGGCGGCGAGTATTCGCCAGGGTTCGCCAGGGTTCGCCATGTGGCCTGCCACCCGCGCCAGGGTGTGATGTAGAAACGCGCCACCCCGGCCCGTCGTCTCCGGCGGCCGTCGACACTCCCCAGGGTGTGGTCCGGCCGCTTGCGGTCGGGGTGTGCGGCGAACTTGTCGGCGCGCGAAGGGATCCGGTTCGACCATGTATCACGCAACATCCCCCGTGACCGCCACGCCCCGGACCTGGTCGTCCCCCCGCCCGTCGGGCAGCGCCGTGGTCACCCGGCCGCGCAGGCCGGGCCCGTCGGCGGGCGGCGCTCCCGCCGTCAGCGGCAGGCTCGACCTGTCCGGCCCGCAGGGCGTGCAGCTGCGGTCCGTGCTCAATTCCGTCCACCGGGTCTGTCCCGACTTCCACCCCACCCAGGTGCTCCGGCGCAGCGGCCGGACCGTACTGCTCGCCGGGAACATCGGGCGCCGCCACGCGGTCGCGAAGTGTTTACTGGACCACTCACCCGCCTGGGCCGAGCGCTACCGCCAGGAGGTCACCGCCTACCGGGCGTTCGTCCGGCACCGTCCGCCGGTGCGGGTTCCACAGCTGATCGCCGCGGACCCGGAGACCTGCACGATCGTCGTCGAGCGCATGCTCGGCAGACCGGTCAACCAGCTCCGCCAGGGCGGTGACCTGAACCAGCAGTCACAGCTCCGGCCGATGCTGAGCGCGGTGGGCCGGCTCAACTCCTGGGAGCCGCCGACGGGCCTGTTCGAGCGTCCGCTGGACTACGGCAAGCGGTTGCTGCGCTTCCACGAACTCGGTCTGCTCACCGACCGGGACCTGGACGACCTGCACAAGCTGCTGTACTCCGTGCTGAGTTCGGGCGGCAGGGCGGCCCGCGAGTTCTGTCACGGCGACGCGCGCCCGGACAACGTGCTGCTCGCGCCCAACGGCCCGGTACTCGTCGACTGGGAGCACGCGGGCTGGTACCTGGCGGGCTACGATCTGGCCACACTGTGGGCGGCGCTGGGCGACTCGCCGCAGGCCAGGCGCAGCATCAGCCAGACCGCGCAGCGGGGCGGGGCGGCGGTCCGTGACGCCTTCCTGGTGAACCTGATGCTGGTGCTCACCAGGGACGTGCGGCACTGCGAGACGGCCGTGCGCCGCGCCATGCGGGCGACCACGCCGGACCCCTCGGCCGGCGAGGAACTGCGGCTGCGGTTGCGTCGGCTGCACGAGGACTGCGCCATGGCCCGACGCGCGGTGCGGGCGGCCGTCAGCACCCGCTGAGGCCCCGCCCCACGCGCCGTCAGGTCGTCGGCGGACGACCGCCTGGGCCCGTCGCCTCCGGATCACACGGAGGCGACGGGCCCTGGTCGCGTCTGGCGGTCCCGTTCGCCCGGCGTCCGTCCGCCGTCCGTCCGGCGGCGGCCCGGGCCGGGTGTCACTGGCGGAAGAGCTCCGCGGGCAGCGGCTTGAGCAGCTGGTAGAGGTCGTCGGTGATGGGCCGGTCCCAGCTGGCGATGGTGACCAGCACGTTGTCGCTGCGGTCGAACTGCACACAGGAGACGCGGCTCTCCGAGCAGGTCACCCGGCGCACGATGAGCAGGTTGCCGTCGTGCATCACCGGGCTGTCCTCGCGTCCGGTGACGGTCACGGGTTCGTCGATCTCGAGCGCCGCCAGCAGTTGCGACACCTCGAAGGGGACCTCGTCGTCGGCGACGTCGCGGGCGGGGCTGCCCTCGGGCAGGTTACCGATGATCATGGCCGGCCCCCGGCCTCCGAAGAGGTCGTAGCGCAGGAACACGCCCTGGCAGCTGCCGTCGGGCGCGGGGAGCAGCCCGGCTCCCAGGTTGCCGGGCCAGTCGCCCGGGTCCATGGCGAGGACGTCGAAGTCCGGCCCGGCGGGCGTGGCGGCACTGCGTCGGCGGAGGAAGGACATGCCGCCATGGTACGCGCGGCTCAGCTCCCGGTACGCGCCAGGTCCTCCAGGATCGCCACCGCGACCGACGCCTGTTCGTAGGGCACGAACAGGTGGTCGTGGTGGTAGCCGGCGACGACGTTGCAGCTGAGCCCGGCGTCCGCGAGGGCCCGGGAGACCACCGCCGTCAGACCGACCGCCTCCAGGGAGGAGTGCACGCGCAGCGTGATCCAGCCGAAGACGGAGTGGTAGGCCAGCCCGGCGGCGTCGGCGTCCTGGCGCGGGATCACCAGGGTGGTGCCCTCGCGTTCGGCGACGGTGACCACCGGGCGCACGCCGCCGGGCGGCTCGCCGGGGACCGTGGTGAAGACGTACGGGCCGGGCTGCAGCTCGGGGCTCATCCCGTCGACGAGCTTCCTGAGATCACGTTCACCTGCCATGATCACCAGAGTAGGGCTCTCGGGCGTGCTCCGCTCTCCGGGGCCGCGGTCCCGGCGCGCGCCGCGTGCAGTGAGCGCGCGCCCTCACGTCCCGTCGGCGGGGTCGTCCGGGACGCCGGGGACCAGGTGCCGCCCGTCGAAGACGCCGGGCCGCTCGCGGTACAGCTCCAGCGGCACGCCGTTGGGGTCGCGCAGGTACAGGCTCTCCTCGATGCCCCGTTCCGGGCCCTGGTAGGACACGCCCGCCTCGTCCAGCGCCTGTCGGGCGGCGGCGTGCCGCTCGGCGTCCATGGACAGGGCCAGGTGCTGGACGCCGCCGACGGTCTCCTGGGCGGGCGGGTGCTCGTGGCCGGGGAAGTCGAAGAAGCCGAGCAGGTTGCGGTTGCCGATGTCGAAGAAGAAGTGCGTGGAGCCGCGGTAGTCGCGGTTCTCCACCATCTCCACGAGCGGGAAGCCGAGGAGGTCGTGGTAGAAGCGCACGGTCTCCTCGACGTCCCGGCAGATGAAGGCGACGTGGTGGACGCCGCGAGCGGTGGTGGCGGGCCGTTCGGCGCCTTCGTGCAGCCAGCGCCGGCGGATCTCCTCCCGACGGGTGCGGATCCTCGACAGTTCGGCGCCCTGGGGCTGCGTCATACCCGACCTCCTGATGTGGTTGCTTGCTCAACCATTGCGGCAAGCCCCAGTATCGCGCGCTCTGTTGCGGACGGCCGGTCGGCGGCGTGTCGTGTCCGGATCACAGCTGCCGTACGTGGGTGGTGCGCGCGTGGGCGACGCGCTGGTAGACGGCGGTGGCCTCGGCCCGGCGGCCCAGCCGCTCCAGTGCGTGCGCCAGGTCGTTGCCGCTGGTCAGGCTGTCCGGATGGGAGGGGCCGAGGACGCGGTCCCGGGCTGCGGCGACCTGGCGGTACACCGGCAGCGCCTCCTCCCAGCGGTCCGACCAGCCCAGCGCGACGGCGATCTCCCGGCGGCTGATCAGAGTGTCGGGGTGTTCCGGGCCGAGGGCGCCGGCGCGCAGCGCGGCGGTGTCCCGGGCCTCCGCCAGCGCCTCCTTCCAGCGTCCGAGCCGGCCCAGGTTGACCCCGATGCCGTGCCGGGCGCGCAGGGTCTCCGGGTGGCTGCCGCCCTGGGCGGCGGCCCGGGCGGCGGCGAGTTCGCGGTAGAGCGCGAGCGCCTCCGCGGCGCGGCCGAGGCGGCCCAGGTTGAGGCCCGTCTCGTAGCGTGCCGCAAGGGTCTCCGGGTGGTGGGCGCCGAGCACCCTCTCCCGGTCCTCCGCGAGCTCCCGGTAGGCGGACAGCGCCTCCTCCCAGCGGCCCAGCCGGCCGAGCGCGTAGGCGACCTCGAAGCGGCTGGCGAGGGTGTCGGGGTGGTGGGTGCCGAGCACCCGGGCGCGGGCGGCGGCGACCTCCTGGGCGAGCCGGTGCGACTCCTCCAGCCGTCCGAGACGGTTGAGGTTGTAGGCCAGGTTGTGGCGGCAGCGCAGGGTCTCCGGGTGGTCGGCGCCGGCCTGCGCCTCGCGCAGCGCCAGGACCGCGGTGCCGACCCGGTGCGCGTCGAGGTGGCGGCCCAGCAGGCCGAGGACGTAGGCCGCCTCCTGGCGGGCGTCCAGCGCGTCGGGGTGGGCGTGGCCGAGCGTCTTCTCCCGGGCGGCGGCGACCTGCTCGAACTCCACGAGCGCGGCGGCCAGATGCCCCTGGCGGCTCAGTGCGAAGGCGCGTTCCAGCCGGGCGGCGAGCACCCGGGGGTCGTCGGCACCGGGCACTCCGTCGCCGTGCGGGGGCTCGGTCTCGGTGGGCGGGTCGACGTCCGGGCCGCTCCAGCGGACGTGCAGCGGGCCGGCGG
>NZ_VJYK02000139.1 GCF_007097205.2 Streptomyces alkaliterrae
GGCGGAGGGGGCAGGGCGGGCGGACGCCCGAGCGGCGGCACTTCTCCGCGTGGCGGATCGTGATGACACTCGGCGTCGTCTTCGTACTGCTGGCCACTGCCGGCTGGACGGCCGTCCAGAGCCGGCCGGCCGCGCCCTCGGCGCAGGACGCCGCGCTGCTCGACTGGTCCTCGGCCACCGTCGCAGGCCGGGCGCTACCGGCGCCCAACGCGCCGCCAGGCGAGATCCGCGGCTTCTTCGGCTCCCTCACCGAGCGGCAGCGCGCGGAGCTGGCCGAGCGGCACCCGCTGGTGGTCGGCAACCTCGACGGCGCCCCGCTGAAGCTGCGCTACCGGGCGAACCGGATCGCGCTGCGGGACATGGCGGACACCGAACGCGCACGCACGAACGACACCCGGCTGAGCGCGGCCGGCCAGCACGACGCCGGCCGCCGGATGAACCGCTTCCGCTCGATGTCCAAGCCCGGACGGCAGATCCTGGCGTTCGACCCGACCGGTCGGGGTCGCGCCGCCGAGGTGTTCGGGGACCTGCGAAGGGCCGACCGGGTGGTGGTCGTGGTGCCCGGCGTCGACACCGACCTGCTGACCTTCCAGCGCACGGCGTTGCGCTACACCGCCCCCGTGGGCATGGCGCAGGCGGTCTACGAACGCAGCAGGACGCTGGCCCCCGGCGTGCGTACGGCGGTCATCGCCTGGGCGGACTACACCACGCCGCGCGGGGTGAGCATGGACGCCGCCACCGGCGACCTCGCCCGCGAGGGCGCCGGACGCCTCAACCGGCTGCTGGCGGCGCTGCCCGGCCGGTCGACGGTCGCGCTGCTGTGCCACAGCTACGGCTCGGTGGTCTGCGGACTCGCCGGCCCGGACGCCCCGGCCCGGGTCACCGACGTGGCCGTCGCCGGAAGCCCCGGCATGCGGCTGAGGAGCGCCGCCGCGCTGGGCGGGCACCGCACGCTGTGGGCGATGCGCGCCGACGGCGACTGGATCGCCGACGTACCGCATCTGAACTTCGGCGGCCTCGGCCACGGCGACGACCCGGTGGAACCGCGCTTCGGCGCCCGCAGACTGGCCACCGGCGGGGCCACCGGGCACTCCGACTACTTCCTGCCCGGCACCGGCAGCCTGCGCAACCTGACCGCCGTCGGAACCGGTAGTTACGGTTCCGTCGAGACGCGCTGAACGCGCGGAGTCCACCACAGGGCAGGACCGCCCACACGGCGCATACGATGGGCCGCATGGGTGACGTACTGGACGGAACACACTCCAACTGGGAGTTCGACGCCGACTCCGTGCTCATCCGCTTCGAACGGGGGATCCGCACGCCGAAGCTGTTCCACGTGCTCGGGCAGCGGCGCATCCCCTACGAGGCGCTGAGCGGCGCGGAGGTCGTCCCGGGCGGGAAGCGCGGCACGATCGTCCTGCGCGCGCGGCCCAGAGTCGGCGCCGACCCGCTGTTGGAGGCGGCCAACGGACAGCTCAGCGCCCGCTGCGACCCGTACGCGCTGGTGCTGCCCGCCGAGAAGAGCACGCTCGCCGAGTACTACGCCGACGAGCTGACCCGCGCGCTCGGCCCCGACGCCCAATCCCCCGCCGACCGCCACCTTGTCGAACCCCCGGCCGCGCCGCTGCAGTTCAAGGCCTACGACGGCAAGGCGTCGTTCGACGGCACCGCGGTGTCGTTCCGCTGGTTCTGGACGGGCGCCTCGTCTGCCAAGTGGAAGGCCGGCGACCAGACGTTCCCCGTCAGCGAGCTGGAGGGGGTGGAGTGGCGCTCGCCCGAACTGTTCAACGGCTATCTGCGGCTGCTGCCGCGCGGCGTCGACCCGGCCGAACGCCCCGGCGAACCGGACCACGACCCGGCGGCCGTCGTCTTCGGACTCGGCTACGGGCTGGTGCACGAGTCGCTGCCGCTGGCGGCCGCGGTGCTCGCGGCGATCCGGGCCGCCGAGACGAACCCGGCGGGCGACAAGCCCCCCGTCCAGGTCGCCCGCCGGGTCCCCGCCGCCTCGGTGCGCGCCGACCCCGCGGACATAGCCGAGCGCATCCGCCACCTCGGCGAGCTGCACGGCGCCGGGCTGCTCACCGACGAGGAGTTCGCCGGGAAGAAGGCCGAACTGCTCGCCGAGCTGTGAGCAGCGGACCAGTGGCCGAAGCGGGTCTCACTCCCGGGCCGCGCTGGTGAGCGACATGTCGGCCGCGCGGTCCCCCGCGACCCGCGCGGCGATCGGCTCCAGCGCCGCGAGTTCCCCGGCCGTCAGCTCCAGCCGCGCGGCGGCCGTGTTCTCCGCCACCCGCTCGGGTCGGCGGGTGCCGGGGATCGGCACCACCGGCAGTCCGTGCGCGGCGGCCCGCTGGTGTACCCAGGCGAGCGCCACCTGGCCGAGGGTCACGCCGCGCTGCTCGGCGATCCGCCGGAGCGGTTCCAGCAGCCCGGCGTTCTCCCGCGCGTGGTCCCCGGTGAAGCGCGGGACGGTCCTGCGGTAGTCGCCCTCGCTCAGCTCGCTCCCGGCGTCGCTGAACGCGCCGGTGAGGAAGCCCCGTCCCAGCGGGGAGTAGGGAACAAACGCGACGCCGAGTTCGGCGGCGGCCGGTACGACGGATCGCTCCACGTCCCGGCTGAACAGCGACCACTCCGACTGGACGGCCGCGATCGGGTGCACGGCGTGCGCGGCCCGCAGTTCGTCGCCGGTCACCTCGCTCAGCCCCAGGTGCCGCACCTTGCCCTCCCGCACCAGCTCCGCCATCGCCGCGACGGTGTCCTCGATCGGCACGGCCGGGTCCTTGCGGTGCAGGTAGTACAGGTCGACGCTGTCCACGCCGAGCCGGGTCAGGCTGCCCTCCAGGCACTGCCGCAGATAGCCCGGGTCGTTGCGCACCCCGCGCGCCGACGGGTCGTCGCGGTCCAGCACGATGCCGAACTTGGTGGCCAGCACCAGCTCGTCGCGGTGCGCCTGCACGAAGGGCGCGAGGAAGCGTTCGTTGTCGCCGAAGCCGTACATGTCGGCGGTGTCGTAGAAGGTGACGCCCAGTTCCAGGGCGTGTTCCAGGGTGGCGCGGGCGGAGCGCTGGTCGGTCGGGCCGTAGGCGAAGCTCATGCCCATGCAGCCGAGGCCCTGCGCGCTGACGTCCGGGCCCCTCGACGAGTCGCCGCCCAGACGCACGGCGGGCAGGCCGGTTCCGGTGGTTCCGGTGGTTGCGGGGGTGGTCGGGTGGTTCACGATGTCGCTGCCTCCTCGGACACCGCGGGGGTGTCCTCGTTGCCGGTGTAGTGGGCGATCTTGACGTCGAGCACCGCGAGGGTGCCGCGCAGTTCGTCGATGCGGCGCAGTACGTCCTCGCGGGTGGCGGCGAGCAGCCGTCTGCGCTCGGGATAGGTGTGGTCGCCGGCGCGGACGAGTTCGGCGTAGCGGACCATGTCCGCGACCGACATCCCGGTCATCCGCAGCTTGCCGACGAGGTCGAGCCAGACCAGGTCGCGGTCGGAGAAGCGGCGCTGGCCGGTGTGCGAGCGGTTGATGTGCGGCATCAGACCGATCCGCTCGTACCAGCGCAGCGTGTGGGCGCTCAGCCCGGTGCGCTCGGCGACCTCGCTGATCGTGTAGCGCCCGCCGGTCCCGGCGGCCGGCGGTCCCTCGACCGGCACGGGGCGCGGTGCCGGACAGCAAATCCCCTGTGGTGTCTGGCTCATGTCGGGAACGCTAGAAGGTTGGAGTGCACTCCAGGCAAGTCCCGTCGGCGCCGGCCAGGGGGACGGTGGGTAGGCTCGGGGACCATGGAGAGCCTGCGGATCATCGACAACTGGCCCGTGGAGACCGCCGCCGCGGTGGTCGTACGGGCGGACGGCACGGTGGCGGGCGCGCACGGCCCGCAGCGCCACCGCTTCCCCCTCGCCTCGGTGACAAAGCCGCTGGCCGCGTACGCGGCGCTGGTGGCGGTCGAGGAGGGCGCCGTCGAACTCGACGAGCCGGCCGGTCCGCCCGGGGCGACCGTGCGCCACCTGCTCGCGCACACCTCCGGTCTCGCCTTCGACGAGCACCGCACGATGGCCGAGCCGGGCACCCGCCGGCTGTACTCCAACGCCGGCTTCGAGGTGCTGGGCGACCACCTCGCCAAGGCCAGCGGCATCCCGTTCGCGGAGTACCTGCGCCAGGCGGTGCTCGAACCGCTCGGCATGGCGGACACCGAGCTGACCGGCTCGCCCGCCAAGGACGCCGTGTCCACGGCCGCCGACCTGGCCGCGTTCGCCGCCGAGGTGCAGGCGCCCGCGCTGCTCGCGGCGCGGACCGTCGCGGAGGCGACCGCCGTGGTGTACCCGGGGCTGCGCGGTGTGCTGCCCGGCTACGGCAACCAGGCGAACAACGACTGGGGGCTGGGCTTCGAGATCCGCGACGGCAAGTCGCCGCACTGGACCGGCGCCCACTCCTCACCGCGCACGTTCGGCCACTTCGGCCAGTCGGGCACGTTCCTGTGGGTCGACCCGGACGCGGGCGCCGCCTGCGTGGCACTGACGGACCGGGCCTTCGGGCCGTGGGCCGTGGAGGCCTGGCCGCCGTTCACCGACGCGGTCCTCGCCGAGCTGCGCGGCTGACGCCCGCCGCCCCGGGCCGTGCTCAGCCGTACGTCGGCTCGCCGCCCATCTCCCACAGCAGGAACTCGGCGTTCTCCTCGGCCGTGACGGTCGTCACCGTCGGCCCCCACGGGTCCAGGGGTTCCGGGCCGCGCCGCAGCCGGGCGGCGTCGCCCGGGGCCAGGGTGGCGGACTCCGCGCCGGAGATCGTCAGCCGACCGGCCACCGCGTGCAGATAGCAGAAGGGGGCGGGCGGGAGCGTCACGCGCTCCCCCGCGCGCGGGCGGTGCACACTCAGCCGCGCGTCGGTGCCCGGCAGGGCGTACCCCTTGCCGACCGTGCCGTCCCGCACCACCTCGTACTCGGGTCGCCGCCCGAAGACGCCGGGGACCAGCCACATCTGGAGGAAGCGCAGCGGCGCCCCGCCCGCGTTGCGCTCGACGTGCCGCACGCCGCTGCCGGCGCTCAGCCGCTGCAGTTCGCCGGGGCGGACGGTGGTGGTGCGTCCGGTCGAGTCCTCGTGGGTCAGCTCGCCCTCCAGCACCCAGCTGACGATCTCCAGGTCCCGGTGCGGGTGTTCGGCGAAGCCGGCGCCCGGCGCGAGCCGTTCCTCGTTGCAGGCGACGAGCAGTCCGAAGCCGGTGTTGTCCGGGTCGTAGTGGCCGGAGAAGGAGAACGCGTGCCGGGTGTCGATCCCGGCCGGCGGGTCGCCGCCCCGGTAGCGGTCGTCGGCCCTCTGCACCTGAAGCTGCGCCTGAAGCATGCGGCAACCGTACTGCGCCGGCGGGCACCCGCCGGTGCGGTACGTCGGCCGCCGCCGACCAGTCGGCGGGCGGTCCCCGCACCCCGTTCCCGCCCGGCGCTCCCGATAAGGCAGGCTTGTCCCGTGCCCGAACCCGCTGAGCCCACGCCGAACCCGTCCGCCGAGCATCCGCACGCCGCCACCCTGCGGCGGCTGGAGCACTCCTCAGGCAAGCTGGCCGCCGCCGCCATCGCGCGGATGGACGACCAGCTCCCCTGGTACCGCGCGATGCCGCCCGAGCACCGCAGCTGGATCGGGCTGGTCGCGCAGGCGGGCATCGCCGCGTTCACCGAGTGGTTCCGCCACCCGGAGACACCGCAGGCCATCAGCACCGACGTGTTCGGCACCGCGCCCAGGGAGCTGACGCGGGCGATCACACTGCGGCAGACCGTGGAGATGGTCCGCACGACCATCGAGGTCATGGAGACCGCGATCAACGAGGTGGCGGCCCCCGGCGACGAGTCGGTGCTGCGGGAGGCGCTGCTGGTCTACGCGCGGGAGATCGCCTTCGCGACGGCCCAGGTGTACGCGCAGGCCGCCGAGGCGCGCGGCGCCTGGGACGCCCGGCTGGAGTCGCTGGTGGTCAACGCGGTGCTCTCCGGCGAGGCCGACGAGGGCACGGTCTCCCGGGCGGCGGCGCTCGGCTGGAACGCGCCCGAGCACGTCGCGGTGGTGCTGGGCACGGCGCCCGACGGGGACAGCGAACTGACGGTCGAGGCGATCCGGCGGGCCGCCCGGCAGGCGAAGTTGCAGGTCCTCACCGGAGTGCTCGGCAGTCGGCTGGTGGTGATCGCCGGCGGCACGCCCGATCCGCTGAAGGCGGCGAAGTCCCTGATCGGGCCGTTCGCGGCGGGCCCGGTGGTGGCCGGCCCGGTGGTCGGCGACCTGCTGTCGGCGACCCGTTCCGCGCAGGCGGCGGCGGCCGGACTGCGGGCCTGCCCGGCCTGGCCGGACGCACCGCGACCGGTGCTCGCCGACGACCTCCTCCCGGAGCGCGCGATGGCCGGCGATCCGACGGCGCGCACGCTGTTGGTGGAGGAGATCTACAGACCGCTGGAGGAGGCCGGCTCGGCTCTGCTGGAGACGCTGAGCGTCTTCCTGGAGCAGGCGAGCAGCCTTGAGGGCGCCGCACGGATGCTCTTCGTCCACCCCAACACCGTGCGCTACCGGCTGCGACGTGTGACGGACGTCACCGGATGGTCTCCCTCCGACGTACGTTCGGCGTTTACGCTGCGTATCGCGCTGATTCTGGGGCGTCTCCTCGATGGCGAGGAGGCGGCGACCCCCTGAGGGGGCGCTTTGTCGAAGGTTCACAATTCACCCGACCGTTCTTCGTCTCCGTCCCCACGGGCGGGGACCTCGCCTGACACGAGAGAGTGTGAGAGTGCTCGTACTCGTCGCTCCCGGCCAGGGCGCTCAGACGCCCGGCTTCCTGAACCCATGGCTGGAACTCCCCGGTGTCGCCGACCGGCTCGGCGCGTGGTCCGACGCGGTGGGTCTCGACCTTGTCCGCTACGGCACCACGGCCGGCGCCGAGGAGATCACCGATACCGCCGTCGCCCAGCCGCTGCTGGTCGCCGCCGGCCTGATCTCCGCCCGTGCGCTTCTCGGTGAGGACACCGACTCGGCGCCGCTGGGCGCCGTGGCCGGCCACAGCGTCGGTGAGCTGACCGCCGCGGCGATCGCCGGTGTGCTCACCGACGAGCAGGCGCTGACCGTCGTGCGCCGACGCGGCCTGGCGATGGCCGAGGCCGCCGCCGTCACCGAGACCGGCATGACGGCCGTGCTCGGCGGCGACCCGGAGACCGTCGTCGCCCATCTGGAGAAGCTGGGGCTGACCCCGGCCAACATGAACGGCGCCGGCCAGATCGTCGCCGCCGGCACGATGGAACAGCTCGCCGCGCTGAACGAGGAGCCGCCGGAGGGCGCCAAGATCCGCGCGCTCAAGGTGGCCGGCGCCTTCCACACCGAGCACATGGCGCCCGCCGTGGCGTCGCTGGCGGAGGCCGTCGAGCCGATCACCGCCGGCACCCCGCGGCTGCCGGTCGTCTCCAACAAGGACGGCCAGGTCGTGACCGACGGCGGCGAGCTGCTGAAGCGGCTGGTCGGCCAGGTGGCCAACCCGGTCCGCTGGGACCTGTGCATGGCGACCCTCGCCGAGCGCGGCGCGACCGCGATGATCGAGGTCTGCCCCGGCGGCACGCTGACCGGTCTGGCCCGGCGCGGCATGCCCGGTGTGCAGCGGGTGGCGCTGAAGAAGCCCGACGACCTGGAAGCCGCGCGGGCGCTTTTCGCCGAGCACGGCGCCGCCTGATGAGGAGCCGCGCGAGATGACCGTGAAGATCAAGCCAGCCAAGGGCTCCCCGTACGCGAGGATCCTCGGCGTCGGCGGCTACCGCCCGCAGCAGGTGGTGCCGAACGAGGAGATCCTCAAGCACATCGACTCCTCGGACGAGTGGATCCGTTCCCGCTCCGGTATCGCCACCCGGCACTGGGCGGGCCCGGACGAGACCGTCACCGAGATGACGCTGTCGGCGGCCGGCAAGGCCATCGCCGACGCGGGGCTGACCGCCGACCAGATCGACGCGGTGGTCATCTCGACTGTCTCGCACTTCAAGCAGACACCGTCGGTCGCCACCGAGATCGCCCACCGGCTCGGCGCCGGGAAGGCGGCGGCGTTCGACATCTCGGCGGCGTGCGCCGGCTTCGGCTACGGGCTGACGATCGCCAAGGGCCTGGTCGTCGAAGGCAGCGCGCGGCACGTGCTGGTCGTCGGCGTCGAACGGCTCTCGGATCTGACGGACCTCACCGACCGCTCCACCGCGTTCCTGTTCGGCGACGGCGCCGGCGCCGTGGTCGTCGGCCCCTCGGACGAGCCGCACATCGGCCCGACCGTGTGGGGCTCGGAGGGCGACAAGGCCGACGCCATCACCCAGACCGTGCCGTGGGACGACTACCGTGACAGCACGGTGGAGAAGTTCCCGGCGATCCGCCAGGAGGGCCAGACGGTCTTCCGCTGGGCCGTCTTCGAGATGGCCAAGGTCGCCCAGCAGGCGCTGGAGGCGGCCGGCATCACGGCGGACGACCTGGACGTCTTCATCCCGCACCAGGCGAACATGCGGATCATCGACTCGATGGTGAAGACCCTCAAACTGCCGGAGCACGTGGCGGTCGCCCGCGACGTGGAGTTCACCGGCAACACCTCGGCCGCCTCGATCCCGCTTGCCATGGAACGCATGCTGGCGACCGGGCAGGCCAAGAGCGGCGACACGGCGCTCGTCATCGGGTTCGGGGCGGGTCTCGTGTACGCGGCAGCGGTCGTTACCCTCCCCTAGTCCGTTTCACTCATCACCATCACCACTAAGGAGTGCCACAAATGGCCCACACCAGCGAGCAGGTCCTGGAAGGCCTCGCCGACATCGTCAACGAGATCGCCGGCATCCCGACCGAGGACGTCCAGCTGGACAAGTCCTTCACCGACGACCTGGACGTCGACTCGCTGTCCATGGTCGAGGTCGTGGTGGCCGCCGAGGAGCGCTTCGAGGTCAAGATCCCGGACGACGACGTCAAGGGTCTGAAGACCGTCGGCGACGCCGTGGACTACATCCTCAAGCACCAGGGCTGACAAGCCTGATCCGAGCGTCTGTCGCCACCCGGCGTGTCCGAGGTGGGCAGATGGCACACCCTCTAACCGTGGAGACAAGAATCCCGTGAACGCGACCAATCGCACCGTGGTCGTCACCGGTATCGGCGCAACCACACCGCTGGGTGGCGACAGCGCTTCGACGTGGCAGGGGCTGATCGCCGGCAGATCCGGCGTGCGACCCCTCGAACAGGAATGGGCCGCCGAGCTTCCCGTCCGCATCGCCGCGAGCGCGGCGGTCGAGCCGGGTGAGCAGCTGGCCCGCCCGCTCGCCCGCAAGCTGGACCGCTCGGCGCAGTTCGCGCTGATCGCCGCCCGCGAGGCCTGGGCCGACGCCGGCTTCGAGGGCCGCGCCGGCGACGAGGGCAACCAGGTGGACCCCGACCGGGTGGGCGCGGTCGTCGCCTCCGGCATCGGCGGCGTCACCACACTGCTCGACCAGTACGACGTGCTGCGGGAGAAGGGCGCCCGCCGCGTGTCCCCGCACACCGTGCCGATGCTGATGCCCAACAGCCCCTCCGCCAACGTGGGTCTGGAGGTCAACGCGCGGGCCGGCGTGCACTCCCCGGTCAGCGCCTGCGCCTCCGGCGCCGAAGCGGTGGGCTACGCCATCGAGATGATCCGCACCGGCCGCGCCGACGTGGTGATCACCGGTGGCACCGAGGCCGCCATCCACCCGCTGCCGGTGGCGGCGTTCGCCAACATGATGGCGATGTCCAAGAACAACGACGAGCCGCAGCGCGCGTCGCGTCCCTACGACACCGCGCGGGACGGCTTCGTTCTCGGCGAGGGCGCCGGCATCGTCGTCCTGGAGTCCGCCGAGCACGCCCGGGCGCGCGGCGCGCGGATCTACGCCGAGGCGCTGGGCCAGGGCCTGTCGGCTGACAGCCACCACATCGCCCAGCCCGAGCCGACCGGTCGCGGCATCGCCGCCGCGCTCCAGAACCTGCTCGACAGCACCGATCTCAAGCCGGCCGAGGTCGCGCACCTCAACGCGCACGCCACCTCCACCCCGCAGGGCGACGTGGCCGAGATCAAGGCGCTCCGCAAGGTGCTCGGCGACGAGCTGGACCACGTGGCGATCTCCGCGACGAAGTCCATGACGGGCCATCTGCTGGGCGGCGCCGGCGGTATCGAGACGGTCGCCACCGTGCTGGCGCTGCACAACCGGACGGCGCCGCCGACGATCAACGTCGACGACCTCGACCCGGAGGTCGACGCCGACGTCGTGCGCGGCGAGGCACGGCAGCTGCCGCGGGGCACCATCGCCGCGGTGAACAACTCGTTCGGCTTCGGCGGCCACAACGTGGTGCTGGCGTTCCGGACGATCTGACCGCACGTCGTCAACGGCCGTCCGACACGACGGAACGGGCGGGCTGACCTCGGGTCAGCCCGCCCGTTCCACGTTTGCGTCACACCACCTGGTGGAGCCAGCGGACCGGCGCGCCCTCCCCGGCGTAGCGGAACGCCTCCAGCTCGTCGTCCCACGGCTTGCCCAGCAGCTTGTGCAACTCGTCGGCGAGCACCGCGCCCTCCGCCTCGGCGCGCGCCAACGCGGCCCGCAGCCGGTCCTCGGGGATGAGGATGTCGCCGTGTATCCCGGTGACGGCGTGGAAGATGCCGAGGCTGGGCGTGGAGCTGTAGCGCTCGCCCTCCGCCGTGGCGCACGGCTCGGCCGTCACCTCGAACCTGAGCAGATGCCAACCCCGCAGCGCGGAGGCGAGTTTGGAGGCCGTCCCCGGGTCGCCCTGCCAGGACAGTTCGGCACGCCAAGTGCCGGGCGAGGCGGGCTGCTTGATCCAGTCGAGGTTGACGCGCGCGCCGAGGACACCCGCGACCGCCCACTCGACGTGCGGGCACAGCGCGCGTGGCGCGGAGTGTACGTACAGGACTCCACGTGTCGTCACCGGGGCCTCCCGTGCGGTCTGAGGTTCGCCTTCCCCAGCGGCCTCAACGTCCCTGCCGGTAAGGCATCGGCGGAGCCTGACATTCTGCCCCATCAGCGCGGCGCACACCAGCTTCCGAGTTACGAACAGTAAACACCATTTCGCTTAAATTGCACCCAAGCAGCACGCAGCGTGACGGAAAAGGGTGTCCCGGGCCATCGATTCGGTCGAAACGTACTCACGCCGAGGTGTAGGGAACGGCGGCGCGGTGTCGTACGGTCTCAACTACACCGACGAGTACCGACGAGTAGGGCCCGTCGGAATCAGGACGAAGGGGAACAGCGCATGGATTCGGGCAGGCGCACGGCCGGACGACGGGGGCGCGCGACCGGCGCGTTGGCGATCGTGGCGGCGCTCGCGTTCACCGCGGGTTGTGGCGGCTCGTCGGACGCGCCGGCGGATTCGCCGTCCGCGCGCGACGCGTCCGGGAAGACCGCCGGCTCGGAGGCGGCGGCCCGCTCCGCGCCCCGCTGGAACCCCAGCCCGGCTTCAGTCGCCGCCCTGGGCGACTCCATCACCACCGGTTTCGACTCCTGCAAGCTGCTCGCCGACTGCCCGGAGGTCTCCTGGGCGACCGGTACGGACCCGGCCGTGGACAGCCTCGCCCGGCGCCTGCTCTCCGACCCGACCGGCCGGGCCTTCAACCACGCCGTCTCCGGTGCCGTCGTCGCCGACCTGCCGGGGCAGGCCGCCAAGGCCGTCGCCGACAAGCCGGAGCTCGTCACCATCCTGATCGGCGCCAACGACGCCTGCGCCGACAAGCCGGCGGAGATGACGTCCACCGCGTCCTTCCGGCGCGACCTCAAGCGCGCCGTCGGCACCCTGCGCTCCGAACTCCCCGAGACCCAGCTGTTCGTGGCGAGCATCCCCGACCTGCGGCGGCTGTGGAGCGAGGGCAGCAAGGTCGAGGCGGCGCGCAACGTGTGGCAGATGGGCGTCTGCCAGTCGATGCTGCAGGACCCGCTGTCGAAGAGCCCGGCCGACGAGAAGCGGCGCGGCGCGGTGGCCGCCCGGGTGACCGAGTACAACACCGTGCTCAAGGAGGTCTGCGAGACCGACGCGCGCTGCCGGCACGACGGCGGCGCGGTGCACGAGTACCCCTTCGAGGTCTCGGAGTTGAGCCGCTGGGACTACTTCCACCCGAGCAAGCGCGGCCAGCAGATCCTCGCCCGGGTCGCCCACCGCGCGATCACCGCGCCCGCCTGAGCCGCTGGTCCCGCCCGCCCTGGTGCCCCGGGGCACCAGGGCGCACAGCCGGCACACACGACCCACCGCGCACACCCGGCGCGCTCCCTGACGCTCCCGGCGCCGCCCCCTCCCCGCTTATCCCCGTCCTACACGGACGGGAGAATGCGCACCAGACGGGGGTGGCGCAGCACGCACGACAGAAGCGACGAAAGCAGGGACACGTGGCCAGAACCGTACGCGCGCTTGTCGTCGACAAGCCCGGTGAGCACCGTCTGGTCGCCGGCCCGGTCGCCGAGCCGGGGCCGGGCGAGGCGCGGATCGCGGTGCACGCGGTCGGGCTGTGCGGCGGCGACCTCGAACTGTACGAGGGGGTACGGCCACCCGACCGGGCCCGCTACCCGGTCACCCCGGGTCACGAGTGGTCCGGCACGGTCGAGGCCGTCGGCGACGGCGTGGACCCGGGCCTGCTGGGCCGCCGCACGGTCGGCGAGGCCGTCCGCACCTGCCAGGTCTGCGAACGCTGCCGGCAGGGCGCGACCGGCTGCGCCGCCGGTGTGGCGCTCACCGGCTACACCGAACCGGGCGGCTGCGCGGACGTGCTGATCACTCCCGCGCGGTCGCTCCACCCGCTGGACGACACGGCCGACCTGCGCGCCGCGGCGCTGCTGGAACCCGCCGCGGGCGCCGCCGCCGCCGTACTCGGCGGCCGGCCTCGGCCGGGCGACCGGATCGCGGTGGTCGGCGCCGGCATGACGGGCCTGCTCGCCGTCGCCCTGCTCGCCGCCTACTCGCCGGCCGCCCTGTACGTGCTCGACCCGTGGCTGCGCCGCGCCGAGCACGCGCTCACCCTCGGCGCCACCGACGCCCTGCTGCCCACCGAGGCCGATCCGCTGTACGGCCGCTGCGACCTGGTGCTGGTGGCCGGCGGCCCGGCGGCCGGTCTCACCGACGCCTGCCGGCTCGCGCTGCCCGGCGGCCGGATCGTGCTCGCCGGACCGGTCGAGGCGGACGGCCACGGCCTCGACCCGGTGGTCCTCACCGAGCACGAACTGACCCTGCGGTCCGCCCCCGGTGCCACCCCGGCGTCGTGGGCGCACGCCGTCCGCGCCTTCCGCACCGGTCGGCTCGACCTGGCCCGGCTGATCACACACGAACTGCCCCTCGACGACTTCGCCCGCGCCCTGCCGCTCCTGGACGACGCCTCCCCCGAACACACGAAGGTGCTCCTGCGCCCCTGACCGGGCGGGCGCGTTCACGCCCCGAGCACGCCGACGGGCCCGCCGCCGGCCAAGCCGACGGCGGACCCGTCAGTGCGTGCGTTCCCGGACCGGCGGCTCAGCCGACGGAGATCGTCACCTCTATGTTGCCGCGCGTCGCGTTGGAGTACGGGCACACCTGGTGCGCCTTCTCCACCAGCTCGCGCGCGGTGGCCTCGTCGACGTTCGGGATGGTCGCCGAGATCGCGACCTGCAGACCGAAGCCGCCGGCCGGCGTCTTGCCGATGCCCACCGAGGCGGTCACGGTCGAGCCGGAGATGTCGGCCTTGGTCTGCCGGGCCACGACGCCGAGCGCGCCCTGGAAGCAGGCGCTGTATCCGGCGGCGAAGAGCTGCTCGGGGTTGGTGCCTGCGCCGCTGCCGCCCATCTGCTTGGGCGGGTTGACGACGACCTCCAGGTTGCCGTCGTCGCTGGCGACCTTGCCGTCGCGTCCGTTCTCCGCGGTGGCCACGGCGGTGTAGAGGACGTCGAGGGGCTGGATGGACATACGGATCCTCCAAAAGGAAGTACGGCCGGGGGGCTCGCGCCCACGACCCCGTCGGCCCGGACGAAGTGTAGTGCCCGCGCCGGTGGGCGTCTGCGGCGCGGTGGGGGGTGCGGGTTGGAGTACTGCGGGTGGGG
>NZ_VJYK02000014.1 GCF_007097205.2 Streptomyces alkaliterrae
ACCCCGGGCCCCCGACCCGGTCCGCGCCCCGCACCGCCGCGCGCGGACCGCAACAGCCGGCCGGGCGACGGCCGGCCCGGGCCGGCCCGTGGTGGCACGACAACCGCCGTCGCGCCCGAGCCGCCCCGGTCCTCGGCCCAGATCCAGCTTGTCGAGACCACCGAGGCGGCCGCCGTCACGACGGCGGACGAGACCGTCGACCGGCTGCTCGACGAAGGCCGGGCGCCTTCCGACGTGCTGGTGCTGACCACCGGCGATCCGCACCCCTGGGCGCAGCACGAGCTGTCCTTCGGGGAGGACGCCTACTGGCGCCAACAGGCCGAAGGTGACGACGTCTTCGCCGCCCACGCCGCCTCGGTCGGCCGCACCGACGGCCGGCCCGTGGTCGTGCTCGCCGTCAACGGCGGCACCGACGAGGAAGTGGCCGCCGCGCTGCCCGCCGCCCTTGCCAAGGCCGGTACCCAGCTCATCGTGTGCGGAGAGGCCGGACGCCTGCGCGCCCTGCTGTAAGGCCCGGCAGGAGGATGGTGGGCGGTGCTCCGGCCCGCCATCCCCTGCGGTGCCACACCACGCACCGCCACACGACGCCTTCGGTCGTTCCGGCGCGCCTTCGGTCGTTCCGGTGCCTTGCCTCGGCACGGCGGGCAGGCGCGGTGCGTCCCGGTCTCAGCCGGCGATCGGCCGAGCCAGGAAGTTCTCGGCGGTCGCCGCCGAGCCTGCCGCCGCTGCCGCGACGGTCCGCGCCGCCCGAGGGTTCCGGGGCGCCCGAACACTTCGTGCCGCCCGAGCGCTCTGCGGCGACGATGCCGCCCCGGAGGTGTCGGCTGACCCGGCGAGACGTGGCGCGGCGGTGGGTTCGAGGGCGAGGCCGGGGCTTTCGACGGTGAGGAGGGGGCTCCTGCCCCGTCGATCATCACCCACCACCCGCCAACCGGCCGGCGTCAGGGAGATGTAGGCGCCGCACCGCAGACCGTGCAGGGCACAGGCGTCGCGCAGCCCCCACATCCAGGCGCCGTCCTCCTCCGTCCAACGGCCGTCGCCGTCGCGGCAGTAGAGCAGCACACCTGTCCGTGTCGGCCGTCGGCGTCGAAGGTCGTGCGGAATCACCCGACGCAGGCGGACCAACAGGGCGTTCCGCAGCTCCCAGCCGTCCAACCGACCGGTGTGCTCGAAGGAGGCGCCGGCGACGATCCGTTCCTCCGCATCGAGGACGCCGAGAACGGCGGTGCGCGGTGACGGCGTGTGCAGTTCCAGCAGACCGGCCACCACCTCCCGTGGGCTCCGCAGCAGCGGAACGTCGGCCGCGGTCCACTCCTCCGGCTCCAGCACCCGAGTCAGCCGACTCGGCGAGTCCCGAATGGGCGTGGGGCCGGAGCCGAGTATGCCGAAGGCCATGAGCGTCCTCCCTTCCTCTGCGCGCCCGGCGTCGACGGATCGTCGGGGCAGAAGCGCAGGAACGCACACCACGTCAGGCCATCACGGCCGCGTGGTCCGACAACGGGGAGCCACCGCCAATTCTCGCTGTCGCGTGGCCCGGCGGCAATGAGCATTTCCAGGCACCGGCGCCGAATGGGCCTCCTCGCCACGTTCAGCCCCCAGGAACCATGACTCCCTTGCCCTCCTTCCTACCCCTCCTGCGGATCATCGAAGCGCCACCGGGCGTGGAGATGGCCGACTCCCGCCGCGACCGTCGCCGTTGTCCGTTCCGTCGCCGTGCTTGTCCGGCTCACCCCCCTCGTGTCCGGCTCACCCCTCGTGTCTGATTCACCCTCGTGTCCGGCTCACCCCCCCCGTGTCCGATTCACCCCTGGACGGCGAGCACCAGCGGGAGCACCCTGGGTGCTCCCGCCTGCCGCAGCAAGCGGGCCGCGACCGCCAGCGTCCACCCTGTGTCGGTGAAGTCGTCGACGAGAAGCACCGGTCCGCCCGCCCCCGCCACCGCTTCCGCGAGATCCGGCCCGAGAACGAGGGATTCCTGCACCGCCCGAACGCGCTGCGCGCTGTTGCTGTGCCCGGGCGCCGACGCCGCCGCGGACCGGCTCAGCGAGCCGAGCAGGGGTATCCGACCGATGGAGGCGATGCCCTCCGCGAGCGTTGTCACCAGGCGGGGTCTGCTCAACGAGCCGACGGCCACCACTGCAACCGGCCGCTGGCGGCTGCCCGGCACCGCCCCGCCCCACCCGTCAGCGGATCTGGACCAGTCCGCGAGGACGCCCACGGTGGCCCGCAGCACGTCGTCCGGCACCGCGCTGTCTGCGGCGCCCTGGACAAAGAAGGGACGTAGCCGGTTGCCCCAACCTATGTCCGACAGTCGGCCGAGCGCTCGCCCGGGAGCGGCCTGCTCCTCGACGGGTATCCGCCCCCTCAGCGGCAGGCCGACGGCTTCCAATCCCGTCGGCCACAGCTGACGTGGTGCCACCTCGACACCGGCCCTGGTCAACTCGACCTGGGCGGCGGACAACGAGTCCGGGGAGAGTCGCGTCTCGAACCGCGTGCCCGCGCAGTTGTCACAACGGCCGCAGGCAGCTGCGTCCGGGTCGTCCAGCTGGCGTCGCAGGAACTCCATGCGGCACCCGCCGGTTCTGACGTACTCGCGCATTGCCGCCTGCTCGACCTCTCGCTGCCGAGCGACACGCGAGTACCGTTCCGCGTCGTACGCCCAGGACCGACCGGTCGCGGTCCAGCCACCCTGCACCCGCCGCACGGCGCCGTCCACATCCAGCACCTTCAGCATCGTCTCCAGCCGCGAACGGCGCAGATCGACCAGTGGTTCGAGCGCGGGCGAGGAGAGCGGGCGACCGGCGGACTCAAGCACTGACAGCGTCTGCCGGACCTGTTCCTCCGGCGGGAAGGCCAGCGAGGCGAAGTACTTCCAGATCGCCTCGTCCTCCTGGCCGGGAAGCAGCAGTACCTCGGCACGCTCGACGCCGCGGCCGGCGCGGCCGACCTGTTGGTAGTAGGAGATGGGGGAGGACGGCGAACCGAGGTGGACGACAAAGCCGAGGTCGGGCTTGTCAAAGCCCATGCCCAGCGCGGACGTGGCGACCAGGGCCTTCACCCGGTTGGCGAGCAGATCCGCCTCGGCCGCCGCCCGGTCGGTGTGTTCCGTGCGGCTGGAGTAGGAGGCGACGCGGTGGCCCCGCTGGCGCAGGTAGGCGCTGACCTCCTCAGCCATCGCGACGGTGAGCGTGTAGATGATCCCGGAGCCCTCGAGCTCGGGCAGGTGGGCATCGAGCCAAGCGAGCCGGTGGGCGGCGTCCGGCAGGTGCAGGACGGACAGTGACAGGCTCTCGCGGTCGAGCGGCCCACGGAGTACCAGCGTGGAGTCGTCGCCCAGGCCGGTGCCGAGCTGTTCGGCGATGTCCGCGGAGACCCGGGCGTTGGCCGTCGCCGTGGTGGCCAGGACGGGTACACCGGGCTTCATCTCGGCGAGCATAGTCCGCAGCCTCCGGTAGTCGGGCCGGAAGTCGTGACCCCAGTCGGAGATGCAGTGCGCCTCGTCGACGACGAGCAGTCCCGTGGAGGCGGCGAGGCTGGGCAGCACCCGGTCCCGGAAGCCCGGACTGTTCAGACGTTCCGGGCTGACCAGCAGCACGTCGACCCCGCCGGCCGTGACCTCCTGCTGGACCGAGTCCCATTCCTCGGTGTTGGCGGAGTTGATGGTGCGGGCGGTGATCCCCGCTCGCTGGGCGGCCTCGATCTGGTTGCGCATGAGAGCCAACAGCGGGGAGACGATCACCGTGGGCCCGCCGCCCGCGGCGCGAAGCAGCGCTGTCGCGACGAAGTACACCGCCGACTTGCCCCAACCCGTCCGCTGGACGACCAGCGCCCGGCGGCGCTGGGCCACCAGCGCCTCGATCGCCCGCCACTGGTCCTCCCGCAGCCGTGCGGCGCCCGGGGGCGCGCCCACGAGTCGGGCGAGTACGGCGTCGGCGGAGGCGCGAAGCTCGTGCGAAGTCATGAGGCCATGCAACCCGACGAACGTGGTCGGGGCGAATGCGACCTGGGGATATCTCGCGGCCGGTCACACAAATCGGCGGCTTGTCGTACGAGTGGCGGTCGCTGTGGATGACGAGAAGCGGGATGTCGCCCTGATCCGCGACTCTGCCGGCATGACACACCCCAAGACACCTGTTGATGTTGACGACGTCCGCGAGCCGGGCCCCGACTCCGCCCCCGACGCCGGGGACGGCCCGGACACGACGGCGGGCACCGCCGATCCGGCGGACGAGAACGACGGCGCAGAATCACAGAGCCCCGCGGCCGCCGGACCGGACACCGCGGGCAGCGAGCCCGACGGTGCCGGCTCCGACACGGCAGGCACCGCAGGCAGGGCAGACACCGCAAAAACCGCAAACACCTCCGAAACGGAGCGGGCCGGCGGCGACACCTCTGCCGTCCGGTCCGCGGCCGGAGAGCCCGGGGACGAGGAACCCGAGGCCGCGGGCGTGAAGCCGCCGGGTGAGCCCGGAGAGGACGGGCCGAGCGACGCAGGACCGAGTGACGACGGCCCGTGCGGCCGACCGGCTGCGCCGCGGGAGGCGCTCGGCCCGATGGGCGGCTCGGCCGACCGCGTCGCACTTCGCAGCCCGGCCGAGCTGGCCGACGCCCTGCCCTATCTCCTGGGGTATCACCCTGACGACTCCGTGGTCCTGGTCGGCGTGCACGGTGACAGCGGGCGCTTCGGCTGTCGCATCCGGTTGGGCATCCCGACCGTCACCTCCGAGTGGCCGGAGGCTGCCGAGCAGCTGGCCGGGTGCCTTCTCGCCGCTGGAGCGGCGCGGGGGCAGCGGCCGGACGCGGTGCTCGTCTACGTCTGCCAGGAACCGCTCGGCGCGGAGGGCGGGCGAGGCGCGATGGAACGCCTGAGGCCGCTCGCACTGAGCCTGGTCTCCGCCTGCGCGGCGCGGGGCATGCCGGTACGCGAGGCGCTGTGCGTGTCGGCGGGGCGCTTCTGGTCCTACGGCTGCCGGGACGGCGACTGCTGTCCGCCCGATGGCGGCGCGCTGGCTCCGCCGGGCACCTCGGTGCTCGCCGCGGCCTCGGCCTACGCGGGCATTCGACTGGGGGCGTCTCTCGCCGAACTCACCGCGCGTCTCGGTCCTCTGGGAGCCGGCCGCTCGCGTCGTCAGGAGAGGGCTCTGGACCGTGCGTCGGCCGAACTGCTGCCGGCTCTGCTGACCGCCGCCGGACGACCGCTGGCACGGGAGCGGGTGCTCGGTCTGGCCGGTCGCCTGTGCCGCCGCTACCGGGCGGCGCCCGCGCTCACCGGGGCGGCGGAGGGGAGTGCCGGCGCCGCGTTCCGACTCCAGGACGCGAGGGACGACGCGATCCTCTCGGACGAGGAGGCCGCAGTGCTGATCCTCGGCCTTCAGGACCGGGCCACGCGGGACAGGGCGGCGGAGTGGATGGAGGGACCCGAGGCCGAACCGGCTCTTCGACTCTGGCGGGCGTTGAGCCGCAGGTGTGTCGGCGCCTACCGGGAACACGCGGTGGCCCCGATCACGCTCGCCGGATGGGTGGCGTGGTCCTGCGGTGACGAACCGGCCGCCAGGGTCGCCTTCGGACAGGCGTTGGCGCTCGACCCGCGCTACCGGTTCGCGCTGCTGTTGCACGCGGCCTGCAGTCGGGGCGCGGATCCGGAGATGCTGCGCAAGTGCCTGCGGCGACAACGAGGGGAGCGCGGGTGAAGCGGGGGAGACGGGCAGGCCCGACTGCCCGGGAGCCTCGGACGGTGGTCCGCGAGAGCCTGTTTATCGTCAGGCAGACGACTATGATCACCGCATGCCCTACGACCCTTCGGCCTACCCCCCCTTTGCCGTCACCGTCGATCTGGTCGTTCTCACCGTGCGCAGACACGCGTTGTGCGCCTTGGTGGTCCGCCGCGGCGAGTCGCCGTACGAGGGGCGCTGGGCTTTGCCGGGAGGCTTTGTCCAGCCGAAGGAGGGCTTGGCGGCCGCGGCCGCGCGGGAGCTGGAGGAGGAGACCGGGCTGCGGGTCCACGAGTCGGCAGGCCAGAGCGGCGGGGTTCATCTGGAGCAGCTGGCGACCTACGGCGACCCGGACCGCGACCCCCGGATGCGGGTGGTCAGCGTGGCGCACCTGGTGCTCGCCCCCGATCTGCCGGCGCCGGTCTCGGGAGGCGACGCGCAGACGGTCAGATGGGCTCCGGTCGAGTCGCTTCTCTCCCTGGAGCAGGAGGAGAGCAGGGAAGCCGCCGATCCGGCGCTCGCGTTCGACCACCACCGGATTCTGGCCGACGGCGTGGAACGCGCTCGCTCGAAGATCGAGTACTCGGCACTGGCTACCGCGTTCTGCCCGCCGGAGTTCACGGTGGGTGAGTTGCGGCGGGTCTACGAGGCGGTGTGGGGCGTCGCTCTCGACCCCCGCAACTTTCACCGCAAGGTCACCGGTACGCCTGGCTTCCTCGTCCCCACCGGCGGCACGACAACCCGTCAGGGCGGGCGGCCCGCCCAGTTGTTCCGTGCGGGAGGAGCGACGCTGCTCAATCCGCCGATGCTGCGCCCCGAGGTCTGACCGGCGGCAGGTCCACCGGAGGGAGCGCGCGGCCGCGCTGCGCAGAATGTCTGATATGTCGCGTTATCTTGCTGGAGTCCTTCAGGTGCTCAGCGGGAGACGTGATGATTCAGGCCATCGGGCTCACCAGCTCCCCTCGACGGAATCGACCCCCTGCCGTCGACGATCTGACCTTCGAAGCGCGGCCCGGCGAGGTGACCGTGCTGCTCGGCCCGGCCGGGGCGGGCAAGAGCAGCGCGCTGCGGCTCATGCTGCAACTGGTCGGCGGGCGGGGCACCACCCTCTTCCGGGGCCGCCCGCTGCACCGGGTGCCTCATGTCCCCCGGGAGATCGGGGTGATGCTCGGAGACGTGCCGGCGCATCCCGCCCGGACCGCCGTGGGGCATCTGCGGATGCTGACGGCCGTCGCGGGAGTCCCCGCCGAGCGCGCCGAGGAGCTGCTGGACGTCGTCGGGCTCAGCGGCCTGGCCGACCAGCGCCTGGCTACCTTCTCCCAGGGCATGGACCGCCGCCTCGGCCTGGCGGCCGCCCTGCTCGGCGACCCCCACACCCTGGTGTTGGACGACCCGGCGGGAGGACTCTCCCCGCGCGAGGCGGCGTGGGTGCGCGGACTGCTGCGCGGGTTCGCCCAGGAAGGAGGCCTGGTACTCACCACTACCCGCGACCCCGTGGAGGCCCTGCGGGTCGGGGACCGTGTCATCACCATCGAGGCCGGGCGCCTCGTCGCCGACCAGTCTGCGGCGGAGTTCTCCCGGACCAGGCTCCGCCCGCGGGTGGTGGTCGCGACCCCCCACGCCGAGCGGCTGGCCGCACTCATCCTGCGCGAGGCGAAGGCGGGCGTCGTGCCGGTGGCGCGGAGCGCTCCGGGGCAGCCGGCGGAGCCACTGGAGGTCGTCCGGGAGAGCGGCGGGGTCATCTCGGTCTACGGCAGCAGCTGCGCGATGGTCGGCGAGGTCGCCTACCGGCACGGCGTCCTCGTCCACCAGCTCGCCGAGCGGCGCGGCGGGCCGGCCGAAGCCGCGCCGACCACCCCCTCGGAGCACGGACTTGAGCCGGAGGCCGTTCCGCTCCTGCGGGCCGACGGCAGGCGGGGCGCCCGCCTCGCCGCGGAGACGTCGTCAGGGGGGCGGACGTACACCCGAGCGCCTGCGCTGAGTGCCCGGCAGCGGTCCGAGTCGGACCCTGGACCACAGCCGTCCCTGCCGAGCCCGCACGCGGCGTCCGGGACGAGTCCTCAGCCGCTGTCCGCAGCGAGTACGTGGCAGCCCGAGCCCGCGCCCCCTGCGCGGAAGGGAGGAGAGCAGGCAGCGGCGCCGGGCGCAGCCCAGGGGGCCGTCGTCGGCGGTTCGGCTCGGTCGGCCGCACCCCGGCCCCGGCCCACCAGCGCCAAGCTTCCGCCGCGGCTGCGCGCGGTGCCGGCGCCGGGCCCCGCCTGGCCGTTGCGGTACGAATGGCGGCGACTGGTCTCCGTACGGTCCACGTGGCTGCTGGTCGCCCTGGCGCTGCTCGCCTCGCTGGCCACCGCCTGCTGGTTCGGAGGTGTCGCGGGCGCCGAGGCCTACCCCCGGCTGTTCGGCGAAGGAGCGGTGGGATGGCCGATGGCGCCCGTCGCCGTCGCCGCCGGAGTGCTGGGCGCGCTCGCCTTCGGTCAGGAGTTCCGATACCCGGCGCTGGCGCCCGCGCAGGCTCCCGTGCCCAGGCGGCTCGGGTTGCTCTCGGCGAAACTGCTCACCGTCGGGCTGATCGCCATCGTGCTGTGCTCGGCGTCCGCGCTGATCAACGCGGCGGTGCTGTCCGTGCTGCCCGAGCTGGCCGGCTCTGCGGGCTCTGCGGGACACGCGGGCCAGGGGTCCACCACCGCGGGCCCCGCGGGCGCGGGCGGCGGCACGACGGTGGCGACCGCGATGCTGCTGGCGGTCGGCTGCGGGTGGGCGGGCCTGCTGTCCGCCGCGGTGTTCCGCTCGGCGGTCGCCGGGATCGGCGTGGTGCTGGCCGTGCCGCTGCTGGTCGAGCCGCTGGTGCGGCGGCTGCTCGCCGAGCGGCTGTCCGACCCTCTCGGGGCGCTTTCCGACCGCCTCGCCAGGTTGTCGACCGCCCCCTGGGCGGGTGCGGAGGAAGGAGGCTGGCTTACAGGAGTGCTGGACGTCGCGCTGCGACCGACGGGAGCGGCGCTGGCGGTCTCGCTCACAGGTCTGCTTGTCGTCTACCTGTTCGGGGCTCTGCGGGCCCGGCCCCGGTAGTCGTACACCCCGGCGGAGCCATGCTGGGGCCGAATGCGGGACAAGAAGGGCCGTCAATGGGGTGGCGGTCGGCGATCACCCTTTCGTGTGCTTTTCACCAAAGCCCTCAAGGTCGCCCGAACGCACGCCGACACAAAGGTGCGTGACTACCCTTGCGCACTCCATGATGACCGCGGCTCGCACGACCGACTCCTCTCTGGCCGGGTCGGGCGAGACGACCCGCTATCCCCGGACGGAGGGGGCCGGCGCCACCCGCGGGGGCGCCAGCGTGCCCAGCTGGGACGGCGGAGAGCCGGATACGGCCGCCCGGGTGGGACGCCGCGCGGCGGGCAGCCGGGGGAGAGGGCTGCACGGCCAACTCGTCCAACAGCTCGGGCAGATGATCGTGTCCGGCGACCTCGGCGCGGACCGGCCGCTGGTGCCGGAGGAGATCGGGCAGCGCTTCGAGGTCTCGCGCACGGTGGTGCGGGAGTCGTTGCGCGTCCTCGAGGCCAAGGGGCTCGTCAGCGCCCGCCCCAACGTCGGCACCCGGGTCCGGCCCGTCAGCGACTGGAACCTGCTGGATCCGGACATCATCGAGTGGCGGGCCTTCGGCCCGCAGCGGGAGGACCAGCGCCGGGAGCTGTGCGAGCTGCGATGGACGATCGAGCCGCTCGCGGCGCGGCTCGCTGTCGGCCACGGGCGGGACGACCTCCAGCAGCGACTGGCCGACATGGTCGAGATCATGGGCCACGCGCTGGCCCAGGGCGACCAGCTGACCTTCTCCCGCGCCGACGCCGAGTTCCACGCGGTACTGCTCCAGGCCGCCGGCAACCGGATGCTCGAGCACCTGTCGGGGATCGTCGCCTCGGCGCTGCACGTCTCGGGCGGCCCGGTGACCGGCTGCGAGCGTCCCACCGAGTCGTCCGTCGCGCTGCACCAGCGCATCGTGGAGGCCGTGGGCACGGGCGACGGCCCGGGCGCCGAGGCGGCGATGCGCAAGCTGCTGGCGGTCCGGCCGGAGCAGTCGCAGCCCGCTCAGCAGTCGGCCGATCACGTCGTTCCCGCCCCTCGGGAGCACTGAGGCGAGGACTGTGCCCGAGGAGTTGTGTTCGGACCGTCGTCGGAGCCCTGGCACCGGCTTCCGACGACGGTCTGCCGCTCCGATCGGCACCCCTGTGCCGGTACCCTTGCCGATATGTACGGATAAGCACAGGTAAGGGCTGCGATGGTTGTGACCCGGGACACGTGAATTGGACGTAACGCTTCCTGCTGAAGCGCGATGACTCAAGAGGTAGCAGCGACAAGGGGAACAGGGACGCCGGTAGGCGGCGTTGTCTCTCCTTCGACGCCCCGCTTCCCCAGGTGCCGGCTGAGACCGCCGGTGCTCGCAGGATCCAGTCCGAGACCGGGCGGGGTCAAAGCCATTTCCATCGTTCCGAGAGGTTGTTCGTGTCGGCCAGCACATCCCGTACGCTCCCCGCGGAGATCGCCGAGTCCGAGTCCGTGATGGCGCTCATTGAGCGGGGAAAGGCTGAGGGGCAGATCGCAGGCGATGACGTGCGTCGGGCCTTCGAAGCTGACCAGATTCCGCCAACCCAGTGGAAGAACGTCCTGCGCAGCCTCAACCAGATCCTCGACGAGGAGGGTGTGACGCTGATGGTGAGTGCCGCCGAAGCGCCCAAGCGCACCCGGAAGAGCGTCGCGGCCAAGACTCCCGCCCGGCGTACCGCCACCAAGGCGGTCGCCACGAGGACGACCGCCACCTCGGCCGCGCCTGAGGCGTCGGCCGCGGAGGCCGTCGAGGCCAAGCCGGCGAAGAAGGCCGCGGCGAAGAAGGCGGTGGCGAAGAAGGCCGCCGCCAAGAAGACCACTGAGGGCGCGGTCAAGAAGACGACGGCCAAGAAGGCCGCGAAGAAGGCGACCTCGAAGAAGTCCGAGGTCGACGAACTGCTCGCGGAGGAGGAGGTCGTCGAGGTCCCTGGCAAGGGAGGCAAGGACGACGCCCCCGCCGAGGGCAAGAACGAGAACGAGGGTTTTGTCCTGTCCGACGAGGACGAGGACGACGCCCCGGCGCAGCAGGTCGCGGCCGCCGGTGCCACCGCCGACCCGGTCAAGGACTACCTCAAGCAGATCGGCAAGGTCCCGCTGCTCAACGCCGAGCAGGAGGTGGAGCTGGCCAAGCGGATCGAGGCCGGTCTCTTCGCCGAGGACAAGCTGGCGAACTCGGACAAGATCGCTCCGAAGCTCAAGCGCGAGCTGGAGATCATCGCCGAGGACGGCCGGCGGGCCAAGAACCACCTGCTGGAGGCCAACCTCCGCCTCGTGGTGTCGCTCGCCAAGCGCTACACGGGCCGCGGCATGCTCTTCCTGGACCTCATCCAGGAGGGCAACCTCGGTCTGATCCGTGCGGTGGAGAAGTTCGACTACACCAAGGGCTACAAGTTCTCCACGTACGCCACCTGGTGGATCCGGCAGGCGATCACCCGGGCCATGGCCGACCAGGCGCGGACGATCCGTATCCCGGTCCACATGGTCGAGGTCATCAACAAGCTCGCCAGGGTGCAGCGCCAGATGCTCCAGGACCTGGGCCGCGAGCCCACTCCGGAGGAGCTGGCCAAGGAACTGGACATGACGCCCGAGAAGGTCGTCGAGGTCCAGAAGTACGGCCGTGAGCCGATCTCGCTGCACACGCCGCTCGGCGAGGACGGCGACAGCGAGTTCGGTGACCTCATCGAGGACTCCGAGGCCGTCGTCCCGGCGGACGCGGTGAGCTTCACCCTCCTGCAGGAGCAGCTGCACTCGGTGCTGGACACGCTGAGCGAGCGTGAGGCCGGTGTGGTCTCGATGCGCTTCGGCCTGACCGATGGCCAGCCCAAGACGCTGGACGAGATCGGCAAGGTCTACGGCGTGACGCGTGAGCGGATCCGGCAGATCGAGTCGAAGACGATGTCGAAGCTGCGTCACCCGTCCCGCTCTCAGGTCCTGCGCGACTACCTGGACTGAGTCGGGTATCACCACTGCGGCCGAGCCCGCCCGACCCGCGACGGCGGGGCGGGCGGGCTCGGCCGTCGGTGGCGACGGGCGGCGTTTCGGCCGGTCGTCCGTGGTCCGCTCGGGTGTTCCCCGAGCTTCCCCCTTATGGCGGACAGCGCGTAGCGAAGCGACTCCGTACAGTCAGGTAACTGTATGAATACTTTCGCGCGTCTGCTCAGTACAGTCATCGTCTCCTCCGTCGCGGCCACCGGCGCGCTGGTGGCCGTTCCTGCCACCGCGTCCGCGCTTGACCGGGATGTCATCGGCGGGCAGACGGCCCGCACGGCGGACCATCCCTGGGTGGTCGCCGTCTCCAGTCGCCGGCTCTTCGGCAGCTTTCGGTCCGGGCAGTTCTGCGGTGGTGCGGTGGTGTCGCCGCGCACGGTCGTCACTGCCGCGCACTGCTTCGACCGGGAGACGCTCGGCGCCGATCCGGCCCGGCTCCCGGACCTGCGGGTCATCGCGGGCCGGGACGACCTGCGGACCCGCGCGGGCCAGGAGGTCGAGATCAGCGAGGTGTGGGTGAACCCGCAGTACAGCCGCCGGACGAACGCCGGCGACATCGCGGTGCTCCGGCTCGCCCGCCCGCTCCCGGCGGACATCGTGATCCCGCTGGCCTCCGCCGGGGATCCGGCGTACCGGCCGGGCGCCGTGGCCGGCGTGTTCGGCTGGGGGGACGTCAAGGGGAACGGGAGCTACAGCTCCCGGCTGCGCACGGCCGCGGTGCGGGTGCTGCCCGACGAGGACTGCTCCACCGCCTACCCGGGTGTCACGGGCACCCGCTACCAACCGCAGACGATGGTGTGCGCGGGACTGCCGGAGGGCGGCAAGGACGCCTGTCAGGGCGACAGCGGCGGCCCGCTGGTCGCCGAGGGGCGGCTGGTGGGGGTCGTCTCGTGGGGCGCCGGCTGCGGGCTCGCGGGCCGACCCGGGGTGTACACCAGGATCTCCGCCTTCGAGGGCCAGCTGCTGGAGCGTATGGAGGCCGCCTCCGCCCGCTGACGCGGAAACCCGGAGGCGGAACGCGGAAGCGGGCGGCGCCCGTGAGGGTCGCCGCCCGCCTCCGTCCGGCCCTGGGCCGGTCCGAGCTCGTCGGTGTGCGGACGCCGGGCGTCCGCCAGATCAGCGTTCTCCGTCACCCGTCGCGGGGGCGGAGAGCCGCTCGGTCTCGTCCTGTATCTCTGCGGCGATCTTCTTGAGTTCTGGCTCGAACTTGCGACCGTGGTGGGCGCAGAACAGGAGCTCTCCGCCGGTGGCCAGTACGACGCGCAGGTACGCCTGGGCGCCGCAACGGTCACAGCGGTCGGCCGCCGTCAGCGGGCTCGCGGGTGTCAGAACAGTAGTCACGTCGCCTCTTCTCTAGCTCGACGAGCTGTCGTACCAGGGTCAACATCCAACCAGTCCGGAAATGTTCCCGCTCCGGACTTTCCCTCGGAAGTCGCCTTCGCGGTCGGTCGGACGTTGCCGGTTGGCGGCGAATGAGCCGTATTGCTTGGTGTGGTGCTTGGTCGGTGTCGCAGGTCGGTCCAGTTGTCGCCTCCGAGCCGCTGTTGCCGCTCGTTGATGAGGACGTGCCCGGAGCCTAAACGGTTCATGCCTCGAAGGGAACGTGATGTACACGTCACCCGCCCGGAGTATCGAACTGTTGCTCGAACCGGAGCTAGCATATGTTTACCCGAGGGTGGCGTCTCACCAGCTCTCACAAGGGTCGGTACCCTCTGAGCGGCAGCCTGCCACCCCAGTGAATTCAGCGAGGAGCGAACCGCGTGACCGCCCAGACGTCTGTGCCGTCGTCCACCGCACTGCTGACCGGAGCGGACCGGGACAGCTCCAACTACACCGCGCGGCACCTGCTCGTCCTCGAGGGGCTCGACGCGGTCCGCAAGCGCCCCGGCATGTACATCGGGTCCACGGACAGTCGCGGTCTGATGCACTGCCTGTGGGAGATCATCGACAACTCCGTCGACGAGGCCCTCGGCGGCCACTGCGACGACATCGAGGTCATCCTCCACGAGGACGGCTCGGTCGAGGTGCGGGACAACGGCCGCGGCATCCCGGTGGACGTCGAGCCCAAGACGGGCCTGTCCGGCGTCGAGGTCGTGATGACCAAGCTGCACGCGGGCGGCAAGTTCGGCGGCGGCTCCTACGCGGCCTCCGGCGGCCTGCACGGCGTCGGCGCCTCGGTGGTGAACGCGCTCTCCGCCCGGCTGGACGTCGAGGTCGACCGCAACGGCCGCACGCACTCAATCAGCTTCCGCCGCGGCGTGCCCGGCATCTTCACGGAGTCCGGCCCCGACGCCCCCTTCGACCCGGCCGGCGGCCTGTTGAAGGGCAAGAAGGTCCCGAAGACCCGGACCGGCACCCGCGTCCGCTACTGGGCGGACCGGCAGATCTTCCTCAAGGACGCCGCGCTCTCCCTGGAGACGCTGTACGCCCGCGCCCGGCAGACCGCCTTCCTGGTGCCTGGGCTGACGATAACGGTGCGCGACGAGCGGAGCGCGGAGGGTGCGCCGGCCGTCGAGGTGTTCCGCTACGACGGCGGTATCAGCGAGTTCTGCGAGTACCTGGCGCCCGACCGGGCGATCTGCGACGTGCTGCGCCTCCAGGGCAAGGGCACGTTCAAGGAGACGGTCCCGGTGCTCGACGAGCGGGGCCACATGATCCCGTCCGAGGTCACCAGGGAGCTGGGCGTCGACATCGCCCTGCGCTGGGGCACCGGCTACGACAGCGCGGTCCGGTCGTTCGTCAACATCATCGCCACCCCCAAGGGCGGCACGCACGTCGCGGGCTTCGAGCGAGCCGTGACGCGCACGGTGAACGAGGTCCTGCGATCGGCGAAGCTGCTCCGCGTGGCCGAGGACGACATCGTCAAGGACGACGCCCTGGAGGGGCTGACGGCGGTTGTCACGGTCCGGCTGGCCGAGCCGCAGTTCGAGGGCCAGACCAAGGAGGTGCTCGGCACCTCGGCGGCCTCCCGGATCGTGGCCCAGGTGGTCGCCAGGGAGCTGAAGGCGTTCCTGACCTCCACCAAGCGGGACGCCAAGCAGCAGGCGCGCGCGGTGCTGGAGAAGGCGGTCTCGGCGGCGCGGACGCGCATCGCTGCCCGCCAGCACAAGGAGGCCCAGCGGCGGAAGACGGCGCTGGAATCCTCCGCGCTGCCGGCCAAGCTCGCCGACTGCCGCAGCGACGACGTCGAGCGCAGCGAGCTGTTCATCGTCGAGGGAGACTCCGCCCTCGGTACGGCGAAGCTGGCGCGCAACTCGGAGTTCCAGGCGCTGCTGCCGATCCGCGGCAAGATCCTCAACGTCCAGAAGTCCTCGGTGTCGGACATGCTGAAGAACGCGGAGTGCGGCGCGATCATCCAGGTGATAGGAGCGGGCTCCGGGCGGACGTTCGACATCGACCAGGCGCGCTACGGAAAGGTCATCTTCCTGGCCGACGCCGACGTCGACGGCGCCCACATCCGCTGTCTGCTGCTCACGCTCTTCCAGCGCTACATGCGGCCGATGGTCGAGCAGGGCAGGGTCTTCTCCGCCGTGCCGCCGCTGCACCGCATCGAGCTGGTGAATCCGCGCAAGGGCCAGGACAAGTACATCTACACGTACTCGGACAGCGAGTTGCGCCAGACCCTGCTCGAACTGCGTGGTGAGGGAGTGCGCTTCAAGGACTCCATCCAGCGCTACAAGGGTCTGGGCGAGATGGACGCCGACCAGCTCGCGGAGACGACGATGGACCCCCGCCGCCGAACGCTCCGCCGGATCAACATCAGCGACCTGGAGGCCGCGGAGAAGGCGTTCGACCTGCTCATGGGCAACGAGGTGGCGCCGCGCAAGGAGTTCATCACGACCTCCGCCGCGACGCTGGATCGTTCCCGCATCGACGTCTGAGCCGCCCGTCGCGCCTCGTGCGGTGTACCGGCCGGCCGCGGCCGGGCCCGCAAGGGGCCCGTCACCTGAAGGGGTGAAGTGCGCGCAAGGGGCCTTCCGCGCACTTCACCCGCGGCCATTCTGGTGCTCCCGGCAAAGCGGACAACCCCGTCCGCATCGCCGTGGCGGCAAGGAGGGTTCGGGTGACTTTCGGGTGACGCAGCACGGTACGTACGGTGGCACGCGCCCCCCGGAGCCCCAGGGCGCGTTCGGCTTCGACCCCTGGTACGACGAGCTGGCCTCGGGGCGCGAGGGATGGCTGCCGGTCGCCCCGCCGCCGGGAGGGGTTCCCGAGTCCCGCAGGAACGGTCCTGCGTACGACGAGGCCGGGGCGGTCTACCTCGCGGTGCAGCGCAGCCCGGAGTTCCAGGAGGTACGGCGCCGGCACCGCCGATTCGTCTTCCCCGCCACGGCCGCGTTCCTCGGCTGGTACCTGCTGTACATCGTCACCGCCACCGCCGCGCCCGAGCTGATGGCACGTCCGGTCGGCGCCGGCCCGGTCAACGTCGGCATGCTCGCCGGCCTCGGCCAGTTCGTCAGTACCGCCCTGCTGACCTGGCTGTACGTCAACCGCGCCCGCCGGCGCTGGGACAAGGAGGCGTTCGACCTCCGCTGGGACACCCAGCTGCGCACCCGGGGGGCGGCCAGATGAGCCTCGACTGGAACCACCAGACACTGGCCCTGGTCCTGTTCAGCGCCTTCATCGCGGTCACTCTCGCGATCACCACCTGGGCCAGCCGCCGCAGGCAGGGCTCACCCGAGGAGTTCTACGCCGGCGGCCGGCTCTTCTCCCCGGCCGAGAACGGCTTCGCGATCGCGGGGGACTACATGTCCGCCGCGTCCTTCCTCGGCATCTCCGGGCTCATCGCGCTCTACGGCTACGACGGCATGGTGTACTCGGTCGGCTTCCTGGTGGCCTGGCTGCTCGTACTGCTGCTCGCGGCCGAGCTGGTCCGCAACTGCGGCCGGTTCACCCTCGCAGACGTCCTGGTCACCCGGCTGCGGGAGCGTCCCGTCCGCATCGCCACGGGCACCTCCTCGGTGGTCGTCTCGGTGCTTTACCTGGTGGCCCAGATGGTCGGCGCGGGCACCCTCGTCGCGCTGCTGCTGGGCTCGGCCGACTCGGCGGTGCGCACCTGGGCGGTGATCGCCGTCGGCGCGCTGATGGTGGTCTACGTCTCCTGCGGCGGCATGCGCGCGACCACCTGGATCCAGATCGTCAAGGCGTTCCTGCTGATGGGCGGCGCGATCGCGCTGACCGTCCTCGTCCTGCTGCGTTTCGGCGGCGACCCGATCTCCCTCCTGTCGGACGCCGCCGAACGCAGCGGGAGGGGCGAGGACTTCCTCGCGCCCGGCCTGCTCTTCGGCGAGAACCTCGTCTCCCGGCTCGACTTCATCAGCCTGGGCATCGCCCTCGTCCTGGGCACGGCGGGCCTGCCGCACATCCTCTCCCGCTTCTACACCGTGCCCACGGCGCGGGCCGCACGCCGCTCGGTGGTCTGGGCGATCTGCCTGATCGGCAGCTTCTACCTGATGACGATCGTGCTCGGCTTCGGGGCCGCCGCGCTGCTCGGCAGCGACACCGTCCGCGCGGACAACAGCGCGGGCAACACGGCAGTCCCGCTGCTCGCCCAGTACCTCGGCGGCGGCGCCGGAACCACCGGGGGCACGGTCCTGTTCGCCGTCGTGGCGGCGATCGCCTTCGCCACCATCCTGGCCGTGGTCGCCGGCATCACGCTCGCCTCCTCCGCCGCCATCGCGCACGACCTGTACGCCTCGCTCGCCCGCCGCCGGGCGGACCGTCCGGTCCGCGAGGTCGCGGTCGCCCGGGTCGCGGCCGTGGGCATCGGCGCGGCGGCGATCGGGCTGGGGCTGCTCGCCCAGAACCTGAACGTCGCGTTCCTCGTCGGGCTGGCCTTCGCGGTCGCGGCCTCGGCCAACCTCCCCGTGCTGCTGTTCACGCTCTTCTGGCGGCGGTTCACCACCCGGGGGGCGTTGTGGTCGGTCTACGGCGGGCTCGTCCCGGCGGTGGTCCTGGTGGTCCTGTCACCGGTGGTGTCCGGCAGCCCGGACGCGATCTTCCCCGCGCTGGACTTCGCGGTCTTCCCGCTGCAGAACCCCGGCGTGGTCTCCATCCCGCTCGGCTTCCTCGCGGGCTGGCTCGGCACGATCGGCGACCGGACCGGCGCCGACGTGACACGCCACGCGGAGACCGAGGTCCGGGCGCTCACCGGGGCGGGCGCGGCGTGAACCCGCCCGCATCACGCTCCGCGAGCCCTCCGCCGTCGGCGGCGTCCAGCGCGGTGACGGCGGTGACGGCCATCCGCGGCTGCCGGCCGAGCGCGGCGCCGCAGCTCGCGGGGCTCGCCGGGGCCGTCAGATCGGACACGACGTTCACCCGCCAGGCCCGGCCGTCACGGTGCCGGACGGGCACCGCCCAGCCCTCCTCCGGCGGTTCGGCGTGGCTTACGGCCAGAGCGTCACCGACAACCAGCGCGTCCGGGTCGCACTCGCCGGTCAGCTCCCGGACGGCGAGCTCGGCTGCCTGACCCGGCCGCTCCCACGTGGACCGACCCCGGCAGTTGTCGGTGACAACACGGCCCTCGGCGAGCGCGTGCAGCACGTTCTTCACCATCGGCGCGTCGGCCCGGCCGTAGGCGTAGCCGTGCGGCAGCACGAACAGCGTCGGTGAGAAGCGGTGGCCGCCGATGTGGGTGACCTCCCAGACGGCCGGGTGCGAGGCGGCCAGTTCGGTGGCGAGCGGCCGGCCGAGTACCGCACAGCAGCGGTCCCGCTTGCCGTTGGTGCACACCAGGACCAGCGGCTCCGCCTCGTACGGGAGGCCGAAGCCCTGGTGGTCGCCGTCGGCCAGGGCCACCATGTCCAGTTCCAGCAGCTCCCGGAGGCTGCCGGGCCTGGCGACGCGCAGCCAGCCGGCGCCCGGCGCCGTGTGCGCGACGAAGACCGTGGGCCGGGTGGCGCGACCAGGGGTGTCCGCGTGCCGCCCGGGGCGGCGGACAAGCGCGACGCGGGTGCCGGTCCGCTCTGTCGACCCGGCGAGCGCACGGCCCACGGACGGATCGAGGCGGCTTTGTACGAGCGCGTCCGAGCCCCACGGTCCCGGCTGTTCGACCAGCAGCCAGGTCCGCGCGGTCGCCGCAGTGGCGGCCAGCGGTTCGGTCAGCTCCTGAGAGGCTGTGGTGCAGGTGGTCACGTAGGCGACCCTAACCTCATATAGCATCACCGCCACCGCGACCCGGACCCCACGGCGGACGTCCCACACCAGGAGGAGACACCTTGCGCACCCGGCCGATCCCGGTCATCGTCATCGCCGGCTTCCTCGGATCGGGGAAGACGACGCTGCTCAACCACCTCCTGCGGAACCGGGACGGCGTGCGCATCGGCGCGATCGTCAACGACTTCGGCGGCATCGAGATCGACGCCATGGCGGTCGCCGGCCAGGTCGACTCGATGGTCTCGTTGGGCGACGGCTGCCTCTGCTGCGCGGTGGACACCGACGACCTGGACGAGGTGCTCGACAAGCTTGCCCGGCCGTCGGCAGGCATCGATCTGATCGTGATCGAGGCGAGCGGACTGGCCGAACCGGAGACGTTGATCCGCATGCTGCTGGCGAGCCGGGACCGGCGCATCGTCTACGGCGGCCTGCTGGAGGTCGTCGACGCGGCGGAGTTCGAGGCGACCCGGGCACGCCACCCGGAACTGGACCGCCATCTGCGGGTCGCCGACCTCATCGTGCTCAACAAGACGGACCGGGTGGTCGACGAGCGCCGTCAGGCGCTGCTCGCGGAGATCAGCACGCTGGCGCCGAGGACTCCCGCCGTGGCCGCCGCGCACGGTCGTGTCGACCCGGGCCTGTTCTTCGACCGCGACGGCGAGGCGGCGGAGAGGGACGGCATCCGGCAGTTGTCCTTCGAGGACCTGCTCCGGGAGACCCGGGAGGAGGACGACGGCCACGAGCACGCGCACACCGTCTACCAGAGCGTCGAGTTCGTGAGCGAGCGGCCGCTCAGCCCCCGCCGCTTCATGGCGTTCCTGGACCGCAGACCCGCCGGCCTCTACCGGGTGAAGGGGATCGTCCGCTTCGCCGGAACCGGTGAGGCCCAGCGCTGGCCGGTGCACGCGGTCGGCGGCTTCCTGCGCTTCTACCCCGAGCCGTGGGGAGCGGGGGAGGAGCGTCGCACCCAACTGGTCTTGATCGGCACCGGGCTGGACGTCGAGGCGGTGCGCGGCGAGTTGGCCGGATGCGTCGACCCCGGCGGCGCCGAGGAGCGTGACGAGAGCGCCCTGTGGGGCGTACTGCGCTATGTCGACGAGCCGGAGCCCGAGCCGGAGCCCGAGCCGGACGACTACCGGACACCGTCGCTCTGACAGACGCCCTCGGGCCGTGCTCCGCACCGGCGGAACACGGCCCGAGGGGTGGTCGCCTCGCCGCCTACAGGGCGCCGGCCACTACCGCGACCTGCTTCTTCATCGGGCTGCCGGACCCGTCCCGCCGGGGGTCGGGCTCGGGCAGGTCGACCGGGGCACCGGCCTTGGTGGCGGCCCGGGCGGGCAGCGCGCCGGCCCAGGCGAAGACCAGGCAGTCCTCGCCCTTGAGCAGCCGCTGACACCGGACCCCGCCGGTGGCCCGGCCCTTGCGCGGGTACTGGTCGAACGGCGTCAGCTTGGCGGTGGTCGCGGCGGCGCCGGTGAGCGTGCCGCGGCTTCCTGCGAGGGTGAAGACCCCCGCGTCGGCGGCGGGGTCGACGGCGCCGAAGAAGATCACCTTGGCCGAGTCGCCCAGTTTCACGCCTGCCACACCGCCGGCCGGCCGGCCCTGCGGCCGCACCTGCGAGGCCTGGTAGCGCAGCAGCTGGGCCTCGTCGGTGACGAAGACCAGGTCCTCCTCTCCGGTGCGCAACTCGACGGCGCCGACGATCCGGTCGCCCTCCTTGAGCGTGATGACCTCCAACTCGTCCTTGTTCGCCGGATAGTCCGGCACGACCCGTTTGACGACGCCCTGTTCGGTACCGAGCGCGAGGCCGGGGGAGGACTCGTCGAGCGTGGTCAGACACAGCAGCCGCTCGTCCTCGGCGAGCGTCAGGAACTCCGACACCTCGGCGCCGCCTGCCACGCTCGGCAGCGCGGCGGCGGAGAGCTGCGGCAGGTCGACCACCGGTACCCGCAGCAGACGCCCGGCTGAGGTCACCGCGCCGACCTCGCCCCTGGTGGTGGCGGGCACCGCGGAGGCGATCACGTCGTGCTTGGCCCGGCCGCCGCCGGCCGACGGCTCGGCCTCGCCGTCGACACGCCCGAGCAGCCCGGTCGTGGAGAGCAGCACCCGGCAGGGCGCGTCCTCGACCTCCAGCGGCACCGCGGCCACCGGGCTGTCGGCGGACTCCAGCAGCACCGTGCGGCGGGGAGTGGAGTACTTCTTGGCCACCGCCGCCAGCTCGGAGCTGACCAGCTTCCGCAGCTCGGCGTCCGACTCCAGGATGCGGGTCAGCTCCTCGATCTCCTCACCGAGCCGGTCGCGTTCGGCTTCCAGCTCCAGCCGGTCGAAGCGGGTGAGCCGCCGCAGCGGGGTGTCGAGGATGTACTGCGTCTGCACCTCGGAGAGCTGGAAGCGTGTCATCAGGCTCTGCTTGGCGGCGGCGGCGTTCTCGCTGCCGCGGATGAGGCTGATGACCTCGTCGATGTCGATCAGCGCGACCAGCAGGCCCTCCACGAGGTGCAGCCGGTCGGCGCGCTTGCTCCGGCGGAAGGAGCTGCGCCTGCGGACCACCTCGAAGCGGTGGTCGACGTAGACCTCCAGCAGCTCCCTGAGGCCGAGCGTCAGCGGCTGGCCGTCCACCAGGGCCACGTTGTTGATGCCGAAGGACTCCTCCATCGGCGTCAACTTGTAGAGCTGCTCCAGCACCGCCTCGGGATGGAAGCCGTTCTTGATCTCGATGACCAGCCGCAGCCCGTGAGCCCGGTCCGTGAGGTCCTTGACGTCGGAGATGCCCTGGAGTTTCTTGGCGTTGACGAGGTCCTTGATCTTGGAGATGACCTTCTCGGGGCCGACGGTGAAGGGCAGTTCCGTGACGACGATGCCCTTGCGGCGCGCGCTGACCTGCTCCACCGACGCGGTGGCGCGGATCCGGAACGTGCCGCGCCCCTTGGCGTAGGCGTCCCGGACGCCGGAGAGCCCGACGATCTGACCGCCGGTGGGCAGGTCGGGGCCCGGTACGTGGCGCATCAGCGTCTCGAGGTCGGCGCCCGGGTGCTTGATGAGGTGCCGGGCGGCGGCGATGACCTCGCCCAGGTTGTGCGGCGGCATGTTGGTGGCCATGCCGACGGCGATCCCGGAGGCGCCGTTGACGAGCAGGTTGGGGTAGGCGGCGGGCAGCGCCACCGGCTCCTGCTCGCTGCCGTCGTAGTTCGGCGCGAAGTCGACGGTGTCCTCTTCGATGGACTCGACCATCAGCCCGGCGGCCGGTGCCGTGCGGCACTCGGTGTACCGCATGGCGGCCGGCGGGTCGTCGTTGCCGAGTGAGCCGAAGTTGCCGTGGCCGTCGACCAGCGGCAGCCGCATCGAGAAGGGCTGCGCCATCCGGACCAGGGCGTCGTAGATCGCGCTGTCGCCGTGCGGGTGGAGCTTGCCCATCACCTCGCCGACGACGCGGGCGCACTTGACGTGCGGCCGCTCCGGTCGCAGGCCCATCTCGTGCATCTGGTAGAGGATGCGGCGGTGTACCGGCTTCATCCCGTCGCGGGCGTCGGGCAGCGCACGCGAGTAGATCACCGAGTAGGCGTACTCAAGGAAGGACCCCTGCATCTCGTCGACGACGTCGATGTCGAGGATGCGCTCCTCGAACGGCTCCGGCGGCGGGGTCTTCGTACTGCGGCGGGCCATCGTGGCTGCGGCTCCTTCGGATCCGTAACTGCGGCGGGGTCGGTCGCCGACCATTGTGGACCCACCCGCCGACAGCCCGGCGCCCGACCCACTCGGCGCGCGCCGTCAACCCGGCGGCGGGAGCCCCCGGGAACTTGGCGGGCGGGCCGCGCGGTTGCATAGAGTGACAGCATCCGCCTGTCGCCAACCGAAGGGACGCTCCGCCCATGGGTCACACGGCCACACCTCCATCGGCCACAGGAGGGCTGACGGCCACCGAACACCGGTTGTCCAACGGCCTGCGTGTGGTGCTCTCCGAGGACCACCAGACGCCGGTGGCAGCGGTATGTCTGTGGTACGACGTCGGTTCACGCCACGAGGTGAAGGGCCGCACCGGACTGGCCCACCTCTTCGAGCACCTGATGTTCCAGGGGTCCGCCCAGGTCCCCGGCAACGGCCACTTCGAGCTCGTCCAGGGCGCCGGCGGCTCGCTCAACGGCACCACGAGCTTCGAGCGCACCAACTACTTCGAGACGATGCCGGCCCACCAGCTCGAGCTGGCGCTGTGGTTGGAGGCGGACCGGATGGGTTCGCTGCTCGCCGCGCTCGACGAGGAGTCGCTGGAGAACCAGCGCGACGTGGTGAAGAACGAGCGCCGCCAGCGCTATGACAACGTGCCCTACGGCACGGCGTTCGAGAAGCTGACCGCGATGGTCTTCCCCGACGGCCACCCCTACCACCACACCCCGATCGGTTCGATGGCCGATCTGGACGCCGCGTCGCTCGAGGACGCGCGCGCTTTCTTCCGCACCTACTACGCGCCGAACAACGCGGTGCTCGCGGTCGTCGGCGACATCGACCCCGAGAAGACGCTGGCCTGGGTGGAGAAGTACTTCGGTTCGATCCCCGGGCACGACGGCAAGCAGCCGCCGCGCGACGGCGCCCTGCCGGAGGCGATCGGGGAGGAGCTGCGGCAGGTCGTACGCGAGGAGGTGCCCTCGCCCGCGCTGATGTCGGTCTACCGGCTGCCGCACGACGGCACCCGGCAGGCGGACGCCGCCGACCTGGCGCTGACGGTGCTCGGCGGCGGCGAGTCCAGCCGGCTGTACAACCGGCTGGTGCGTCGTGACCGGCTCGCGGTGACGGCCGGGTTCGGCATGCTGCGGCTGGCCGGCGCGCCCTCGATGGGCTGGCTGGACGTGAAGACCTCGGGTGACGCGCGGATCGCCGACATCGAGGCGGCCGTGGACGAGGAGCTGACCCGCTTCGCCGAGGAGGGCCCGACTCCGGAGGAGATGGAGCGCGCCCAGGCGCAGTTGGAGCGCGAATGGCTCGACAGACTGGCGACGGTCGGCGGCCGGGCTGACGAACTCTGCCGCTTCGCCGTGCTGTTCGGCGACCCGCAGCTGGCGCTGACCGCCGTCCAGCGCGTGTTGGAGGTCACCGCGGAGGAGGTCCGGGAGGTCGCCGCGGCCCGGCTGCGGCCCGACAATCGGGCCGTGCTGGTCTACGAGCCGACGGGGCCGGAGCAGCCGCTGGCCGAACCGGGCTCGGCCGAGGAGTCGGAGCCGGTCGAGGCCGCGACAGTGGAGTCCGTGCCGTCGGCGCGGGCCGGGCAGGACGCGCAGGAAGGTAGCGAGAAGTGAGCGACGTCGTCCCCGCGATGGACTTCCATCCTCAGCCCACCGCCGGGCAGCCCCGGCCGTGGGACTTCCCCGCGCCCGAGCGCGGTGCCCTGGCCAACGGGCTGACCGTACTGCGCAGGCACCGCCCCGGCCAGCGGGTCATCGCCGTCGAGGTGTGTGTGAACGCGCCGCTGGAGGCGGAGCCCGCCGGTCTGGACGGCGTGGCCACGATCATGGCGCGGGCGCTCTCTGAGGGCACGGACAAGCACACGGCCGAGGAGTTCGCCGCCGAGTTGGAGAGGTGCGGCGCCACGCTCGACGCGCACGCCGACCACCCCGGGGTCCGGGTCTCGCTCGAGGTGCCCGCGTCCCGGCTGCGGCCGGCCCTCGGGCTGCTCGCGGACGCCCTGCGCGCGCCGGCCTTCCCGGACGCCGAGGTCGAGCGCCTGGTGCGCAACAGGCTCGACGAGATCCCGCACGAGCTGGCCAATCCGGCCAGGCGCGCGGCGATCGCGCTGTCCGGGACGCTCTTCCCGGCCGGCACCCGGGTCTCCCGGCCCCGCCAGGGCACCGCCGAGACGGTGGAGCGGATCGACGCGGCCTCGGTGCGCGCCTTCTACGAGGCGCACGTGCGTCCGGCGACCTCCACGCTGGTGATCGTCGGCGACTTCACCGGAATCGACGTGGACGCCGCCCTGACGGACACGGTCGGCGCGTGGACGGGCGCCCCCGCCCGGCCGTTCCAGGTGACGCCGATCACCGCCGACGACACCGGCCGGGTGGTCATCGTCGACCGCCCGGGGGCCGTGCAGACCCAGCTACACATCGGCCGGATCGGCCCGGACCGGCACGACCGGGTCTGGCCGGCCCAGCTGCTGGGCGTGTACTGCCTCGGTGGCACGCTGACCTCGCGGCTCGACCGGGTGCTCCGGGAGGAGAAGGGCTACACCTACGGTGTCCGCGCCTACGGCCACGTGCTGCGCTCGGCGCCGGACGGCAGCGGCGCGGCCCTGCTGGTCATCTCCGGCTCGGTGGCCACGGAGGTCACCGGCCCCGCGCTGACCGACCTGTGGCAGGTGCTGCGCACGGTCGCCGACGGGGGGCTGACCGACGAGGAGCGTGACTTCGCCGTGCAGAACCTGGTGGGCGTGGCGCCGCTGCGCTACGAGACGGCGGCCGCGGTCGCGAACACCCTCGCCGACCAGGTCGAGCAGCAGCTCCCGGACGACTACCAGGCCGGCATGTACGCGCGGCTCGCCGACACGGGCACGGTGGAGGCCACCGCCGCGGCCGTCAGCGCCTTCCCGGCCGACCGGCTGGTGACGGTCCTGGTGGGTGACGCGGAGAAGATCGCCGAGGAGGTGCGTGGGCTCGGCATCGGCGAGGTGACGGTCCTCTCCGGCCAGTAGCGCCCCACCGCCGGGCTTGCCGAGCCCGGTGACGTATTCCCCCAGGTCCCCTGGTTGTGGCTGGTCCCACAACCAGGGGACCTACTATGTCCGATTCGTCACCTCTGTGGGGGCCTTTGATGTGGCCTGTGCGACAAATGGCCGGATCTGTTTGCCGCACCCCAGATGTCCCGTTTAGCTTCGGTGGTCGCTGTACGTCTGAAGTGCCCGCAACCGCGGCCGACGTGCGCAATCGCCGAGTCCCCGCGTTGGGGGAGCCGGGGACCCACATGAAGTCCTTGGGGTGAATCGGGCCTGCCCAGGCGTGCCCGTAGGAGACCTTCCTGCTCCGAACCCGTCAGCTAACCCGGTAGGCGAGAAGGAAGGAAAGGAGCACGCCTGCATGGCGTTCACCCGTGCCCTCGCCAAGTACCGTCCCACCCGCCGTACCGCTCGTGGAGCCGGCGCCGCCGGCGCCGCACTCCTGGCGGCCGCCCTCGTGGGACCGCTGGCCAGCCCCGCGGCCGCCGTCGTCGCCGCCGCGGCCGGACACGAGACCGGACTGACCCAGGCGATGGCGGTCAGCGGACCGCTCGCCGAGCGCATAGGCCACCAGGCCGACAACCAGCAGCAGGCCGCCGACGCCAAGAAGGCCGCGGCCGCGAAGGCCGCCGCCGAGGCGAAGAAGGCGGCCCAGGCCAAGGCCGCGGCCGAGGCGAAGAAGGCCGCGGAGGCCAAGAAGGCCGCCGAGGCCCGCAAGGCGGAGGCCAAGCGCAAGGCGGAGGCCAAGCGCAAGGCGGACGACGAGCGTGCCGCCGCCAAGAAGCGCGCGGCCCGTAGCGCGCCGCGTGTCAGCCCCAACGCCTTCGTGAACCCGATCGCCGGCGGCAAGGTGACCACGCAGTACCGTTCCGGCGGCGCCATGTGGTCCTCCGGCAAGCACAGCGGCATCGACTTCGCCGCGCCCGCCGGCACGCCGGTCAAGTCCGTCGGCTCGGGCACCGTCGTCACCGCCGGCTGGGGCGGCGCCTACGGCAACAACGTGGTCATCCGGCACTCCGACGGCCGGTACACCCAGTACGGCCACCTGCTGTCGATGAGCGTGTCGGTCGGCCAGAAGGTCGGCTCCGGTCAGCAGATCGGCCGGGTCGGCTCCACCGGCAACTCCACCGGTCCGCACCTGCACTTCGAGGCCCGGACCGCCCCCGGCTACGGCGCCGACATCAACCCGCTTGCCTACCTGCGCGGCAAGGGCGTCGGCCTGTGACCCGCTGACCACCAGCACCACCCCCCACACAGAGGACCCCGGCGCTCCGCGCCGGGGTCCTCGGCTGTTTCGCCGTGCCCGCTCCGGCCGGCTCTCGCCGGACGGTTCTCGTCAAACACGCGGCGGCCGGTTTGTCGACGGTTTTCCGCCTGCTTTCCACGCGCCATCGGAAATCCGCCGCCGGTGGCATACAGTTCCTCTCAGCGAGCTTCCAGAACACGGGGGAAAGGCCGGAGGATCGAGTATGCGAATTTCCGCGCACACGGTGTGCACAGCGGTACGGGACGACATCGTCTCCGGTGTGTTCCCGCCGGGCGCGCGGCTGGCCGAGGAGCAGCTCGCCCGCCGGTACGGCGTTTCCCGGGTGCCGGTGCGGGAGGCGCTGCGCACGTTGGAGTCGGAGGGTTTTGTCACCACCCGGCGGCACGCCGGGGCGTGTGTGGCCGAGCCCACCGAGCAGGAGGTCGCCGACCTGCTCGAGATCCGCGCCCTGCTGGAGCCGCTGGGTGCCGCGCGGGCGGCGCAGCGCCGCACCGACGCGCATCTGAAGGTGCTGCGCGGACTGGTGCGGCTGGGGCGGCAGCGCGCGGTCGGCGGCCAGGTCTCCGACCTGCGTGCGCTGGGGGACTGGTTCCACGAGACGTTGGCGCAGGCCAGTGGCAGCAGCAGCCTGGCCACGCTGCTCGTCCAGCTGCGCCGCAAGGTGGTGTGGATGTACGCCGTGGACGACGTCCTGCCGTCGCAGGCGCAGGCCGTCTGGCAGGAGCACGGGGCGATCGTCGACGCCGTGGCGCGGCGCGACGCGGAGCGGGCCAGGGCCCTGGTGGTCGACCATCTGGAGCGCATGGCGCCCGCCCGTCGCCGACCGCGGCCGACGCTCGTGAGGAATCCGAAACGTGCTGTAAACACGTCGCGCGCCCGCGGTTAACACGGGCCGTATACAAAGGTTGTGGGCATTCGGGGGAGTGCGGCGAGGGGGAGACTTCTTGAATTGCCACGGGAAATAATTCTCCCGGGTCCGGCCACGGCTGCGTGAATACTGATTCGGGAATCCCGCTGCCGTGCTTCTCGGGGGAACGGAAAGAGGCGGCGGAGTGTCACCACTCCACCGCCTCCGCCGCCTCGGCGTGGCCGCCGTCGACTCAGACCGTCTCCGGCAGCTCCTCCAGGCCCTCCTCGACCAGCTTGGCCAGCCGGTCGAGCGCCGCGTCCGCGTTCTCGGCCTCCGACGCCAGGACGATCTCCTCGCCGCCCTCGGCGCCCAGGCCGAGCACGGCCAGCATGGACGCGGCGTTGACCGGGTTGCCGCCGCTCTTGGCGATGGTGACCGGAACCCCGGCGGCGGTGCGGATCAGTCGGAACGCCTTACGCTTGGGCCCATGCACCGGCCCACCGAGCGCGCCTACCCCACCCACTGGGAAGCAGACGTCGTGCTGCGGGACGGCGGCACCGCCCTGATCAGGCCCATCACGCCCGACGACGCGGGACGCCTGGTCAGCTTCTACGAGCAGGTGTCGGACCAGTCGAAGTACTACCGCTTCTTCGCCCCCTACCCGCGGCTGTCCGACCGCGACGTACGCCGCTTCACCCACCACGACTACGTGGACCGGGTCGGCCTCGCCATGTTCGTGGGCGGCGAGATGATCGGCACCGTGCGCTACGACCGCATCGACTCCACCGGTCGACCGGCCTCGGCGCCTGCCGACAACGCCGAGGTCGCCTTCCTCGTCCAGGACGCCCACCAGGGCCGGGGCGTGGCGTCCAACCTGCTCGAGCACGTCGCCGCCTGCGCCAGGGAACGCGGCATCCGCCGCTTCACCGCCGAAGTGCTGCCCGCCAACACCAAGATGATCAAGGTGTTCACCGACTTCGGCTACTCCCAGAAGCGCAGCTTCGAGGACGGCTCGGTCCATCTGACGCTTGATCTGGAACCCACCGCCAAGTCGCTCGCCGTGATGCGGGCCCGTGAGCAGCGCGCCGAAGCCCGTTCGGTGCAACGGCTGCTGGCACCCGGGTCGGTGGTCGTCGTGGGGGCCGGCCGGCAGCCCGGCGGCGCCGGTCGTACGGTGCTGGACTCACTGCGTGCCCTCGACTTCCCCGGGGAGGTCTACGCGGTCAACAACCGGCTGCCGGAGGGCCGCCAGGAGATCGACGGAGTCCCCGCCTACCGCTCGGTCCTCGACATCCCCGGCGAGGTGGACCTGGTCGTCCTGGCCGTACCCGCCGCCGCGGTCGACCGGGTGGTCACCGAGTGCGGTGAACGGGCCGCCCAGGGGCTGGTCGTGCTGGCCGCCGACTTCGACAGGGAGCAGCAGCGCGAACTGGTCCGCAAGGCCCGTTCCTACGGGATGCGCGTCATCGGCCCGAACGCCTTCGGAGTCATCAACACCGCCCCCGCCGTCCGGCTCAACGCCACGCTCGCCGCCGAACGCCCCCGGCACGGCCGCGTCGGACTGTTCACCCAGTCCGGCGCGATCGGCGTGGCGCTGCTGGCCGGACTGCACCGGCAGGGCGGCGGCCTGTCCTCTTTCGTCTCCGCCGGCAACCGCGCCGACGTGTCCGGCAACGACGTCCTCCAGTACTGGGACGACGACCCCGACACCGACGTCGTCCTGATGTACCTGGAGTCCTTCGGCAACCCGCGCAAGTTCACCCGCCTCGCGCGGCGCACCGCCGAACGCAAGCCCGTCGTCGTGGTGCGCGGTGCCCGGCACAGCGGCAGCGCCCCGCCGCCCGGACACGCGGTACCGGTCAGCCGCACCCCCGACGCCACGGTCTCCGCACTGCTCCGTCAGGCCGGTGTGCTGCTCGTGGACACCGTCACCGAGCTCATCGACACCGGCATCCAACTCGCCTTCCAACCGCTGCCGTCCGGCCCGCGCATCGCCGTCCTCGGCAACGCGGAGTCGCTGGGACTGCTCACCTACGACGCCTGCCTGGCCCAGGGCCTGCGGCCGAGCCCCCCGGTGGACCTCACCACCGCGGCCACCCCGGAGGACTTCCGCGCCGCGCTCGCCGCCGCGCTGGCCGCCCCCGACACCGACGCCGTGGTGGTCACCGCCATCCCCTGGGTCGACGACCGGGCACCCGCCGAACTCGCCGACGCGCTCGCCGCCGCCTCGGCGGACGCCGCCAAGCCGGTCGCCGTCGCCCAGCTCGCCATCGAGGGCCTGGACGCCGCGCTCGGCGAACGGCGCATCCCCTCCTTCCCCGCGCCCGAACGCGCGGTCAAGGCACTCGCCGAGGCCGTGCGCTACGCCCAGTGGCGCCGGGACGCCGCCGACCCCGGCCGGGTGCCCGACTACGACGTCGACCGCTCGGCCGCCGCGACCCTGATCGACCGTGCCGTGGCAGATCGGCCGACCGGCGCCGCCACCACGTCCGGCGGTGAGCCGGACGGCACGGACCGCCCGCGCAGCCTGCCGCTGGACCCGGCCGCCACCGCCGAACTGCTCGGCCACTACGGCGTCGCCGTCCAACCGATGGCCGCCGCGCCCGACGCCGACAGCGCCGTCACCGCGGCCGCCCAGCTCGGCTATCCGGTCGCGCTGAAGACCACCGCACCCCACCTTCGCCATCGTGGCGACCTGGGCGGCGTACGGCTGGACCTCAACAGCGAGGCCGAGCTCCGCCGCGCCTACGCGGAACTCACCGAAACCCTCGGCGGCCCCGCGGAGCTGCGACCGGTCGTGCAGGCCATGGCGCCGCGCGGGGTGGACACCGTCGTGCGCGCCAGCTTCGACCCCGGAATCGGCACCGTCCTGTCCTTCGGCCTCGCCGGCACCCCGTCCGAACTGCTCGGCGACCTCTCCTACCGGCTGGTACCCGTCACCGACCGGGAGGCGGCCCGGCTCGTACGCGATCTGCGCACCGCGCCGATGCTCTTCGGGTGGCGCGGCTCGCAGCCCGTGGACAGCGCGGCCTTGGAGGAACTGCTGCTGCGGGTGTCGCTGCTCCTCGACGACCACCCGGAGATCGTCGCGCTGGAGCTGGAGCCGGTGGTCGTCGCCGCACACGGGCTGACCGTGCTCGACGCCGCCGTCCGACTGGCCCCGCCCCCGGTCACCACCGACCTCGGCCCGCGCCGGCTGTCCACCTACTGAGGCCCGCCACCCGGGAAACGGCGGCTGAGGGCGGCCGCCGCACCGGGCCCCACCCCCTTCCGGCCGTCCGTGCCGCGGCCTGCGGGGCCTTAGGATGGCCGCATGGCGAAGACCGGAACGACGACGCAGGGGCTGCGGGCGGCGATCGAGCGCAGCGGCTACTACCCGGCCCTGGTGGCCGAGGCGGTGGAGGCCGCGGTGGGCGGCGAGGCGGTCGTTTCGTACCTGGTGCACCAGGAGACGACCTTCGACGCCAACGAGGTCCGCCGACACGTCACCGTGCTCGCCCTCACCCCGACCCGCTTTGTCGTGAGCCACACCGACGAGCAGGCCGCCGACGGCACGTCCCCGGTCCCGTACGCCACCACGTCGACCGAGTCGGTGAAGATCTCCCGGATCTCCTCCGTGGTGCTCAGCCGTGTGGTGGCCAACCCCGAGTCCTACACCCCGGGCACGCTGCCCAGGGAGGTCGTGCTCACCATCGGTTGGGGCGCGGTGAGCCGCCTCGACCTCGAACCGGCCAACTGCGGCGACCCGAACTGCGACGCCGACCACGGCTACACCGGCTCCAGCACCGCCGACGACCTCTCGCTGCGGGTCAGCGAGGCCGGTGACGGCCCGGACACGGTCCGGCAGGCGCTCGCTTTCGCCAAGGCGCTCTCGGAGTCCACCATCGCCGCCGATCCGGCCACCCCGGCACCTCGCCGATGACCCGGCCCGCCACCGTCGAAGAGGCGCTGCCCGAACCGCTCGACCCCCGTACCGCGCCCGTGCCGCGCTACGGCCAGGCGTCGCTCGCCGACCTGCTCCCGGCCGTCCTCGCCGGCCAGGGCGTGCACGACGACCAACCCACGCGGCTGACCCTGGAGCCGGCCGACCGGGTCTGCGTCTTCCTCGTCGACGGCATGGGCTGGCAGGCGCTGCGCGACCATCCCGCCGAGGCGCCGTTCCTCACCTCGCTGCTGTCCGGCTCGGCCGGCGGCACCGGCGAGCCGATCACCGCGGGCTTCCCCTCCACCACGGCCACCTCGCTCGCCTCTGTCGGCACCGGCCTGGTTCCCGGCAAACACGGCCTGGCCGGCTACACCGTGCTCGACCCGGACGCCGGGCAGCTGATGAACCAGCTGCGCTGGCAGCCGTGGACCGATCCCTACCGCTGGCAGCCCTTCCCGACCGTCTTCCAGCGGGCCCAGAACGCCGGCATCGAGACCAGCCAGGTCTCCGCGCCGCACTTCCAGCACACCCCGCTCACCAAGATCGCGCTGTCCGGCGGCACCTTCCTCGGCCGGCTCTCCGGCGAGGAGCGCATGGACCTGGCCGCCGCCCGGCTGGCCGCCAGCGACCGGGCGCTCGTCTACACGTACTACGCCGACCTGGACGGCAACGGCCACCGCTACGGCGTGGACTCCGCCCACTGGCGGCAGCAGCTGCGCTACGTCGACGGTCTCGCCCGGCGTCTCGCCGAGCAGCTGCCGCCGCGTTCCGCGCTGTACGTGACCGCCGACCACGGCATGGTCGACGTGCCCGAAGGACCCGAGTCCCGGCTGGACTTCGACGAGGACTGGGAGCTGGGCGCGGGCGTCGCCCGGCTCGGCGGCGAGGGTCGCGCCCGGCACGTGTACGCGGTACCGGGGGCGACGGCCGACGTGTACGCCGTCTGGCGGGAGGTACTGGCCGACCAGGCGTGGGTGGCCACCAGGGACGAGGCGATCGAACTCGGCTGGTTCGGTCCGGCCGACGCGGTGGCCGACCGGGTCCGACCGCGTCTCGGCGACGTGGTCGTCGCCATGACCGGGAACGCCGCCATCATCGCCAGCCGCAACGAGCCGAACGAGTCCGCGCTGGTGGGCATGCACGGCTCGATGACACCGGCCGAACAGCTCGTGCCGCTGCTCCAGGTGCGTACCTGAGCAACCGCCCACCGCCACCGCCCACCGCGCCCACCGGCGACGTTCCGTCCAGAGCACACCGAGCACACAAAGGGGCCTACGCACGCATGCCAGAGCTGGCGTTCTTCAGCGGAACGATGGACTGCGGCAAGAGCACTCTCGCGTTGCAGATCCAGCACAACCGGTCGGCGCGCGGCCTCCAGGGGATGATCTTCACCCGCGACGACCGGGCCGGCGAGGGGAAACTCTCCTCCCGGCTGGGTCTGGTCACCGAGGCGGTCGAGACGGACGACCACTTCGACTTCCACGGGCACCTCGTACGCCACCTGACCGCCGGCGGGCGCACGGACTACGTCATCGCCGACGAGGCCCAGTTCCTCACGCCCGAGCAGGTCGACCAACTCGCCCGCGTGGTGGACGACCTGGGCATCGACGTGTTCGCCTTCGGCATCACCACCGACTTCCGCACCCGGCTGTTCCCCGGTTCGCAGCGGCTCATCGAGCTGGCCGACCGGGTGGAGGTCCTCCAGGTCGAGGCGCTGTGCTGGTGCGGGGCGCGGGCCACGCACAACGCGCGTACCGTCGGCGGGCAGATGGTCGTCGAGGGGGCGCAGGTGGTCGTCGGCGACGTACGGCGCCCGGCCGACGAGGTCGGCTACGAGGTGCTGTGCCGGCGGCACCATCGGCGGCGGCTGACGGCCGCCGCGGCCAGGGCGGGGGCGCTGTCCCCGGAGACGCTGCCGGTCGACCCGGCGCAGCAGCCCGTACCGGCCCCCCGCGGCTGACACCCGAGGGGCCGCGGGCGCGGGCCCGGGTCAGCGGTCGCGCAGCGGGCGTTCGACGGCGTCCCGCGGGTCCAGCATCTCGATGAGCGCGAACGGCGCGCCGTCCGGATCCGAGACCCGGGCGTAGCAGCCGTACGGCGAGTCGCGGGGTTCGCTGTGCACGCGCCCGCCGAGTTTGTCCACCATGCGCAGTGCGGACGTCAGTTCGCTGACCGCGAAGTAAGTCACCCACATCGAACCGCGGTCGAAGGGCAGCGCGCCCCCCACTCCCCGTACCCCGCACACCGGCCGACCGGCCAACAGGAACGTGCGATAGTCCGACTGCGACTGCGGCACCGACAGCCGTTCCACCTGGTAGCCGAAGACCGCCCGGTAGAAGGCTGTGACCATCATCGCCTCGGGCACGATGATCTCGTTCCACACCGGAGTACCGGGACGTCCGGCCGCCGGCTGCTCCGGCAGCGCGTCGGCCTGCCAGAGGCCGAACGAGGCGCCCGCCGGGTCGGCGGCGATCGCGACCCGGTCGCCCTGCCCGCTGTCCATCGGGCCGACGCCGACCGTGCCGCCGCAGTCCCGGATGAGGCCGGACGTCTCGTCCGCGTCGTCGGTCGCGAGGTAGGGCAGCCAGGCGGCCGGGAAGCCGTGGCCCTTCCGGATCTCGCCGAGGCCGGCGACGTCCAGCCCGTCGAGGTACGCCCTTACGTGCGGGCCGAGTTCCTGCTCCACGCGGCGGAACTGCCAGCCGAACAGCTCTCCGTAGAACTCCTCGCTCGCGCGCAGGTCACATGCCATCAGGCTCACCCAGCAGGGTGTGCCGGGAACGGGCCGGGCCACTGCCTCGGTCATCGCCGCTGTCTCCTCGTCGTGGCGGCTCTCGCCGCCGTCGTCGATCCCGGTCGAGTGCGCGGACGCCGTGCGGCGGCGCCCGCCGTGTGCTCGCAGTACCGATGCTCGCACTCTCCGCACGCGCCTGTCTCCGGCCGCGCCGGAGTTCTTCCCCTCCGGGCCGAGGGAATGCCGACGACCTTCCGCTCCCGAGTGCCTCGAGACTGGTTTTCCACAGGCCCGGCCGTCCTGCCCCCACGACCGGACCCACTGGGCGACAATGCCCGCATGACAGCCATCATGACCGCATCCGAACTGTTGAGCGAGCTGAGCGGCGAGACACCTCCGACGCTGCTGGACGTCCGCTACGAGATGGCGGGGCCGCCCGGCCGCGATCTCTACGAGGCCGGCCATCTGCCCGGCGCGGTCTTCGTCGACCTGGACGCCGAGTTGGCCGGCCGGCCGGGGCCCGCCGGCCGCCACCCGCTGCCCGACCCGGCGGACTTCGGCGCGGCGATGCGGCGCGCGGGCGTGCGGGCGGACCACCCCGTCGTGGTGTACGACGGCGGGAACGGCTGGGGCGCGGCCCGGGCCTGGTGGCTGCTGCGCTGGGCGGGCCACCCCGACGTACGGGTGCTCGACGGCGGCTTCGCGCGGTGGCGCGGCCCGGTCGGCACCGACGGGCCGCGGCCCGAGCCCGGCGACTTCACCCCCGAGCCGGGCGGCATGCGACTGCTGGACGCGGAGGGCGCCGCCGCGCTCGCCCGTCGCGGAGTACTGCTGGACGCCCGCACGGCCGAGCGCTACCGGGGGGAGACGGAGCCCATCGACCCGGTGGCGGGGCACATCCCGGGCGCGCTGAGCGCTCCGACCGGCGAGAACGTCGACGACGGCGGGCTGCTGCTGCCGGCCGACGAGCTGCGGGCGCGCTTCAAGCGGCTGGGCGCCGTGCCGGAGGCGGAGGTCGGGGTGTACTGCGGCTCCGGGGTCTCGGCGGCGCACCAGGTGTGGGCGCTGGCCGTCGTGGGGCTCAACGCGGCGCTGTACGTGGGTTCGTGGTCGGAGTGGGTGGCCGATCCGGCCCGCCCGGTGGCCACCGGCGCCGACCCGGGCTGATCCCGCGGCATGGTGGGTGGGGCCGCGGCCCCACCCACACGGCTAGTCCTGCTTCTTGCGGCGTGTGCCGAAGACGATCTCGTCCCAACTCGGCACGGCTGCGCGTCTACCGGGTCGTACGCCGTCGGCCTCGGCCTGGCGGTCGGTGTTGCCGGTGAGCCGGTCACGATGGCCGGCGACCGTGCGAGGCATGAGCACGTCCGCGTACGCGGAACCGGCACTGGCCGCCGGTGCCGGCGGCTCGACGACGGCGCCCTCCTCGTCCTCCTCGCGCTGCCCGTCGGTGGACTCGACGGCCGGTTCCGGTACGACCAGGTCACCCCGGAAGCTCGGTACGGCCTCCAGCAGGCTGGTCAGCGAGTCGCGCTCCTCGACCGGCTCGGTGCGTGCCGCCTCCGACCGGTCGGCCGCCCGGCCGTCGTCCCCGAGCCGTTCCTTGGGCAGCCGGGCGATGCGCGGAACGAACGGGTAGCTCGGCTCCGGGGTGTCGTCCGCCTCGCCGATCAGCCCGCGCGCCTCCTCGTCCAGCGCCTGCACCAGGCGGCGCGGCGGATCGTAGGACCAGCTGGCCGAGTGGGTCTCGCTGGCGACGCGGTACACCAGCAGCACCTCCCAGGTGCCATCGTCCCGACGCCAGGAGTCCCACTGGACGGTGTCCTTGTCTGCCCCGCGCATCAGCAACCGCTCCGAGACGGCGTCGCCGAGCGGCGGCCCGGAGTTCTCACCGGGTCGGCGGACGGGGGTCTTGCGGGCCCGCTCGGCCATGAAGGCGCGCTCGGCCAGCACCGGGCCCTCGAACCTGCGCACCCGGTCGACGGGGATGCCGGCGAGCTGCGCGACCTCCTCGGCGCTGGCGCCGGCTCTTATCCGCGCCTGGATGTCACGCGGGCGGAGGTGGCTCTCGACCTCGATCTCGATCTGACCGAGTCTGGCCCGGTCGTTGCGCACGGCGGCGCGCAGCCGTTCGTCGATGGGCAGCGTGTACTCGGAGTTGTCGGCAGCCTTGAGCACCAGCCGTGTGCCGTCGTTGCTGACCGCCACGACACGCAGTTCGGGCATGGGGACCTCCCGGGTGGTGCCTGCCGACGTCACGTGCGTCGCTGCTCCCGCTAGACGAGTGTGGCCTGCCCGGGTGCAGCCTGCCACAACCTTGCCGACTTGCCCGGCGTGTCGGGCCCGCGCCCCCTGTTGCCGTTATGGCACAGTTACCGGTTCGCCACTCAGGGTGACTGAATCGTGCTCGAGTGTCACGCTGTGCCACGCGAAGTCAACAAGGTCGAGGCCAGGTTCGCCACACTACTCCATTAGGGCCAGCTCGCGCGGCGGGCGCGCCGCTCAACTTCCTGTTTCCTCGGCGAGTTGACGCTTGTTGATCGTTTTGACCGCACTACCCGATTGGTGGTGGATCGTCGGTCGGTGCGAGCCGGGTCCGCTCCCCCCGGTTCCCGGGGGTGGCGATCTTCACAGAACCGGGCGAAGAGGAACTATCGCCTCCGCTCGGCGGTCCTTCCTCTGTGTGTGACCACCCGACGGGTGTGACCGAAGGAGCGCGACCCGAGGCGAGGCATGGAGAACAGGCGGACACCCCACCCGGCATCTGTCTCTTATACACA
>NZ_VJYK02000140.1 GCF_007097205.2 Streptomyces alkaliterrae
GTGTCGGCGGGCGGCAGCGGGGCCGGGGTGGCGCGTTCGTCGGCGAGGACGGAGTTGGGCGGCGGCTCGTCCTCGCCGGTGTAGCCGGGCTCGAGCCGCAGGTCCTCCGGCTCGGTCGGCAGCAGGTCGCCGGGGCCGAGGTCGCCGGGGCGCAGCCGTTCGCTCCACGGCACCCACTCCGGCGGCAGCAGCGAGCCGGGGCCCGGCAGCAGCACCGTCTCGTCGAGGGTGACCGTCCTGGCGCGGGACGCCCGGGCGACGGTGACCGCCCAGCGCCAGCCCCGGTAGCCGGGGTCATGGCACTCGAAGAAGTGGGTCACGACCCGGTCGTCGTCGGCGGTGGCGCCCAGGTAGTCGCCCGGCTTGCCCGGCCAGGCGGCCTCCTCGGCGGCCTCCCGCGCGAGTTCGACCGCCTCGGCGCACAGCCGGTCCGGGGTACGCCTTCGCATCGCAGCACTCACAAGAATCGTTTTCTCCTACGCCGTCTCGCGCGTGCGCCGCCGCCGTTCCCTGGCCTGACGCGGGGACGGAGCGGACCGAGGGGCCGCTGCGACGCCCACCTTCCGTGATGAAGGACCATGCGAGACGCACTGCACTCCCACGCTACCCCACGGGGGGACCGGCACGGCCGGGCCGGGCCGCCCAAGTTGCGGGTCAAGCCGTGACCACTGGGGCACACTGAACGCTGTGGGCGCCACACCGCTGTCGGATCGGGGGCCCGGACGGCCGAGGGGTCTGGTTCGGGCCCTCGGGCGCGCCGTCCGGCGCCCCCCGGCCGCCGTCGCCCGAAAGGTCCGGAAGGCGACGCACGCGCAGGGCGCCGGCGAGAGCGGCCTCGGCAAGCTGATCGAGCTGCACGCGGTGAACTCCGCCGGCGACATGCTGATCACCATCGCGTTGGCGTCGACGATCTTCTTCTCGGTGCCGACCGCCGAGGCGCGCGGCCGGGTGGCGCTGTACCTGGCGATCACGATGGCGCCCTTCGTCCTGCTCGCCCCGGTCATCGGCCCGCTGCTGGACCGGCTGCCGCACGGTCGGCGGGCGGCGATGGCCGCGGCGATGCTGGCCCGGGCGCTGCTGGCGCTGGCGCTGGCCGGCGCCATCGCCACCGGCGGCCTCGAGCTGTACCCGGAGGCGCTGGGCGTGCTGGTGGCGTCCAAGGCGTACGGAGTGGTGCGGTCGGCCGTGGTGCCCAGGCTCCTGCCACCGCGCATCTCGCTCGTCAAGGCCAACAGTCGGGTGACACTCGCCGGGCTGATCGCCACCGGTCTGGCCGCACCGATCGGCGCCGGGCTGCACCAGCTCGGCCCACAGTGGCCGCTTTACGCGGCGATGGCGGTGTTTGTCCTCGGCACCTTCCTGTCGTTCACGCTCCCCCACTCGGTGGACTCGGCGAAGGGCGAGCGGCGGGCCCAGCTCGCGGCGGCGGCCGGCGAGCCCGAGCCGTGGCTGGTGCGGCACACCCCGGGGCACGGCCGCCGGGCGGCCCAGCGGCCCGGGTTGCGCACGGTCGGCGCGTCGGTGCTGAACGCGCTGGTCGCGAACGCGCACGTGCGGATGCTGTCCGGTTTCCTCACCTTCTTCCTGGCGTTCCTGCTGCGCGAGCACCCGTTCCCCGGGATGACGGCGGCGTTCTCGCTCGGTCTGGTGGTCGTCGCGGCCGGCGCGGGCAACGCGCTGGGCACGATCGTCGGCGCCTGGGTGAAGGGTCGGGCGCCGGAGGTGAACATCGTGGTGGTGATGCTGCTGACGCTGACCGTGGCCGTCGGCGCCGCGCTGCTGCACACCACGGTCGCGGTGGCCGTGCTGGCCGGTACCGCCGGGCTGTGCCAGGCGCTGGGCAAGCTGTCGCTGGACGCGCTCATCCAGCGGGACGTGCCGGAGATCGTACGGCCGTCCGCGTTCGCCCGTTCGGAGACACTGATGCAGATGTCGTGGGTGGTAGGCGGCGCGGTGGGCATCTCGCTGCCGCTGTTCGGCACGCTGGGCCTGTCGGTGGCCGCGCTGATCGTCGCCGCCGGTACGTTGGCGACCATAAGGGCGCTGCTGACGGCCGCCCGGCGCGGCACACCGCACCCGCGCGTCGCCTGACCGGCGGCGGAGGATAGATTGCCAGCATGACGAGCATGCTCTCCACGGGCCGGTTCCGCCGCACCGCCCGCACCGCCCTTGCCGCCGGCGCGACCGTCTGCGCCCTGGCCGCCCTCAGCGGCTGTGAGAAGCCGACGCCGGTGGCCACGGTCACCATCGGCTCCGACTCCGTGACCTCGGAGGCGAGCTGCTGGAACGACGGCAAGAAGCTCTCCGAGAAGGAGCTGAAGAAGTGCGCGGAGGGCAACGGCAAGCGCAAGATCGACTTCGGCGAGGGTGACGTCCTGCGCTTCGGCGTGGACAGCGACATCGCCGAGAAGGGCTGGCAGGTGTTCCTGGCCAACCAGGAGCTGCTGGAGCCCACCACCAAGACGTACAAGACCTTCGACGGCTCCCAGCTGCGGTACAGCGCCCTGCCCAAGGAGACCGACCTGGTCATCGCGCAGGTCAACTCCGCCGGCAAGAAGGAGGCCGAGGGCTTCTACGGCCTGTGGCACTTCACCCTCGTCAAGGAGAGCTGAGCCCCCACGCCGGGCCTGGCACCCGGCCGCACACCGAGTCGACCGCCGCGTTCCCAACAGGAAGCCGCCGCATGCGCGTCCTTGTCGTCACCGCCGTCCCGGCCGAACGGGAGGCGGTGACGCGCGGCTGCCGGCGCGCCGAGCCGCCGGCGGACTCGGCAGCCGACCCGCCGTCCGACTCCAGGTCCGGCCCGCCGTCCGGCCCGCCGGACGTGGCGGTCGTGGCCGCCGGTGTCGGCCCCGCGGCGGCGGCCGCCGGCACCGCCCGGGCGCTCGCCCTCGCCGAACGTGACGGCCGACCCTTCGGACTGGTGGTCTCCGCCGGAATCGGCGGCGGCTTCGCCCCACACGTCGACGGACCGCTGGTGGCCACCGCGATCATCGCCGCCGACCTGGGCGCGCAGACCCACGACGGCTTCGCCTCCCTCACCGAGCTGGGCTTCGGCACCGACCGCCACCCGGTACCGCTCGCGCTGGCCGGCGCGGTCGCGAAGGCGGCGGGCGCCGTGCTCGGCCCCGTACTGACCGTGTCCACCGCCACCGGCACCGCCGAGCGCGCCGCCGAACTGGCCGCGCGCCACCCGGGCGCGGTCGGCGAGGCCATGGAGGGCTTCGGCGTGGCGGAGGCGGCGACCGCACTGCGCCTTCCCGCGCTGGAGATCCGTACCGTCTCCAACTCCGTCGGCCCCAGGGACCGGGCCGCCTGGCGCGTCCACGACGCGCTGGAGGAACTGTCCGACGCTTTCACGAGGATCATGCCGGTCCTGGCGGACTGGCGGGAGGGTGAGTCGACGTGACCGACCAGCCGGTGTCCGGCGACGCAATGCGGATCGCCTACTCGCCGTGCCCGAACGACACGTTCGTCTTCCACGCCTGGGCGCACGGACTGGTGCCGGGCGCTCCCCCGCTCGCGGTGACGCTCGCCGACATCGACGTGACCAACGGGCTCGCGGAACAGGGCGAGCGATGCCCCTTCGACGTGCTGAAGGTGTCCTACGCCGTACTGCCGTGGGTGCTGGAGGACTTCGCGCTGCTGCCGTGCGGCGGGGCGCTCGGCCGAGGCTGCGGGCCGCTGGTACTCACCCGCGAGCCCGGCATCTCCCTCACCGGCCGCACGGTCGCCGTGCCGAGCGAGCGGTCCACGGCGTACCTGCTCTTCCGCCTCTGGGCAGCCCAGGAGGTGCCCGGCGACGTCGGGGAGATCGTGGTGCTGCCCTTCCACGAGATCATGCCGGCCGTACGGGACGGCCGGGTCGACGCCGGACTGGTGATCCACGAGGCGCGGTTCACGTACCAGCGCTTCGGGCTGCACGAACTCGCCGACATGGGTGAGCACTGGGAGCAGACGACCGGTCTGCCCATCCCGCTCGGCGCGATCATCGCCAAACGCTCGCTCGGCGCCGAGCGGCTGGCCGCCCTGGCCGACGCGGCACGCGCCTCGGTGCGGCTGGCCTGGGACGATCCGCGGGCCTCGGCCGAGTACGTCCGGGAGAACGCCCAGGAACTGGACCGCGCCGTGGCCGAGCAGCACATCGGCCTGTACGTGAACGAGTTCACCGCCGACCTCGGCGAGAGCGGCTACGCGGCCGTGCGCGGGCTGCTGACCCGCGCGGCGGCCGAGGGGCTGGTACCTCCCCTCGGCCCCGACGCGCTGCTTCCGCCGTGGACGACCACCGCGTCCGGCTGAGCCGGTCCGTTCCCCGGCTCAGACGTCCAGTTGGTCGGCGACGGCGCGGAGCATGCCGGCGATCTTGTGGCCCTGGGCCTTGTCCGGGTAGCGCCCTCGCTCCAACTGCTGGGACACACCGTCCAGCAGGGTGGTCAGGTCCTGGACGATCGAGGCCAGTTCGTCCGGTTTGCGCCGCTGTGCGGCGGCCACCGAAGGCGTCGGGTCCAGCAGCGTCAGCGAAAGCGCCTGGTCACCCCGCTGGCCCGCGACCACCCCGAACTCCACGCGCTGTCCCGGCTTCAGCGACTCCACCCCGCTGGGCAACACCGACGAGTGCACGAAGACGTCTCCGCCGTCGTCGCGGGAGAGAAAGCCGAAGCCCTTCTCACTGTTGAACCACTTGACCTTGCCGGTAGGCACGTCTGTCCTCGTCCTCGTACTCGTCCGGAAAGCCGGACCGCGTCCTCGCGATCCGGCCTTGGTCTGCCCTGAATAACAGGACAGCGGGTCCGATGACCCGCCGCCTCCAAGATTAATCTCCCAGCGGCCGGTGACAAGACGCCCCCGCCCGCTACGGCGTCGTACCTGCCCCCGGCCTACCCTGGACCGGTGAGCAATACACCAGTGTCCGGGGAAGCACCCCGCCTGTCAGCCGATTTCCGCCCCCGGTCCGCCGACTCCGCCGCCGGGCGCCGGCCGGGCGACCTGCTCGTCAGAGTGGGAGGAATCGTCTTTGTCATCGGCGCACTCGCCACGTTGGTGACGTTTGTACCCTTCTTCGTCGGCACCGAACCGTTCCCGCCGACGGCGTACTTCGTCTCCATGTTGATGGGCGTGGGCTTCGCGCTCGCCGGCGCCGGGCTGCTGCGCGCGGTGTTCGAGCAGCGCCGCCACACGCGTACAACCGCCGAAAGCTGACAGCTTCCGGCCAGCTTTCCCGGCCAGTTTTCCCGGTCGGCTTCCCGGTCGGCTTCTCGGTCAGCCCGCAGTGGCTTGTGGGGCGACGGGCGGTGCGTCGTGCGCCGCCTCGCTCAACCATGCCCCGAAGGCGTGCAGGTCGGGTAGCACGACGTCGGCTCCGGCGGCCCGCAGCTCCGCCTCGTCGCACGGCCCGGTCGCGACCGCGACGGCCGTCACCCCGGCCGCCCGGGCGCCGCGCACGTCCCCCACGTGGTCGCCGACGAGGGCGGTCGCGCCGTGCGCGCGCAGCGCCTCGGCCTTCGCCTCCGCCCACAGCGAACCGGCCACCGCGTCCGCCCGCATGCCCAGGTGCTCCAGGTGCATCCGGGCGTGCGGCTCGTTCTTCGCCGTCACCACCAGCGACCGGCCGCCGGCCTCGTGCAGCGCGGCCAGCGCCGCCACGGCGCCCGGCATCGGCAGCGTCGGCCGGAAGGCGTGCACCTCGTAGAGCGCGCGGTAGCGCACCACCATCTCCGGTATGCGCTCCCGTGCGAACCAGTGCGCCAGCTCGTGCTCCAACGGCGGACCGAGCCGGGACACCGCCAGCTCCGCGTCGATGGCGACACCCGTCTCGACGGCCAGCGCCTCGTAGGTCGCCCGGATACCGGGACGGGAGTCGATCAGGGTCATGTCGAGGTCGAACCCGACCGTCGTCGGAAGCGCGGCGGCACACATGTCCGCCATTCTCGCAGCGCGACTGTCAGTGGCGGCTGCCACGCTTGCGCCATGACCACCACCACGCCATGGAGCCTCCTCGACCTCGACCGGGCGCTGCGCGCGAGCTGGGCCGCTGACACCTGCTCGCCGGACGACGTGACCCGCGTCCCGTGGTCCGCCGACAATCCCTCCTGGGGCCACTGCGACATCACGGCCCTGATAGTCAACGACGTCTTCGGCGGGGAGCTGGTCGTCGGCGAGGTGTTCCTGGACACGGAGCAGCGGGGCTTCCACTGGTGGAACAGACTGCCCAGCGGCGTGGAGCTGGACCTGACACGCGAGCAGTTCCGGCGCGGTGAGACGGTGCGCGACGCCCGGGCGGTTGCCCGCCCGCCGGGCCCGTTGCGCCGCTGGGACGAGTACCTGACACTGCGCGACCGCGTCACGGCCCACCTCGGCGACCTCCCGGCCCCGGCCGCCTGACACCGGCGGCACGTTCAGGCGCGGGGCTTCGGCGGGCCCGCTCAGGCTCGGGGCCGTCTGGCGCGCCAGAGGAGGAACGCGGCGCTGGCCGCCGCGGCGAGGCGCAGCACCCACGGATAGGTCTCCCGAAGCGCCTCCTGCATCGCGCCCTCGGCGACGGGCTCACCCCAGCGGCCGTCCATCCGGCCCCACAGCCAGATCACGGCACCGAACGCGACCGTGCCCGGCAGACCGGCCGCGGCCCACTTCGCCTCCGGCCTGGTCAGCCGCGGCGACCACCAGGCCAGCAGCCAGCCCGCGCCCAGCACCAGCACGTTGCCGAGCACCGCGCCGGCCACCAGCGCCAGTACGGCGGCGAGTTCGACCACACCGCCGACCCTCGGCCCGCCACCGCCGAGGCCGCCGCCGCGCAGCCGAAGACGGTGGAGCAGTCCCTGCTTCGCGGCCGGCGGCTCGGTCTCGGTCGCGGCCTCCTCCGCCGGCGGCCCGACCTGACCGGGCACGCCGGGCAGTCCTGGCGCCGACGGCTCGCCGGGCTTGGGCGGCGGACGCAGCATCTCGGGGATCTCGATGCCGCCGACAAAGCCGCCGACGTCGCCCCCCGGCGAGGCGGGCGCGTACGGGTCGGGGCCGGACCGCCACCAGGTGGGGTCGGACTCGGCGGGGCTCAGCTCGTCCATCCCGGCCAGGTGCGGGGGCGTGCCGGCGTCCGCGAGGCCGCGTCCGGGCGTGCCCTCCGGCTCCGCCGCCGATCCCGTCCCGAACGACCCCGCGTCGGCCGGTTCCGCCGAGCCGGAGTCGTCGCGGCCGGTCCGGGTGCGGGGTCCGGGGACAAGCGAGCCGCCGCCACGCGCTGCGGCGGAGACGATCTCCTCCGGTCTGCCCAGCCCCTTGAGGATCTTGCGGACGGCCGCCGGCGAGGAGGCACCGCCCTCCGTCCTGGCCCGCTCGGCGTCGATGGTGGAGCGCAGACCCGTGACGAGTCTGGCCCGCTCGGCGGCGGTCATCGAGGTCGCGTGCGCGAGGTCCCCGACGCGGCTGAGGTAGTCCAGTACAAGCTGCTCGGTCTCGATCCCCACGGTCGGCAACGGTACCGCGCGGCAAGCCGGTTGGCCCGTTCGGCGGCCGCGCCGTGTCCGCGCCGCCCGGTCGCGCGCGTCTCCGCCACCGGCCGCACCGGGCCCCGGGAGCGCGAGAACGTCTAGTGTGGTGCGAATGACCAGCGAGACCGGCGTGCCTCGACGCACCCTCGCCGACGAACTGCGGTCCTGGCCCGACGAGCGCCTGGCGGAACTGCTGCGGGTGCGGCCGGACCTGCTCTCCCCGGTCCCCGCCGACCTGACGCAGCTCGCCACCCGCGCCGGCACCCGGGCCTCGGTGTCCCGTGCGTTGGAGGGGCTGGACCAGTTCGCCCTGCAGGCCGCGCAGGCACTCGCGGTGGCCCCGGACCCGTGTCCGGTGGAGGTGCTGGCCGCGCTGTTGCCCGGCGGTGCGGAGCGGCTGCCGGAGGCCCTGCGCGCGCTACGGGCCCGGGCCGTGCTCTGGGGCGGGGACGACCGGCTGCGGCTGGTGCGCACGGCTCGTGAGGTGCTGGCGCCGGGCCCCTCGCAGCCGTCCGCGACCGGTCTCGGGCCGTCGCTGTCGGAGGCGGCGGCCGGGATGTCGCCCGCGCGGCTCCAGGAGATCCTGGCGGACGCGGGCCTGCCGGCGACGGCCGACCCGGTCAGCGCGTTGGCGGCGCTCAGGGAGCTGTTCACCGACCGTTCCCGGCTCGCGGACCTGTTGGAGCAGGCGCCGGCCGCCGCCACGGCGATGCTGGAGAAGCTGGTGTGGGGGCCGCCGTACGGGGAGGTCTCCACTACGCCGTCGGCGCCGGTGCGCTGGCTGCTGGACCGGGCGTTGCTGCTGCGGTCGGGCCCGCGCACGGTCGTCCTGCCACGCGAGGTGGCGCTGCACCTGCGCGACGGGCGGGCGCACCGCCGTCTGGAGCCGACCCCGCCGGAGGTGCCGGTCCGCCGCGAGTTCCCGACCGCGTCGGTGGACGCGGCCGCCGCGGGTCAGGCGCTGGCCTCCCTGACGGCGGTGGAGGAGCTGCTGAAGGAGTGGTCCCGGTCGGCGCCGCCGGTGCTGCGAGCGGGCGGCCTCGGCGTCCGGGAGTTGGCGCGGACGGCGTCCGCGTTGGAGTTGGCGGAGTCGCAGGCGGCGTTCTGGATCGAGCTGGCGTACGCGGTCGGGCTGGTGGCCTCCGACGGGGAGGCCGACGAGCGCTACGCGCCGACGCCGTACTACGACGAGTGGCGCGATCTGCCGGAGTCCCGCCGCTGGGCGGCGCTGGTCGCCGCCTGGCTGCCGGCCACCCGGGTCGCCGCGCTGGTCGGCGGCCGGGACGCCAAGGGCCGTACGTTGGCGGCGCTCGGCCCGGGGCTTGACCGTACGGCCGCCCCGACGTTCCGGCACCGGGTACTCACGCTGCTCGCCGAGCTCCCGGCGGGCGCCGCCCCGGACGTGGAGGCCGTCGCCGAGCGGCTGCGCTGGGAGCGGCCGCTCCGGGCCTCCGACCAGCTGCGGCAACGGGTGTGCGCGGCGACGCTGGCCGAGGCGGAACTGCTCGGCGTCACCGGCCGTGGCGCGCTCGCCTCCTTCGCCCGCGCGCTGACCGCGGGTGACCGGCGGCAGGCCCTCACGGACGTCGAGAAGGCCGCTGCCGCGCTCGACCCGCTGCTGCCCGAGCCGCTGGACCACGTCCTCCTCCAGGCCGACCTCACCGCCGTCGCACCCGGTCCGCTGAGGCGTCCGCTCGCGGAGACGCTGGAGGTGCTGGCGGAGGTCGAGTCCAAGGGCGGGGCCACGGTGTACCGGTTCACCTCCGGGTCGGTGCGGCGCGCCCTGGACACCGGCCGGACGGCGGCCGAGCTGCACAACTTCCTCGCCGCGCACTCCCGCACCCCGGTGCCCCAGCCGCTGGCCTACCTCGTCGACGACGTGGCCCGCAAGCACGGCCGGCTGCGAGTGGGTGCGGCCTCCGCGTACGTCCGCTGCGAGGACGACGCGCTGCTGAACGAGGTCCTGGCCGACCGGCGGTCGGAGCCGCTGCGGCTGCGGCTGCTCGCGCCGACCGTGCTGGCCGCGCAGGCGGAGCCGGCGGTGCTGCTGGCCAGGCTGCGGGAGATGGGCTACGCGCCGGCGGCGGAGTCCGCGACCGGTGAGGTCGTACTGGCCGGGCCGGCCGGTCACCGCACCCCGCCCAGGTCGGCGCCCGAGCCGGTGCCGGACGGCCCGCCCCGGCCGGACGCCAGGCTGCTGACGGCGGCGGTGCGCGCCATCCGCGCCGGGGACCTCGCCGCGACCACCCCGCACCGCCCCAAGGCCCCCCGGCAGACGCCCACCGGCGAACTCCCCCGCACGACGTCCGCCGACACCCTCGCCACGATGCAGTCGGCGGTGCTGACCGGCGACGCGGTGTGGATCGGCTACGTCAACGCCGACGGCGCCGCCAGCCAGCGGGTGATCGCCCCGATCCGCGTCGAGGGCGGCTTTGTCACCGCCTACGACCACACCGCCGACGAGGTCCGCACCTACCCGCTGCACCGCGTCACCGGCGCCGCCGAGATCACCGAGGAGTAGGCGTCGTCCGTCGGGGCCCGCCGTGAGCGAGGCGGCATCGGACAGTCGCACGGTCCGGCGATGGTGGACACTGGAACGTCCGCCCACCGTCCGTCCGAAGGAGCCCGCAGGTGACCGGTCCGCTCATCGTGCAGAGCGACAAGACGCTTCTGCTGGAGGTCGACCACGAGCAGGCCGACGCGTGCCGTCGGGCCATCGCGCCGTTCGCGGAGCTGGAGCGCGCCCCCGAGCACATCCACACCTACCGGATGACGCCGCTGGGCCTGTGGAACGCGCGGGCCGCGGGGCACGACGCGGAGCAGGTCGTGGACGCGCTGATGCTGTACTCGCGCTACCCGGTGCCGCACGCGCTGCTCGTCGACGTGGCGGAGACGATGTCCCGCTACGGCCGGCTGACGCTGACCAGGCACCCGGCGCACGGGCTGGTGCTGGTCAGCACCGACCGCCCGGTGCTGGAGGAGGTGCTGCGGTCGAAGCGGATCAAGCCGCTGGTCGGAGCGCGTGTCGACGAGGACACCGTGGTCGTCCACCCCTCAGAGCGCGGGCAGATCAAGCAGACGCTGCTGAAGCTGGGCTGGCCCGCGGAGGACCTGGCCGGGTACGTGGACGGCGAGGCGCATCCGATCGAGCTGGCGGAGGACGGTTGGGCACTGCGGCCCTACCAGCGGCAGGCGGTCGAGGGCTTCTGGCACGGCGGCTCTGGCGTGGTCGTGCTGCCGTGCGGCGCGGGCAAGACGCTGGTGGGCGCGGGCGCGATGGCGCAGGCGAAGTCGACGACGCTGATCCTGGTGACCAACACCGTCTCGGCGCGGCAGTGGAAGCACGAGCTGGTCCGGCGGACCTCGCTGACCGAGGACGAGATCGGCGAGTACAGCGGCACGAAGAAGGAGATCCGGCCCGTCACCATCGCCACCTACCAGGTGCTGACCGTGCGGCGGAAGGGCGTCTACCCTCATCTGGAGCTGTTCGACTCGCGGGACTGGGGCCTGGTCGTCTACGACGAGGTGCACCTGCTGCCCGCGCCGGTGTTCAAGTTCACCGCCGACCTCCAGGCCCGTCGGCGGCTCGGCCTCACCGCGACGCTGGTCCGGGAGGACGGCCGCGAGTCCGACGTGTTCTCGCTGATCGGTCCGAAGCGCTTCGACGCGCCGTGGAAGGAGATCGAGGCGCAGGGGTACATCGCGCCGGCGGACTGCGTCGAGGTGCGGGTGACGCTGAGCGAGTCGGAGCGGCTGGCGTACGCGACGGCGGAGTCGGACGAGAAGTACCGGTTCTGCGCGACGACGGGCAGCAAGCAGCGGGTCACCGAGGAGCTGGTGCGCCGCCACGCGGGCGAGCAGACGCTGGTCATCGGCCAGTACATCGACCAGCTCGACGAACTGGGCGAACGGCTGGGCGCGCCCGTCATCAAGGGTGAGACGAGCAACGCCCAGCGCGAGAAGCTGTTCGACGCGTTCCGGGCCGGCGAACTGTCGGTGCTCGTGGTGTCCAAGGTGGCGAACTTCTCCATCGACCTGCCGGAGGCGACGGTGGCCATCCAGGTCTCCGGCACGTTCGGCTCGCGGCAGGAGGAGGCGCAGCGTCTGGGCCGGGTGCTGCGGCCGAAGGCGGACGGGCACGAGGCCCGCTTCTACTCGGTCGTCGCCCGCGACACCATCGACCAGGACTTCGCCGCGCACCGGCAGCGCTTCCTGGCCGAGCAGGGCTACGCCTACCGGATCGTGGACTCGGAGGAGTACCTGGCCGGTTCCTGACCCGCCGGGGGCGTGTCGTCCTGTGCCAGCAGGTCCGGGAGGGGCGCGGCGTGCACGACAGCCAGCCCGGAGACCGCCCTGGTCAGCGCGACGTAGAGGCGGCGCAGCCCGGTGCGGTCGTCCGGTTCCCCGTCGACGACCGCCGACGGCTCGTCGAGCACCACGTGGTCGTACTCCAGACCCTTGGCGAGGGAGGCGGGCACGAGGGTGAGGCGGGCCTGGTGGGAGGTCTCCTCGCCGGGCGCGAGGTGCGGCAGCCCGGCGGCGGCCAGCGCCTCCGTCAGCGCGGGCGTCCGGCTGTCGGCGGCGATCAGGCCGATCGAGCCCTCGTGGTCGAGCGCGGCCCGGCAGGCCCGGACGACCTCGGCGGTCAGCTCGTCGCTCGGTACGCGGATTACCGAGAAGTCGCCCGGGGACTCCCGGACGGATGTCGCGGGGGTCAGGTCGGGGGCGATCGCCGGCAGCAGCCGGGACGCGTAGGCGATGACGTCGCGCGGCACGCGGAAGCCCTGGGTCAGCTCCTCCACGACGGCGTCCGGCTTGCCGAGGTGTCGCAGGGCGTCGGCCCAACTCGGCGTGGCCCAGGGGGTGGTGCCCTGCGCGATGTCGCCGAGCACGGTGACCGATCCGGTGCTGCAGCGGCGGCCGACCGCGCGGTACTGCATCGGTGACAGGTCCTGCGCCTCGTCGAGCACCACGTGGCCGAGCGACCGGGTGCGGCTGACCAGGTCCCGCGTCTCGTCGACGAGGACGGCGTCGGCGGGCGTCCAGGGCGCGGACTTCACGCCGCGGGCCGGCTTGGCCCACAGGATGGTCTTCTGCTCGTCGGCCGTCAGTACGCCGTCGGCGGCCTCGGCGAGGAAGTCGGGGTCGGAGAGCAGGCGAAGCACCAGCTTGGCCGGGTCGACGGGCGGCCACACGGCACGGACGGCCGCCTTGACGGCGCTGTTCCGGGCGACGGCGTCCTGCACCCGGTCGTCGGGGGCTTCGCCGGCGCGTTCCATGCGCAGCAGGACGGCGTGCGCGACGCGCTGCGGCAGGGCCTCGCGGGCGGCACCGTAGCGCAGTCCTCGGTCGATCAACTCCTGGGTCATCTCGGCCAGTTCGTCGGCGGGGATCCGCCAGCGGCGGGAGCCGCGCACGACAACGCACGGTTCGGTCGGCATGGTGATCTGGGCGCGCAGGGCCCGCCGCAGCACCTCAGCCATCCGCGCGTCGCCCTTCAGTACGGCGGCGGCCGGCTCGTCGGCGCCGCGCACCGGCACATGGGCGGTGAGCCGGTCCACCGTCGTCTGCTCGACGGCGAGTTCGCCGAGCGCCGGAAGGACCTGCTCGATGTAGTGCAGGAACGAGTCGTTCGGGCCGATGACCAGTGTGCCGGTGCGGGCCAGCCGGTCCCGGTGGGCGTAGAGCAGGTAGGCGACGCGGTGCAGGCCGACGGCGGTCTTCCCGGTGCCGGGGGCGCCCTGGACGCAGACGCTGCCGTCGACGGCGGCCCGGACGATCTCGTCCTGCTCGGGCTGGATCGTGGCGACGATGTCGCGCATCGGGCCGACGCGGGGGCGCTCGATCTCGCGTTGCAGCAGGGCGCTGGGGCCGGACCGCTCGGCCGGGTCGGTGAGGTGTTCGTCCTCGTAGGCGGTGAGTTCGCCGCCGGTGCAGCCGAAGCGGCGCCGCAGCTCGACGTGGAGGGGGTCGCGGCGGGAGGCCCGGTAGAAGGGCTGGGAGACCGGTGCCCGCCAGTCGACGACCATCGGGTCGCCGTCCTTGTCGTGCACGTGGCGGCGGCCGATGTAGAAGCGGTGGTCGAGGCGGACGCCGTGCCGGTCGTGGTGGGTGTTCTCTTCCGGATCGGACGGGTGGGCGCCGGGGCCGTGGCCGAGGGCGTAGTCGAGGCGGCCGAAGAAGAGCGGGGCGTCGGCGAGGTCGGCGAGCGCCTTGATGCGTCGCTCCACGTCCGCCCTGATCACCTCGGCGCTCACCCAACTCGCCGCGACGTCGGTGGTGTCGAGGGCCTCGGCCTCCGCGCGCATCGCGCGCAGCGCGGCACGCGAGGCGGCCAGATGCGCGCGTTCCCGTTCGAGTGGGTTGTGGTCCGGCGGGTTGCCCGGCGACGGATTGCCTGGCGACGGATTGCCCGGCGACGGGTTGCCTGGCGACGGATCGTCGGTCCGGGCGGGGGACGGACCTGCGG